>NZ_JBIDFK010000001.1:0-393723 GCF_046635725.1 Gilliamella sp. CG22
CAATGGACGGTTTGGAATAAAGAAGACCTGACACGAACCTTACCACTGTTTGCTGAATTAGGCTTATTAAGCCAAACACCGGTAGAAGGTCAATCGGGCATTTATCGCTATGACTTAACCGATTTGGGGCGTGAATACTGGCATCAATTTATTGATAATAGAGGGAATAGCGGAAGGAAACCTTTTTACAATAGTTCATTTTGCTATGGCCCTAAAAAAATAGTGAAAGTAAAAGATATAACAGAAAAAACGTATGAAAGTGGGTTATATCGAAAAAATCAGACAAATGTGTATGTAAAAATTGATTATCAGGTATTAGATACGCCTGATTGGGTATTAAATGGGCAAGATAAGATTAATAAATTATATGGTAGAAGTTCTGTATTTCTACCCAATAAAACTTACCCTGCTACGATAACCTTTATCAAAGGCGATGACGGTGAATTATATCATGAACCCTTAGCTTATTATTTGATGAAACCAAGAAGCACGGAATGAAAACATTAACTAAATTCACCTTTTAACCAGTATTAGAAAATGTAATTCAATGGACTATTTGTTTTGGTTAATAGAGTGTGATACAAATTGCTCTAACAATCTACTAATTAAACCTTATAAGTATGCGATGTAAGAAATAGTTAGTAAATTTATTCCTTTCTTTTAGCTCGAATTTTTGAACTAGAAATTAAAATGGAACAAAATTGAATAACATCACTAACTGAGCGTAGCGAATACACAGCCCTTCCATATCGACCATCACCATTTTCATCAACAGATTCCCATGGATGTGCCTGTAAGTATCCTGTGCTATTTTCTCTAATTTCAAATGCAACAGTATGCCAACCATCTAAGTATAATTGGGTTTTTGTATTAACCTCCTTAACGTTATAATTTTGCTCTTCAGCAACCATGTTTATAATTTTTTTTAAGTCTGAATTTTTAACCATCATTATCTCCTTAATTGTATAATCTTGACATTATAATTGGTTATCGTTTATAAATAAATACTAAATTTTACAAAAAGTTAGATTTGTTTATAATTTTGTTTTAGATAAGTTGATCGATGATATTTGCGTCTTATTTTATTAACTACAATATCAGCTAATGCTGCTTCAATAGCATTAGGATCAAATTCTTCTTCCATCTTTTAATGCAGATATGGCGACCTTCTCAAAAGTATTCTATTGTTCATTCTAATGAATGACGTTGTTCAAATTTTTATAGGTTTGAGGATTATTACCTTTAGATAATAACTTCTTTTGTAATGCGTTTTATACGATATTGAGCTAAATTTAATTCGGGAAAACTAACAAAAGCTCGTTTTTTCTGAAACGAGCCATTAACAGTTAATCTTTCAGATCTTTGTACCAGTAGGTTTAATGAGCAGAAGATAATCTTATGCCAACTTGTTAGGCATATGCTTTCTCTAGTGGTTTGACTGTTTTGATTTTGGTATCCGAGAGAAGAGGAGAGTACAATATTTAATTATACATTTGTGTAATATCAATTATATAACTAAAACGCTTGATTAATATAAAATCATAAAGATATTACCACTTTTCTTTTGTTGATTGAATATCAATAAATGATGCATTGATGAGCTGGTGAACGTTGAACTATTTCATAGTTATCTGGTTAATGAAATTAGATATAGTTTCATTTTTTCGTGGTCCAATTTAGGGGGATCATTGGATTGATATTCATAATATCTTTATTTTTTTATAAATAATGCAAAAAAACACGAAATCGTTTATTCTATGAAAAGTGATGTGATTGATTAGGAAGTAATAATGCAAATTTTCGGAAATAAAAATCAAAAATTGACTATCTTAAAAGAAAAGCCGTTCAAACTAGAAAAAGAGATCCAGTCATTATTCGAACATAATTTAGATATTATTGGTAATTTAACCTTTGTAAAATCTGAATTCAAAATCAAAGATTACCGCATTGATACCTTGGCTTATGATACCGAAGCAAATGCATTTGTCATTATTGAATATAAACGTGAACGTAATTTTAGTGTTATCGATCAGGGTGTAACCTACTTAAATCTTATGCTGGATTATCAAGCTGATTTTATTGTCGAGTATAATGAATCTTGCCAAGCAAATTTAAAACGTCATCAAATTGATTGGTCGCAAAGTAAAATTATTTTTGTTTCTCCTGCATTTACTGATTATCAAAAACAATCGACTAACTTCAAAGATTTAGCCATAGAACTATGGGAAATTAAACGGTTTGATAATGACTTAATTTCGATTAACCCTATTAAACGTTCTAAATCAGCACCAAGTATTAAACAAGTGCAACATACGAAAGATTCGGCATTAGATAAAGTAACCAAAGAGTTAGTTGTATATGATGAAGACTACCATTTGAATGATAAATCAGATGACGTTCTAGAGCTTTATGAAAGCTTTAAGAATGCTATTTTAGCGTTATCGACAGATCTAGAAATCTCACCTAAAAAACTTTATATTGCATTTAAACAAGGTAAAAATAATATTGTCTCTATACATTTACAAAATAAATCATTAAAAATTTGGATTAATGCTAAAAAAGGCAATCTTGACGATCCTAAAAAATTAACAAAAGACGTTTCTAATGTTGGTCATTGGGCGACGGGTGATTATGAATTAACTGTGTCTGATACTAAAAATTTAGAATATATTATGAGTTTGGTGAAGCAGGTGTTGTAAGTATTTTGCTTGAAGTACAAAATACCTAATAATACGTTTAAACCAGCCAAAACTATCTTGAATAATTTTTTATTGATGACCAGAATTAATCACTGGCTGCACGCTTCAATTCTTATTAATGCTAATATTAAACTCAGCAGATAAATTCAAGTCTGCTGAGCTTTTTACATTGCAAAAATAGTTTAGCACCAATTTCCATCTTCTTGCATTAACTCACTGTATGAGTTGATATAATCAATCGCTGTTGCTTCATTTTGTTCAATCGCTATTTCTACCGCTTTTTTAGCAACCTCTAAAAGTTGTTCGGATTGTTTTTTGAGTTTAAACGATTGTAGAACTAGATCAGATATCTTTTTCTGACTATCTAATGGTAATTTAGGAATAATAACCTCTTCAATTTCGGATGGTTTCCAATGCTGAATAATAGATCCACCCGCATCTCGTTCAGCTTGCAATTGAACAATTGGTGAATTCAAAACTAAAGTTAAATAATCAGGTAAGAACTCATCATCTATTATATTTAAATGCAATAATGCCCCTGAAGTAATAATTTTCATATCTTCTTCAACTTTATAAGCAATGCCGACACTACCATCTTTGGAAAGTAGTATAGAATCTTTATTAGGATAAAGAGTTATCCAATTTTGGTGCGTTAAGGTGTTGGTTATGCATTGACTCTTGATGAACTAGTCAATACCAGCGATGAAAGTCTAATATGTTTTAAACCATTTGCAACAAACCTTGGGCCTAGTTTGAATATTATCTGGAAAAAAGATCAAGTTTTATCAAATGTAAGTAAGTTGTTTTTAGAAAAAGTGAAAGAAATTTGTAGATTTAATTAAAAAATACATAGCTTTAGCGCTTAATTGCTTTTAACTAAAGCGAACAATAAGTTCACTTAAAATAGAATCTTTATATTTTTTGTAGAAATAATATAATTTAGTTCAAAGTAATAATAAAAGGAATTTAATAATGACTAAAAATACTGATGTTCCTCAAGCCGTTATTCTAACACTTCCTCGTGATGATACCGTCTTAACTAACCCCGATTTAGAGGTCAGTTATCAAACAGGTTATGGAAAAAATTATTCCTTAGAATTAATAAAAAAGGGAACGGAAGAATATATTTCAATAAAGAATAAATTTACGTTATCAATGAGTAGAAATTTAGATTATGAATTTATAAAGTTTTATTCATTTTATAATGCATTTTCATATTTATTTTTTGAAAAATATCCTAAGTTTATAAACACTAATATACAACAACTAAGTTTATCTTCCGACTTTTTTAGTGATGAAACACTAAATTATGAATTAATGAGTCTTACTTTTAATATGAAAAGAATTATAGATAATATTATTCAGTATGACTGTTATATTAGAAATAACAACACTAAGATCGAATCGATAGGACAGTTATTAAAATCTCAAAGTATAAGGGAAAAAAATAAAGATAAAGAAGAAACTATTAACTTTCAAGACCAACATATAGAGCATACACTGTTTCTAAAATTACTAAATCGATTACATAATTCTCATAAACATGATTTATTTTTAACTCATAATTTACCATATGTTTCTCAGAATACAGATAGAGTGTTTGCAATTGAATCAGTAAACGCAAAAGATTTATATAATTTATACAAGACATTTTTTAATTTAGATTGTAATGGCGAGAAGGTAGTACAAAAAATAAATGATGTATTCAATGCAAGGGATTTTATTATATTAGAATATAATATTTCACTCGAACAGTTAATGATTTCTTTTTATTTTTACATTGAAAGCCTTCTTTTAAAAAGATTGAAAGAAAAGTTTCAACTAGCATAAATGACAAAATAATGGTCACACTGAGCTTATCAAACATTGAATATATTACCCCAAGGATATATATGATATCGGTCGCCATTTCTATTTAATATTTAACTATGGCAAAATAATCGACAATCATTAGTAATTCATCAATAATTATTATAATCATAAAAATTATTATGAGTGTTTTTTAATCAATCTTTTCTTTTATAAGTGTCAGTGTCGTTTATGTCGATAATCAGTGTGAAAATGACTTTATTGCTTTTCTTGCTAAGCTATTTAGACTTGTAGCTCTATGCCTTTTGCTAATAAAGACCGAAATTCATGAAGAATACTACGAGAATCGGCGAATGATATTTGAGGATAATTTTCTAATCCAAAACCAGTTCTTTCTCCAATGTTAGGACGTTAATAAAGTATAATCACTATTATGTATGCTAATTTGAGTTAGACTTCATCGGGGATTAATTTGGATAGGGGATGGATATGAAAAACAGTAATTGTTTATTTTTAAGTTAATTATGGGATTTAATGGAATACTATAGAACAAAAGCTGGCGTCAGTTGAATTTATTGAATATCACTATAATTAATAAATTTTTTTTAATTTTTAAAAATTAAAATATAACTAAACATATTACTATTTTGATTTCAACTTGAAGAACATAAAATAAGCTTAGTAAAAAATAATGAACAAGCCGTCATAAAAACGGCCTAATAGGATTAATCACTCTTTTATGGTTACTTGACCATTCATCAGCATTGGAAGAAGAAAATCTCGGAGTTCAGATATTTTTCTACTTTCTTTAGTATTGGATTTTATTTTTTCAAAAATTGATGAAACTTTTTTGTGAAAATTAATCAGCAAGCTTTCCGAAGGATAAATAATTTTAATTTCTGAAAAATCTCTTTTATTGATATTAGCAAAAGTATTTCCTATTTTTACTTTTGAGTTCGCATTAAAGTAACTCTTTAATGCAAAATAAAGAAAATATTTATGGTATTCTTTTGAACAAATGATCGAATTAATTTGCTGATTAGTTTGAGATAAAGTAGTTGTGAGACCAACTAAGCCAGGAGTTGCAATACATGTAACACAAATTGTATCTTCTGGTAAATATTTACTTTTTTGAAAATCAGCACCTTCTCGAGAGAGAGTTTCTTCTGTGTTAACAATAAATGTATTTCCTCTAATGTCACCGATGGTAATGAAGGGAACATCTCCAGAAAAATAGTCTGAATTTCCCTTAGGTGGTGTTTTTCCAGTAATAATCTTATTTTCAATTTTTCCTATTTGACTATCATTCCATCCATAAGGAATTTCACGCTTAAGCACCGAATTATAGACCATCTTTCCACCTGATGATTTATAGGGTTTACCATTTTCATTGGGGAAATCAAACTGCACAAACCAATAGTCATATAGTGTTTTAGCCATTGATTCAAGTTCAGCGTTGATTTGATTGTTGAGCTCGATTTTTTTATCAATTTTAGACAATAAATAGGATATTTTACCTTGGGCATCTTTGCTAGGTATATTTACCTCTAAAAGATAGACTAATTCTCTGGACAAACCAGGAACTGCACTATGAGTATTTAATTTTTTTAAATCTATTGTTTGAAGGAAATAAGACCAAAATCTTAAGTCATCTTTATTCAAATCCAATATTTTTAAAAAATATGATGTATCAATTGGTGTAAAATTATTTTCCGAATAAACAACGCTACCAACACTACCTTTTCGCCCAACAATAACACCTGGCCCCTTTACTTTATATGAGTCTATGTAACCAGTAATACCATTTGACCCGTATACAGGATATTTACCTTTAGGTTCATCTTTTACTCTTACTGCATAACCATATTCAAATACAACTCGTTGACCAATTTGTGTTTTAATCATACTTCACCTTCGCCAATTGCTTTTTAATCTCTTCTTCTAACCGGCGAGATTCACTAAATAAGCTTTCCAAATTATCACTAAATCCCTTCATTTTTGCTGCAAACTCTTCTGGGGTAATGTCAACATATTCAATTTTGACATCAAAATATTGTCCAGCACTTAATGAGTAGTTCTTATTAGCAATCTCCTCATAGCTCACTACTACCGAAAAATCATCTTTTACTTGTTTTTGGTTAAAAGTGTCAATAATTTGTTGTTCTTCAGCTGTCGTTAAAATGGTTTTTTGATTCTTTCCATCTTTAATCTTTTCACCTAAATTGGAGGCATCAACTAAAACAACATCACTTTTATTAGCGCCATCAATAAATAAAATTGAAACGTTGGTTCCCGTTGTCGCAAAAATATTACTAGGCATTGAAACCACACCCGCTAGCATTTTCTTCTCGACTAAATATTGGCGGATTGCTTTATCAATACCCGATTGAGCGGTAATAAATCCAGTGGGTACCACGACAGCCGCTTTGCCTTCTGGCTTCAGTGAAAAAATAATATGCTGCAAAAAGAGCTGATAAATTTCCATCTTACTTTTGTCTTTTGGTTTGATTTTTGGAATGCCAGCAAAAAAACGTTGTTGATTTTCATCACAATCCAATTGCTTTCTAAAATCACTAAAATCGAGCTTAAACGGTGGATTAGAGACGATATAGTCAAATCGTTTTAATCGATTGCCTTCTTTATGATAGGGATGTAGTAGTGTATTGCCTTGAATCACATTAGAAATAGAAAGAACCAAACTATTCAAAATTAAGTTAAGGCGTAGAAGGTTAGATGATTTTTGCGAAATATCCTGCGTATAAATAGTACAGCGATCTTCACCAATCGCATGAGCAAGATTCATTAATAATGTACCTGATCCTGCCGCTGGGTCATAACAACTTATATTGGTTAAGGTATTTTGTTGCTCCTTAGGTACTAATATTGCTGCCATAATATGTGCCACTGAGTGAGGTGTATAATATTCGGCATATTTACCACCACTATTGCTATTATAGTCTTTGATTAGATATTCAAAGATTGTGGCATAAAAATCATAGCCTTTTGCAAAACTACCTTCAAAACTAAATTGAAAGTTCACCAGTTTATTAATAATGGCTCGACAAAATTCATCACGCTTTGCGGGATCAGCAATAAATTGGCTGATACGATCAAAAAGAACGACCTTGGCTTCCCCTTCCGTTTTGATTGCAAAAATATCATTATTCAATGTCGCTATATTAAGCAAGGTATCATCAACTAATTTAGCAAAGTCACCTTCATTTTGCCGCTGAAACAAAAAACGGATAAAATGAATCGGCTCCAATTTAGCAATATTCCCATCCATTTTTCGCTCTAATCGAGCGAACTCATCTGCACTCATTGCTGATATACACTTATAAAACTCTTCAGCATCTTTGACTTTAGCAAGATTTTTATCTTTCTTTTTAGCCTCAGCAATAAATTGATCATTTAAAAATTTGTATAAAAATGCTTGAGTAATGATTTTAAATTCATTGCCATCGTTGCCTAACCCATAGTTAGCACAAACGCTTTTTAAATCATCAATAAGTTTTAGGGTATTAGTTTGTAACTTAGTTTCTATTACCACGAATAGGCTCCATAATTAAATTCTTTTAAATATTCATTTACAATCAATTGATTGAGATAGTCAGATGCGTTAATGCTAAGATTGATATTTTGGCGTTCCACAAAATGTTCAATAATATTTGGCATAACCATTCGTTTAAAATAACTTTCGTTATCCAATATTTGTAAGTTACACAAAACTAGATCATCCGTATTTTGTTTAACACCTAATAGTGCTTCATAAATATTGCGTTCCGATGCTTGAGTTTGATGATTTTCTAATAGGCGTTTATGTAATCGGGTGTACTTTCGATCATCTTGATACTTTTTCCGAAGTAGTTCATTTTGGCGGTTGAGTTCTTTAATACGCTGATAAATATGATTTAATACTGGTATATTTTGTTTCATCTCTTCTTGTGTGATTTCACGTAAATTTTTCTTTTTGAACAGCCTTTCTAATTCTTCTTTGAGCGTGATAAATTTGGTATCTTCTTGGTCAAAATTGTTACTTAATGCTTCACGCGTTTTACGAAGTGTTTCTTTAAATTCATCGGCAAGTATTAGTTCTTCTTCCCCGACTTTGATAAATTCAAAAATAATATCTTCCAGAGCGATATTGATTAAGTTGAGATCATCACGGCCTTGTTCAATGCTTTCTTTATAATTTAAAGTAGTTAACCTATCGCCCGTCATTCGATAAAGATGATTGAGCTTTTCGAAATCAAGGTGAGTTAAAAAAACATGATCTTGTTGTAAACGAATAATATTATAAAGGCTTCTGGCATCCTCTAACGCTCTTTTTAAAATATTTAACGTTTTTTTATCATCAATTTGATTGATTTGATCACTAAAAATTTCTGCGTTTTCACAATCAAAACGGAATAATACATCTTTGATATGCTCGATTTCTGCTGCAATTTCTTCAGACGACTTAAATAAGTGTGAATAATGCTCAATCTCATCACCCAACTCTTCTTGTAGCTCATTAAAATAAGCGCGATTTGTTGCATCGAATTCTTTACGTATATCTGCAAAATCGACAACATAGCCATAACGAAAATCTTTATAAGGTCGGTTAACTCGTGTGAGTGCCTGTAGCAAGTTATGTTGGCGAATAATACGTCCAAGATAGAGCTTTTTAAGCCGTTTAGCATCAAAACCAGTAAGTAACATATTGTAAACAAATAGAAAATCAATATTTCCTGCTTTAAATTCTTCTACCAATATTTTACGATCTTCTTTGGTTCCAACATCATGTAAAATTAGTGCAGCAGAATTCACCCGACAATTTTGCCATTTTTTAGTCTCATAATGACTATTCGGTTCCGCGATTTTTAAAACAGAATAAATACTTTCATTGGCCGCCTTGAGTGGTGCTTGTCTTGACTGCCCAGCGTATTTTTCATTAAAAATCGTAAACATTTGCTTTGCTTGTTCGGCACTATCACAAATTACCATACCTCCAATTGATGCGTCATTATAGGCATGACGACTGGTTTCAAAGTCAGTAATAATGTAATCAAGCATTGGCTCGACAAAATGGGGATCGGCATACACTAAAGAACGGTTAATTTCACCTTGCTTAACTTCAATTTCATCAATCGCTTTTTGTAGTGAACATTTATAACGTGTTGCAATGTCTTCACGAATTAAACGTAATGTATAGCCATCAGAAATAGAGGCATTGTAATAGTATTTATGAATATAATTACCAAATAAACGACGTGAGTTATTGTCGCCTAACAGTGGTGTTCCGGTTAGACCAATATGAATGGCATCTCGATCAGACTCAGTAAGATTAGCTAAAAAACTACCCGTGGGTTTGTAGCTGCGATGGACTTCATCTAGAAAATAAATACGCTGAATTGAAAGGTTATAATCGTTATTTAAAATAACATCAGGATCGTCTTTAAATTTCTGAATATTAACAACCGTAATTTCAGGACGACCACTATGATTATGAATCGCTTTTTGATTTTTAATTTCTTGGCTAAACTGTTCTCGAGAATTAATAACATGGACGACTAATCCTCGGTTAGTAAATTCGCATTGAGCTTGTTCCAGCAAATCAATCCTATCTACAATAAAATAGAACTTAGGAATAATTTGCTTTTTTTGAAAATAATCGGTTAAAAATTGTACATTATAATAGGTTAATGCGGTTTTTCCACTACCTTGAGTGTGCCAAACAATACCCTTTTTAATATTGCTATTAAGTCGCTCTTCAATAGCTTTAGTAGCAAAGATCTGCGGATAACGCATGATATGTTTTTGCAAACCATCTCGTTCAGAAACATAAGCTAAAGCATATTGTAAGATGAAAGTTAAGCGTTGCCGACTTAATAGGGACGTACAAATTCGATTAGTTGGTCGATTGGGGTCTTTATTAATATCAAATTCCGAACTGGCACGAATAACTTCCAAGTTGTTGTCTTTTAAAATGGTCAGCTCTTGTTCTTCTTTTAGTGGCTTAAGTAACGTTGAAAAGTTTAAATTCTCTTCTTCTCGGAAGTAGTTAAAGCTCAGTTTATGATAAGATGGGCTAGCATAAAATGCGCCATCAATTGGCTGCAATGCATTTTCATCATATTCCATATTATTAGAAAAAATCATGAACTGTGTAATATTAACGAAACGCCTAAATTTTTTATTCTGAAAACGTCTATTGATGCGATTATACTCATCTTGCATTCCCTTGCGATTGTTCGGTTTTTTTACTTCAATAAAAATAAGTGGTAAACCATTAATCAATAAAGTAATATCGGGCCGAAACTCTTCATCTTCGTTTTGATAGGTCAACTCTGTCACAACATGAAAGCTATTATTATTAAAATTTTCAAAATCAATCAGTTTGATACCAGAACGATTAATTAGCATTTTATAAAAAGCTTTACCAAGATCTTCATTGTCAAGGCTCAAACTAATATCTTGTAACAGACGATTAATATCGTCATGACTTAGATCTGGATTAATTCGAGACATGGCTTCATGAAATTGAATTGGAAATATGTTGGTATTTTTATCCCATTGCTGAGTTTTAAGTGATAGATATTGATATCCCAAACGGACTAAATGCAGAATAACAGGAATCTTTACACGAGTATCTTCATTAAATTTCATTATTTTTACCAATGTTGGTCGCTTTAAAAGGAGAGCTCTAGCAGTAATTATAACAAAATTTGGTAAATAGAAAAATTCAATCAAATATAGGAGAGTTGATCATTGATAAAAAATTAATAATAGACATAACGGATTGTCATAATTAAATCATCTGAAATAAAAAGTCCTAACTTTATGATTGAAAAATACTGTCAACTGTATTTGTTATGATAGTAATTGTTTAAAATAAGCCATCCCCATCATGCAAGGTGATTTCTTTATCAATGATATGTTTCTTGTGGATCTCGGTATTGCTTAGGGGATTTAGTTACTCTTCCTATCAATACTCCTTATATAGATCACAAAGAAATTGTTACACGAAATTTTGTAATATAGAATTGTGTCCTAAAAATGTACCAATTTGGGGCGGATTCACTTGCGTTAATCTGGATGGGTTACAAACAGCAAACCTTTAATTATTAATTTTTCAATCAATTAATTGCTTTAATAAACTGCTATGGAACAGTATGTGGTGGAGCTGGCGGGAGTTGAACCCGCGTCCGAAATTTCTACATCCTTGGTACTACATGCGTAGTTTGTCTTTATATTTCGCCTACCTGCTGCGGACAAACACGCTACCGATAGACTAGCTTGATTAAGTTTAATGCTTCCGCCCCAAGCAAGGCTTCCACACGATCTCGTTTGGGTTTGACTCCTCTTGATCCCCGTCCTACGAGCGGAGGCTAGGGAGAGAAGGCTCTATGCAGGTTATTAAGCTGCTAGTGCGTAGTTTTCGTCGTTTGCGACTATTTTTTTGCGGTTTATTTACGAGGCCTACCGCACCTCGGCATGCACCTTGGGTTTCGCAAATCCCGTCGAATCCAGAATCAGCCCCAATTGTGATAAGTAACGTAATACAATATCGGGACATTATAGGTGAAATCAAGCATGAATACAAGTTAGCTTAGTTTGGGTTAGGCAATCAAATGTTTGTTTTATGATAGTTTTGCTCTTATTAAAAGCGTTAAATAGTTTCATTTGTAAATGTGACTTTATAACTAGCGTTAGAGGGGATGGGTTACAAAGCTGACATGATTACTTAGTGGATGTTGAAAAAGTAAAAAATTTTACTTTTTTTGAAAAAAATTTAATTAAACAAATAAAAATAAATCAAATAATTAAAAGTTATTTTAATAAAATTTCAAAAATATCTGAAATTAAATTGAACTTTTTGGGTTTTTGCTTGTCTATATTAACAGATTACGTTTTTTCATTTTTTGCCCTCCACTCGAATTTCGGGTGGATTTTTTTTATCTGTCATCTTTCTACTTCATATTTACCTATCATTATAATGACTTGAAATTTTTTGCACACAAAAGAGCATAGCGTTAGTATAAGTGCATATTCTTAAATAGCATTATTTTTAACAAAATCAAGTAAGCACTAGACATAATTTTTGTATTATTCCTAATATATTTATCAATGCCTTTGAAAAGTGAGTAAAAATTTACTCAGAAAGGGCTACATTGCTGTAAGATTGAGGTCTTTATGTTATTAACAAAAAGAACACAGGGGCATTTAATTGCATTAATGACTGTGTTTTTTTGGGGAACGACGTTTATTTCCACCAAAACATTATTAATTGAGTTTAAACCGATAGAGATTTTATTTTTTCGTTTTTTACTGGGTTATGTAACGCTCTGGATTCTATGCCCTCGTTTGTTAGTTTGGCAAGGAGTAAAACAAGAGTTCATGTTTTTATGTGCTGGATTATGTGGCATTACCTGTTATTTTTTATGTGAAAATATTGCATTAACCTATACTACTGCTTCAAATGTAGGAATTATCACAACATTAGCCCCCATATTTACTGCGCTATTAGCTATGTTTTTTCTCAAGGCTGAAACACCACCTAAGCGTTTTTACGTTGGTTGTTTATTTGCCTCGATTGGCGTTGGATTAATCTGCTTTAATGGCAAATATGTGCTTGCCATGAATCCGCTTGGTGATCTGCTCGCTATGTTAGCCTGTTTATTTTGGGCATGTTATTCGATTTTAACTAAAAAAAGTAGTCATCGAGGGTATAACACGATTTTATTAACCCGACGATTCTTTTTTTATGGTTTATTGCTCATGCTTCCAGCACTTTATTTATTCGATTTTAAACTAAATTTAGCTCGATTTAGCAATACAACCAATCTATTTAATATCCTGTTTTTAGGCGTAGGGGCATCTGCAATTTGTTTTGTATCTTGGAATTATGCGGTGAAATTAGTGGGGGCTGTAAAGATTAGCATTTATCTCTATCTGGTTCCTGTGTTAACGATTATTGGTGCGGTAATTATATTGAATGAGCCGTTTACTTGGCTTGCTGCGTTTGGCACATTATTTACGCTCTGTGGTGTGTTATTATCCGAGCGAAAAGTTAAATTAAAAAGATAGTTTGATTTATATCATTCTATCAAATCAAAAAAGTAGAAAAAAATCGCCTCTTTTTTGTTAACTAAAATTTTAGGTCATCTTAGTTTATTCGCTTATCAATGGCATCAAGCATAATTTGACCTAAATGTTAATCATATCTCAAAATAGTGTCCCACATTAAGGAAGTGATAAATCGAATGAGTCAGGAATCAAAGAAAATGGTCGATCAACAAAAAATTATCAATAATGTTCAAACTTTTGTTAAACAAAAACTTGCTGACGATTTTTCTGGTCATGATATGGCGCATATTGAAAGAGTAGTTAAATTGGCAAAACAAATTTTAAAACATGAGCCAACAGCCAATTACTTTATCGTGATTTTAAGTGCCTATCTTCATGATGTTATCGATGAAAAAGTGGTATCAGATGTGAATCACGCCATGAGTGAGTTACACGATTTTTTAATTCAACAAACGATCAGTCAAAGCGAAATTAAACATATTTTTGACATTATTGAAAATATGTCATATCGAAAAAATCTTACTCAAAAAAAAGAATTGTCGTTAGAAGGGCAAATTGTACAAGATGCAGATCGATTAGATGCCATTGGTGCTATTGGTATCGCTCGGACGTTTTACTATGGGGGTAACAAGCACAATATTATGTATGATCCCACTATATTACCCAGAACATCATTAAATGAAGAAAACTATAAACAACCTAATACAGTAATAAACCATTTTTATGAAAAACTCTTTTTACTCAAAGATAGGATGAATACACAAATTGCAAAAAAAATCGCATTAAAACGTCACGCTATATTGGTTGAGTTTGTGAATCAATTCGAAAAAGAGTGGGATGGTGATGAAGAAGAGATAATACTCTAAATTAATTGATAATATCGATATGATCGATATAATTGATCAATAATCTGAATAAAATATAAGGGGTTATCATGACGATTTCGATCAACAGTAAAGTAATGCTTAGTCATCATGTAGCAATGCAGCAACTCGGTTTTGGCACTTATCAATTAACTGATTTTGATGAATTATCATGTGCAGTAAATGCGGCTATTAATGCGGGGTATCGAGCGTTTGATACCGCTCAGCTTTACCAGAACGAAAAGCAACTCGGGCAAATTCTTAAAGATTGCCATGTCACACGTGATAAATTGTTTATTACCACTAAAATCAATAATAGCAATCAAGGTTATGATAAAACATTAGCGGGTTTTGATCAGTCGCTAAAAGATTTACAGCTTGATTACCTCGATCTTTTTTTAGTTCACTGGCCATTAAGTGACACTTTTTTTGATACATGGAAGGCATTCGAAAAACTGTATGAAGAAAAGCGTGTGCGGGCAATCGGCGTTTGTAATTTTCAAATCTCACATTTAGAATTACTCTCAACCAAAGCAAATATTAAACCCATGCTTAATCAAATCGAGATTCATCCTTATTTAACTCAAATCGAATTAGTGGAATATTTACGACAACAAAAGATTGCTATTGAAGCTTGGTCACCGTTGGCTCGTAACAAAGTCATTAATGATCCGCTTCTTATTAAAATTGGTAATAAATATCAGAAATCAGCATCACAAGTGACATTACGCTGGCATATTCAAAATGGTTACATTGTGATCCCTAAATCAGCACATCCGGATCGAATTATGCAGAATGCTAATATTTTTGATTTCGAACTCACTTCAGATGAAATACAAGCGATTAATGGACTTAACCAAAATCAACGCGTAGGGCCGAATCCAGATAACGTTTATCAAAAAAATGGTTTTTGATGGTGAAAGATAAGATCTCTCAGCTCGAGAGATCATGAATCAATATGGGATAGGTGCTCCAACCAAAGATAGAACAATCGGTAGGGTAATTAAACTGATTAAAGTACTGAAAAAAGTGGCACTTGATACAAGTTCAGGGTGTGTGTCAAATTGTACCGACATTAATGTCGTGTTTGCTGCACTTGGCATCGCCGCTAGTACTATTAGCACTTGCTTATATACCGGTGCAATAGGCATGAAGTAGACCATGGCACAAGCAACAATTGGCGATAGAATCATCCGAGTGAGGAGTGCAAAAGATAATTTAGGATAATCCAGTTGGGTGATTTTTATTTTCGCTAATTGCATACCTAATATAATCATAATCACCACGATGGATGCGTCACCAATCATCCCAATGGACGTCATAATCGATTTAGATAAGGGAATGTTACAAAGTTGAAAAAGGATACCTAAAAACGCCCCATACGCCACAGGCATTCGAATAACTTTGTTAATGACATCTTTTTGCGTAACGATATCATCTCGTGCGCTACCTTTTGCCGCATAATAGATACCAACAGTACTCATGACAAATTGTTGTAGCACCATCATAATTACGCCCAGATCAAATCCTATTGTGCCAAAAAAGACAAGCAATACGGGTGTGCCATAATTACCATTGTTCATAAAGCAAGCGCTTAAAATCATTGCACAGCGTTCTTTGCTGGAATATTTCATCAAAATAGACCAAATCGAAATAATGATGACTAGAGCAAAACAGAGACCAAAAATATAGCAAATATAGAATAAGTATTCTGTTGTTAAGGTATGTGTATAAAATGTTTTAAATGCCAAAAAGGGTGAAAGCACATACAGTGACATTTTGGACAGGTTTGCCACATCAAAATGTAATTTTTTCTGCGCAATAAATCCCACCACGAAAATACAAAAAATAGGAAACAAAATAGTAAAAAATTGCATAGTTATTATCTTTAATTTATGTGATTAATTCATTGCATCGAGCGCAACAATGATGGATTGTTTTAGTTTATGACAAGTATCATCATCAAGGGCATGGTTATGTTTGTCGGTCAAAATAAACAGATCCTCGATATGTTCGCCGATAGTGGCAATTTTGGCACTCCTTAAAGATATCTCTAAGTTAGCAAAAACTTCTCCAACACAAGCTAAAAGTCCTGGTCTGTCTAAAGCAATCAATTTCATATAGGTTTGACTTTCGTTAAAGGATGATAAAAAGTTAATTTGTGTCGGCACTGAAAAATAGCGTAATCGTTGTTTAGGCGGTTTTACCGTAACACCTTTATAAGTCGGTTGTTGTAATGTTTTTTCAAGTGCATTTATTATACCTTCATAGCGATCAGATTGAACGGTATTGCCGTTAGGTTCCAGTACAATAAAGGTATCAAGCGCAAATCCTTGTTTATTGGTGATGATAAGCGCTTCAAGTATATTTAAATTGTGCATACTTAAGTTGTTGCAGACGGTAGCAAACAAATAAGGTCGGTCTGGTGAGTAAATAACGATTTCTGTACCACCATGATACGGCGTCGGATTGATCATAACTAGTGTTTGCGTTAAGTCGTGGTTTAACAAATTTTGAGCATGCCACACAATCTGTTCGGTAGTGTAGCGCAAAAAGTAATCAACCCGATAGTTTAGCCAAAGGTTTTTGATGTGTTGCTCATCATAATTTTGAGCGATTAAGATGGATAGTGCTTCTTGCTTGTGTTGACGAGCAATACTCCGCTGTTCCGGTATTTGGTGTATTCCAATATCAAATAAGTGTTCGGCATTAAAATACAGTTGACGTATTAAGCTTTGTTTCCAACTGTTCCAAAGTGTTTCGTTTGTCGCACACACATCAGCAACGGTTAAGCAGAGTAAATATTGAAGGCGACGCCGACTTTTAACTTGTTGAACAAATTCTTGAATCACAGCAGGATCTTGTAAGTCTCGATTTTGTGCCGTGACTGACATCAATAAATGATAGCGTACTAACCAAATAATCAGATCAGTATCTTTTGTTTCAAGCTCATGTAATTGACAAAATTTTTCAACTAATTTAGCACCAATTTCAGAATGATCACCATGTCGACCTTTACCGATATCATGAAATAAACCCGTAATAATTAACAGTTCAGGTTTGGATAATTTAGCAAAAACGTTTGAGCTATTAGGATGCTTTTGTTTCCCTTGTTCTGATTTTAAACTATCAAGCTCTATTAATAATCGTACCGTATGTTCATCAACTGTATAGGTATGAAATAGATCAAATTGCATCATACCAGCGATATGTTTCCAACCAGGTATATAGACCGCTAAAATACCATAACGATGCATGGGTAAAATTGCTTTTGCAATGGCATCCGGATGCTTAATGATTAACATAAATAGTGTTCTGGCTTTAGGGTGTTCACATAATAATGTGGTGAGTTTTCGCCTTGCAGAGCGTAACTGACGAATGGTATTAGAATAGAGACCGATGATTTGAGGATTGAGCAAAATGGTGTAAAACAGTTGCAGTATCATTGTCGGATCTTTTTTAAAGATACTATCATCTTTTACATCAATTAATTTTTCTCGGATTTGAAAGTGCTCATCGATAGCATAGGGTTTATTGCTTGGATTAACTTCAAGAATAGACTCATCAAATAATTGCAGTAACATTTGATTGAGTTCAGTAACGTTGTGCGCAATTCGGTAGTAATCATGCATCATTTGTTCAACAGGTGCATTTCCTTGACCTTGATAGCCTAAAAGCTTAGCGATACTTAATTGACGATCAAAAAGCAATCGGTTGTCATAGCGAGTAATGACACTGTGGAGGGCAAAACGAATACGCCATAAAAATTTACGACAAGTTCTAAATTCGTCTACCTCTTCGGGAGTGAGGTAATGAAAATCAGCAATTTTTTGCAAAAATTCATCGCCAAAGTGACGAATCGCAATCCATTGAATAATTTGCATATCCCGTAGACCGCCCGGACTATTTTTTAAATCAGGTTCAAGATTATAAGTTGTACTGTGATATTGCTGATGTCGGGCTTGTTGTTCGGCAATTTTAGCACGATAAAAAGCAGGAGAAGGCCAAATTTTATCACTAAAAATATGTTGTCGAAGGGTTTGTAATAATGGATTATTACCCGCAACCCATCTTGATTCAATTAGATTGGTCATGATAGTAATATCGTTTTTAGCTTCTTGCAAACACGTTTTTAGCGTTCTGACACTATGACCTATATCCAAATGAAGATCCCAAAGCAGCCGTACTAACTCGCCGATTTGTTTTTCGATATCATGATTAAGCGGGTAATCACTTAATATCAAAATATCAATATCTGACAAAGGGTGCAGCTCTGCTCGCCCATACCCCCCGACAGCGATTAATGCAATACGATTATTTTTTAAAGCTGATGAAGTTTGATCGGGAATTTGAAAATAGCACCATAATCGTGCAAGTAATTTATCGATAAATTGACTGCGTAGATGCACTAATTCATCAATATCTGCATTTTGTTTAAATTGCTTCATCGACCATTGTTGAAATTGGTCAAGGTGTTGTTTGAGAAAGTTAATATTTATCTCAGCATCACTAAAATCAAGTGGTGAAATAGGATAAATTAAATGCACTTGCGTCATGGGAATAAAATTAAGACCATTCAATAATCATATCGTCACCTGATTTTCACAGACTGTCAAGCAACAGTTTAGTTTGTTGCTTGAACTTTTGTTTTAATTTTTTACACGGTCACAATTTATTTCTACATTCATTTTTCGATTTGCGTTTGGAGCATTATCGATAAGAATTTCAGTTAATTCCGTTGTTTTGAATTTGTCCGGTGATAAATAGTTCATGGTCTTTTGCGTTTTTGATGTAACACCATTATTGGATTTTATATCCATTGAATCATTATAATAAGCTTTTAAATTATATGGATAAGATGTATCTGTACCAAAATTGAAAAATAAGGTATTGTCCTTCATAAAATACTTAATCATCCCTTTATCTTGTTTGAGTGGTGCATAGTCAGAAAATTTACCATTTTCCCATTTTGCCTCTTGCCCTGAAAATGTGCAATCCCACTCACCAATAAGCATTTCTTCAGTTACTTTTTTTTCACCACAACCAACCAAAACTAAACCGACAAGACTACTCAATAAAAGTTTTTTCATATTAAAACCTATAATTAATGTAAGTAAAAATGAAGTAAGTTTTTTCAAGATCGATGAATAGTACTGTTTCAAACGTTAGTGCAACTACAATATAACACAGTTTTATTTAATTATGCTTCAAATATTGATAGTAATTAACACGAAAACATTTACTGTTATCTATTATGATTTATACCCCAAAAAAACAACATAATTTCGTCAAGCTAAATAGCAATTCGATAGTTTTTACCTTACATTTTAAATATCATAAACTAAATAAAAGCGTTGATAGGCTTTTATTTTAGTTATAGCTAATTTTTTGTATCGATTGAATCATTAGCATTTTCATAAACTAAAGCGGAACCCTTAGTTAATATTGCAGATACCGAAACATCAGATAATTTTATCGTATGCTGACCTGGTTTTAAATCATACTTAGATACAGGAATCGCATTGTTATCAAGATAGATAGCATAACCAATAATTTGTTGTGCTTGATTCAAATCATTATTGACGTTAATACTGATTGATGTATTGATTTTGCGAAATGTCGAATTTTGGTGATTACTGATCTTTTGTTCTAATTTTTTTGACATTTCAACAACCATACCACCTGACTCGTTATTGCGTATTTGGATATCACCATTACCCGTTTTTCCTCCTACCATAATCGGTATTTCAAATACTGCTTTAGAATCCATTTTTTCTCGATAACATTCAATATATTTTGCATCCGCAAAAATTTTTTGAATTTCATTTTTTGCTTTTATTAACGTGGATGATTCTTGTCGTGAATCTTTAAAGTCAGTACATGATGAAACTTCAATCAATATTTTTGACTGTACGGTTTTTGCTGTTTCACTTTGCACGTCGCTAAGGTTTACTGTCGGTGCTAATTCAACTTTACAACCTGATAGTAACGTAATAGCAATTAAACTTACCATGAATTTATTCATTTTACTTCTTACTTCCTTTTGATTTATTTAACTAATATCGGTTAAATAATACAATTAAAAAGATTATTAATCAAACATTAAGAAATGTAATATAAATTAAAAAAAGAAATTGGATTGTAATTACTTAGATTTGGTTAACCGCTAAAGACAAAACATGCACAGGCTTTAGTACTAAACCTGTGCAAGTCAGGATAGGAAGTTTTAATGACAGCGTAAATTATAAAGTAAAATCACTCAAATCATCTTCATTGATTTCAGAATCAATTTGACCGACTAGATAAGAGCTCATTTCGGCTTCTTGTGGCGCAACTTGAACATTGTCGGATACTAACCAATTATTGATCCATGGAATCGGGTTAGATTTTACCTCGTAAGGCAATTTCAATCCGACCGCTTGCATACGAATATTGGTGATGTATTCAACATATTGACATAAAATATCTTTATTTAAGCCAATCATTGAACCGCCTTCAAATAAGTATGCTGCCCACTCTTTTTCTTGATTCGCTGCTTGTAAAAACAGGTCATAGCAGTCTTGTTCACACTCTTTTGCGATTTCAGCCATTTCAGGATCATCTTCACCACTACGAAGCGTATTAATCATAAATTGAGTTCCCGTTAAGTGAAGGGCTTCATCACGGGCAATGAGTTTGATGATTTTTGCATTTCCTTCCATTAGTTCTCGTTCAGCGAAAGCAAAAGAACAAGCAAAGCTGACATAAAAACGAATGGCCTCAAGGGCATTAACACTCATTAAGCAAAGGTACAGTTTCTTTTTCAATTCACGTAAACTTATGGTAATGGTTTTATTGTTAACTGTGTGTTTACCTTCACCTAATAAGTTGTAATAACTCGCATAGCTAATTAGATCATCATAATAACCCGCAATGTCACCCGCACGTTTTTGGATCTCTTTATTTGTCACAATGTCATCAAATACCACCGAGGGATCATTGACAATGTTACGTATGATGTGTGTGTAAGAACGAGAGTGAATTGTTTCTGAAAACGACCACGTTTCTACCCAAGTTTCAAGTTCAGGAATTGAAATTAAAGGGAGTAAAGCAACGTTTGGACTACGACCTTGAATCGAATCCAATAATGTTTGGTACTTTAAATTACTAATGAAAATATGTTTTTCATGCTCGGGTAGTGCCGCATAGTCAATGCGGTCTTGAGATATATCGACTTCTTCCGGACGCCAAAAAAACGAAAGTTGTTTTTCGATTAATTTTTCGAACATTTCATATTTTTGTTGGTCATAACGCGCCACATTAACCGGTTGACCAAGAAACATGGGTTCTTTAAGCTGATCGTTATGTACATGCGAAAAGGTACTGTAATTCATATTCATAATCGTACTCCTAACTGAATTTAGTTACTTTTACCACTACCTGTCGACAGCGGAAAAGGGGCAATATTGGGGGATCAAAATCCCCCATTGAATGTTTTTAAAGTGATGCTTTGTTTTTGTCTAAAAGGGCAATTAAATTTTACAAGCCCCGCCTTCACAACCGTCATCACTTTCAGTTAGTGCAATATCCCCTTGAATATCTTCCGCCCCATCACGTGTGTTATGGTAGTAGAGTGTTTTGACACCAAATTTATATGCGGTTAATAAATCAGCAAGTAGCTGTTTCATCGGTACTTTGTCATTCGGGAATTTTGTCGGATCATAATTGGTGTTAGCCGAAATTGATTGATCGATAAATTTCTGCATAATACCAACTAATTGTAAATAACCCGTGTTATTAGGAATTTGCCAAAGTAGTTCATAGAAGTTTTTTAAATCTTTATAGTCAGGTACTACCTGCTTTAAGATGCCATCTTTCGATGCTTTAACGCTGACATATCCTCGAGGTGGCTCAATACCATTAGTCGCATTAGATATTTGCGAAGACGTTTCAGAAGGCATTAACGCCGATAAGGTTGAATTACGTAGACCATGAGTTTTAATTGATTCACGCAGTGCTTCCCAATCATAATGTAATGGCTCTTTTGTAATGGTATCAAGATCCTTTTTATAGGTATCTATCGGTAATATCCCTTGTGAATAGGTCGTTTCGTTAAATAAGTTACATGCACCTTTTTCTTTCGCTAGGTTATTTGATGCTTTTAAAAGATAATATTGCATCGCTTCAAACGTGCGGTGGGTTAAATTATTAGCGCTGCCGTCTGAATATTTTACCCCATGTTTTGCTAAATAATAGGCATAGTTAATGACACCAATGCCTAATGTACGGCGATTAATAGATGAATTGCGAGCAGCAGGAACAGGGTAATCCTGATAATCAAGCAGTGAATCAAGGGCACGAACCGTTAAATCGGCAAGCTCTTCAAAATCATCTAACGATTGAATTTCACCTAAATTAAAGGCGGACAGTGTACATAGTGCTATTTCACCCTTTTCATCGTTGACATTGTTCAGCGGTTTAGTTGGTAACGCAATTTCCATACATAAATTAGATTGATGTACAGGCGCAAGCTGAGCATTGAATGGACTGTGAGTATTACAGTGGTCAACATTTTGAATATAAATACGTCCAGTTGATGCACGTTCTTGCATTAACAGGGCAAAGAGTTCTACCGCTTTCACTACACGTTTTCGAATGTTTACATCTTGTTCATATTGATGATACAACGCATCGAATTTTGCTTGATCGGCAAAAAACGCCTCGTATAGACCCGGAACATCTGACGGGCTAAAAAGGGTAATGTTTTCGTTTTGGATTAAGCGTTGATACATTAATTTATTAATCTGAACACCATAATCCAAATGTCGAACACGGTTTTCTTCAACACCTCGATTGTTACGTAAAACCAATAGACTTTCGACTTCTAAATGCCAAAGCGGGTAAAATACCGTTGCAGCACCACCACGAACACCGCCTTGTGAACAGGATTTTACCGCTGTTTGAAAATATTTATAGAATGGGATACAACCGGTGTGGAAAGCTTCACCACCACGAATTGAACTACCAAGCGCTCGAATTTTGCCCGCATTAACCCCAATGCCTGCACGTTGTGACACATATTTGACAATTGCGCTTGCCGTCGCATTAATAGAATCTAAGCTGTCATCACATTCGATAAGTACACATGAACTAAATTGGCGTGTTGGGGTGCGAACACCGGCCATAATTGGCGTTGGTAATGAAATTTTAAAAGTTGAGACTGCATCATAAAAGCGTTTGATGTAGCTAAGACGCGTATCTTTAGGGTAATTAGCAAAAAGACAAGCTGCGACTAAAATGTATAAAAACTGTGCGCTTTCATAAATCTCGCCTGTTACCCGATTTTGAACTAAGTATTTTCCTTCAAGCTGTTTTACTGCCGCATATGAAAAAGACATATCACGCCAATGATCGATAATTTTATCCATTTGTTCAAACTCTTCTTGCGTATAATCTTCAAGTAAGTGTTTGTCATAACGGTCACTTGCCACTAGTTTTTTTACATGTTCATAAAGTGGTGGAGGAGTAAATTGGTTATACGCTTTTTTACGTAAATGAAAAATGGCTAAACGTGCAGCCAAATATTGATAATCTGGTGAATCTTGCGATATAAGATCGGCGGCAGCTCGAATAATTGTTTCATGAATATCAGATGTTCGGATCCCATCATAAAATTGAATATGTGAACGTAATTCAACTTGAGATACCGAAACATTTTCTAATCCTTCTGCTGCCCATGTAATTACCTTGTGAATTTTATCAAGATTGATAGGTTCTTTCTTACCATCTCGCTTGGTCACAAATATTGATTTATTCATTTTCCATCCAGTTTTATCCCGTTTTTTGTGGAGCTTATCATAATTGATATTTGTCAAAATATACAATATATAGTGCCTATTAATCATTTTATTACTATATATAGTGTATTTATTAGTCAGTTAACATTTTTTTATTTTGTTAACTATCGGTTAGTAAACGTTTTTTTCTGTAATAAAATAAAATGGTTTAGAAAGGTTTTACTTATGAATCATTTTTGGTTTTTATAACGTTGAATTGCGCTTGCTATATTTTGGGCTTCTAACCATGCAAGTTTATCGGCATAATTTTTTTCTGCACCACGATCAGTTGGTTGATAATATTTACTATCAGCCATTTCAGGCGGAAAATAATTTTCACCTGCTGCAAAAGCATTAGGTTCATCATGTGCATAACGGTATTGTGCTCCATAGCCCAAATTTTTCATTAGACTGGTTGGTGCATTACGTAAATGTTCAGGTACATCATAGTCTGGCTTAGACTGCGCGTCACTCATAGCTTGTTTGAAAGCAAGATAGACGGCGTTACTTTTCGGTGCACAAGCCAAATAAACTATAGCTTGCGCAATGGCGCGTTCTCCCTCGGCGGGGCCAACACGCGTAAAACAATCCCACGCCGCCAATGCAACTTGCATTGCTCTTGGATCGGCGTTCCCGACATCTTCAGAGGCAATTGCCAGTAATCGACGAGCAACATAGAGGGGATCACCACCAGCAGTAATGATTCTTGCATACCAGTATAATGCAGCGTCAGGCGCAGAACCACGAATTGATTTATGGACGGCAGAAATCAAATCATAATATCGGTCACCTTGATTATCGAATCTGGCACTACGCTCACCCATGACTTCTTTGAGTAACGCTGGTGTTAGTTCATTGCCACCGGACATATCCACTAATAATTCAAGTGTATTCAGTGCACGTCTGGCATCCCCCCCGACAAATTCAGCAATCTGTTTTTTTGTTTCTGGTGGTAACACGACATGTTTATTGCCATAACCTCGAACCGGATCATCAATGGCTTGTTGTAAAATATTTTCGATATCGGCATTGGTTAATGATTTGAGTAAATAAACCCTAGCTCGTGATAACAGCGCTGAATTGAGTTCGAATGACGGATTTTCAGTTGTCGCCCCAATAAAAGTAACTGTACCATTTTCAACATAAGGCAAAAATGCATCTTGTTGGCTTTTATTAAAACGATGAACTTCATCAACAAATAAGATCGTACGGATACCCGCTTGCTGATTGATTTTTGCTCGCTCAATGGCTTCACGAATATCTTTGATTCCGGATGTGACTGCCGAAACTCTTTCAACTTTAGCATGAGCATGATGCGCTATAATTTCAGCTAATGTGGTTTTCCCAGTTCCCGGAGGCCCCCATAAGATCATTGAATGGAGGTTTCCGGCTTCAATTGCTTTTGGTAATGGTTTTCCTGCTCCTAGTAGCTGAGTTTGTCCAATGTATTCTGATAAATTACGTGGACGCATTTTTGCCGCTAAAGGCTGAAATTCATCAGTCGTAAAATCAAATGACATGCTAGGCATAACAGGTGGTATCCAAGTTTGAAAAATTCATTATATTATATACTTGTTAATTGATAAGTGAAAAAGAAAAGAAAATAACTTTTCGAACTTAACGAAAAACGGTAATATTTTGACCTAATCAGATTTACGAACACTATTTAACGCTTTGTTATAGATAAAAAAAGTAAGGATTCGTTATGAAACAATTTTTAGTATTAATGGGATTATTAGTTAGCGTATCCGCTTGGGCAGGTGATAAAGAGGTCTTACAACAGCGTTTAGACAAAGTTGACGGATTTTATGCACGCTTTTCACAAGATGTAAAAACAGCAGATAATCAGCAAGTTCAGGAAGGAAAGGGGGATCTTTGGGTAACAAGACCTTACTATTTCAATTGGAAAATGACAGAGCCAGAGGAAACAACTATTATTTCGGATGGAAGTAATATGTGGGTCTATACGCCAACAGTCGAACAAGTCACGGTGATGGATTTAAAAAAAGCCGTTGATAATCGTTTAATGCTTTTAATTACCGATAGTCATAATCCTATTTGGAACCACTATCAAGTTACACGTAAACAAGATTCATTCACTTTAAAGCCAACAGACAGTTCAAGTCAGAATTTTATCATTTCAGTGTTACCAAGCGGAATGATTTCCAATTTTACGATTATTGAGGAAGATGGACAACGCAGTTTTTATGATCTATCGCACCAAAAACTTGGAAAAGTAGAACTCAGTAAGTTTCATTTTGAACCGCCTTTAGGCATTCAAATTGACGATCAACGATAAGTGATCAATGCATTTAAAGTAATAAAAGTCATTATCGATTATCATTTTGAGCCTTAAACACAAGATAGCGTCAATTAATTTTGCTAAATTTATTTTTAATTAGTTGATAGCTACGAGTGAGTTAAAGCTTGATGATTTGTTTAGTTTAGTCTAATTCATTGTTATTGATACTAATGACGGGATTATCAGAAAATAAATAGTGATCACGTCTTGTTTCAAAATCTTTATTTGCAGCATCAAAAAGTGCTTTTTTAGTGTTTTCTAAATGCTGCCACATCGCTAATTTTGCTGCTTTAGGATCTCGATTAATTAAAGCTTCCAAAATTTGGTTATGTTCATCTGCCCAATTATTAATGGTTTGTTCTGGCATATTTTCATGAAGTTTTTTCCATAAAGGATTTAACGTGCGCTGTTGCCATGTCTCTTCAACAATGATAGTTAAAGCACTGTTACGAGTAATCATGGCAATCTGAGTATGGAATTTAATATCCCAATAGGGATCGCGATGATGATCTTCTTTTTGAGCATTATGTTGAATTTCTAATAATTTAACAATATCTCCCTTGGTGATTTGTGTGGCAGCAAATTCAGCAATATTACTCTCAATAAGTTGGCGTGCTTGCAACAGTTCAAAAGGCCCACTTTTTACAAAATTTAATCCTCCTGAAGTTGATGAAAGGTTTTTAAGCGAGCTATTGCCAATAACGTGGATACCCGATCCTTTACGTGCTTCAACAAAACCTTCAACTTCTAACATGATTATTGCTTCTCTTACGACAGAACGACTAACTTTTAACTCTTCGCACACCAATCTTTCTGAAGGTAATTTGCTTCCTATTGGGTAAATACCGCTAATAATCCGATTTTTTAATTCTGATGCGATGACTTGATAAAGCCTGTGATATTCATTTTGTTTTTCGGTCATAATTTATTTTTTTAAAATACCTAAGTCGTTTAAATATAACCTTAAAATAACATCTAATTGATTAGAGTTAAATAATGTAACTCTAATTTTTTTTATACTATTTTTATCAATTCTTACATAACTGACAAGTCGATAAACCATCTTAAATTGTTGTTATATTTTAGCTATATCATGTGTGTCAACTTTTTAGATTGTCATATATGTTTGAGTTAAATTTGATGTCTTTTTCACTAAATTTATATATCTAATATAGGTTAACTATCTTGCAGTTATAAGTTAGATTTTTTAGGGATACTTAACCGTGTTACATTTTATCATCTCACGCAAGTTGCTGAATCGACATTCCTCATTTTTTGATCATTTAAAACACAGTTAATGGCGTCTAATTAAAACATTTTTAATCATTCAATGGGTAAACTCATCTTGTTGCGATTTATGAATTAAAAAGTTGTCTGATATCTTGTTTTAAAGTTCAACGTTCAAATTTTTTTGAATTTATCAGCATAATGATTATCTTACTTTTAGATTTACCTATTGTTAACAAAACACCATGATGAATTTTGCTGTTTATTGCAAGTCTTAGAAATAATTTTTGATGTGGATCACATTTATCCAATAAACCCATTAAAGCTAAATTTTTAGCTCTTTATATTCCTTATCAGTGGTTAACTCTTCATAGGATAAATTATGACAAGTGAATTTTATAAAAAACCAACTTATTGGTTTGCTTCCTGTTATAGCTTTATGTATTACGCAGCAGGCAGTTTTGTTTTCTCTTTTTACTCAATTTGGCTTAGTAAAGAGATTGGTTTAACAGCGAAACAAACGGGTATCATTTATTCATTTAACTACTTTATTTCGTTAATTATCATGATTATATATGGTGTTTATCAAGATAAATTAGTCTTAAAAAAACACCTTATTTGGTTTCAAAGTATTATTATCACCTGCGCAGCACCTGCATTAATTTATATTTATGAACCACTTTTAAAGCATAACTTTTATGTTGGTGTGATTTTTGGCAGTTTCTTTTTAGGATTTGGTTGGGTGGCAGGTATGGGACTGATTGATTCATATTGTGAAAAGATTAGTCGGGCATTTGGATTTGAATTTGGACAATGTCGAACTTGGGGCTGTATTGCTTATGCAGTAGGGACTTTTATCGCCGGAATTTTAATAAGTATTAATCCCCATCTTAATTTTTGGGCAGCGTCGATTGTCGGTCTCTGTTTTATGATTTTAAATCTCAATTTCAAACCTGACTTAACTCAATCCTCAAGTGTGGTATTTCAAAAGAAAGAAAAATTGACCTTTAATGAAATCCTTTCTGTGTTTGCGCTCAAAAAGTTTTGGATATTTGTTATTTATGTATTAGGCACTTATAGCCTTTATAATATTTATGATCAGCAACTGTTTCCTGTCTATTTCACACAACAATTTACCGATGTAAATGATGGTTATCATTTATATGGTTTATTAAATTCTTTTCAAGTGTTTTTAGAAGCTGCAGTCATGTTTTGTGTTCCTTTTGTTGTTAATCGAGTTGGCGCAAAAAATGCACTTATTTTTGCTGCATTTATATCGGCATCACGAATATTTTTAACTGCTCATGTTGATAGCATTGTCATTATATCCATTATTAAGCTAATGCATTGTTTAGAAATTTCAACCATTTTAGTCTCAGTATTTAAGTATATTGATAACAATTTTAATGCTCGTCTTTCTGCCACTGTTTTTCTGATTGGTTATCAAGTCGCAGGTTCAGTTGGGGTTATTTTGTTCTCAACTTATGTTGGCGACATTTATGATACCGCTGGCGCCGCAACGACGTTTAATAATTTAGGTTTGGTGGTTTTAGGTTTTATGATTTTTGCTATTTTCTTCTTAAGTCGAGACCAAAAAGGGAACACATAAAAAAAAGATTAATAAAAACACATATCTTTTAGACGGTAATAATAAGAATTTATTAAGACATATTAAGGATTAAAAATGAATATATTCAATTCAGTGACACAATTTAACTTTGAACAAACTCGAACTATTTCACCTGAAAATATGACAGGCGAAAAGGGTAAGTCTTGTATGAAAGCGAGTGCTTTAGGCCCTAGCCGTAAAGGACAAGGGTGTATCTCGATTCCCGCAGGGGAAAAAATAACTATTGCAGAAATTAGCGGGCCTGCTGAAATTAGACATATGTGGTTTACCTTAACCGATAGAACACATCGTGGTAGTTTTGTCTTGCGTGATGTGGTTATTCGTATCTACTGGGATGACGAAACAATACCGTCAGTTGAAAGCCCAATTGGTGATTTTTTCTGTAATGGATTTGGAGCAAGATGTGATATCAATTCATTACCGATTGTGGTTAATCCAACAGGGGGATTTAACTGTTATTTTAGAATGCCATTCAATAAAAAAGCCAGAATAGAAATTCACAACGAGCATGAAGCAGATTTACAACATTTCTTTTTCACTATTAATTATGCCATCATGCCAAAACCGTTCGAACAGCCTCTCTATTTTCATGCACAATGGCGTCGTCAGCGTGTAACTCAGTGTGCACAAGATTATGTCATATTAGATAACGTACAAGGTCATGGCTATTATGTGGGGACGTATTTAGCCTTAACCGCTTTAGAACGGTATTGGTGGGGAGAAGGCGAGTTCAAATTTTATCTGGATGATGATAGTGCGTATCCAACACAACATTCAACTGGCTCAGAAGACTATTTTGGTGGGGCATGGGCATTTCATAATCGTGACAGTCAAGGTAAGCCTAAAGCAAAATGTTTTCAAACACTGTTTATGGGCTATCCTTATCAAACTAATCGAGATGCTACACGGGATTTTTTTCAAACAGGTGATTCAAATCCGGTACATGGCTTTGGCGATGATGCACTTCCGATGCATGGTTTATACCGTTGGCATTTACCTGATCCGGTTGCTTTCCATAAAAATATTAAGTTAGCTTTTCAACAGATCGGAAATGATGATATAAGATTGTATGAACGTTGTGATGATATTGCCAGCGTGGCGTATTGGTATCAAAATCCGTCGGAAAATCACAACCCGACTTTTCCCAATAAACAACAACGCACACCACGATAGTCTGGAAGGTGAAATATGGCGAGTAATAAATTAAGAATCAATGATATTGCTCGTTTGGCTGGCGTTTCGGCAACGACCGTCAGCCATATTTTTAATAAACGAGATAAAAAATATCGAATCTCATCTCTTACACGCCAAAAAGTGCTTGCAATAGCTGAGCAGTATAAAGAGCAATCGCATATTCGTCGATACTTAGTCAAGGCGAAGAGTACCAATACAATTGGTGTCATTGTTCCTGATATGTCGAACTCGTTTTTTTCGATGTTTTTACACCATTTAGAAGCATCATTTCGGGAAAAAAATGTTCAGCTTTTAATTACTTGTAGCCACTATAATAAAGAGGTTGAAATTAATGTAGCGCAAAATTTGGTTGAACGAAAAGTGGATGCAATGATAGTGGTCACATCACTAGATAGCGATGAGTTTTACATGAGTATTAATCAACATACTCCGGTATTATTTTTTGATCGTTATATTGAGCATACCCCACTTCCATTTATTACAAGTGAGGCAATAGGATCGGTAGCTGAATTAATCGAACCTTATGCAAAAAAATTAAATGAGTTTTATTTTATTGGTTGTGATGCACAACTCACTTCAATTCGTGCTCGGTTACAAGGATTTAAACAAGGTTTAACGAATGCAGGCTTAACGCCAGCTTCTGACTGGATCATTTGTGATAGTTATTGCCCAAATAAAGGTTATGACTTACTCAAACGATTGCATCAAAAATTAGGGCGTTTACCGAAAGCTATTTTTACTCCGTCCGGTAATTTATTGCAGGAAGTGTTGAGCTATTTAGTCGAGGTTAAAGTTAATCCAGACCAAATTTGCTTATGTTCGTATGATTATAATATTTATCTGGATTACTCTTATTATCCGATTGATGCTATTGCACAAGATTTTCAAACTATGGCACTGACGTGTGTAAACACTATAGATGATCTGCTTAATTTTAAAGCGCTAAAGCATAACGCGATTTTCATCAAACCACAAATTAAACGCCATCCATAGCTTTTACGATGAGAGACAAAAGTAATAATAAGATGATTAGCGATTAGCGTTTTTCATGATACGCGCTTTATCAACCTGCCATTGCCGTTCTTTGATATCCGTTCGTTTATCGTACTCTTTCTTACCTTTAGCCACACCAATTTTGACTTTTGCCCAAGCATTTTTCCAATATAATGAAAGCGCAACAACTGTGTAACCTTTTTGATTGATTTGACCAAATAGCGAATTTAATTCACGTTCATTCAAAAGCAATTTACGGTTACGCATGGGATCGCAGACAACATGTGTTGAAGCCACATTTAATGGTGTAATGGTTGCACCAAATAACCATGCTTCCCCGTCTTTAAGCAGTACATAGCTATCGCTAATATTTACTTTTCCTGCACGCAGGGATTTAACTTCCCAACCTTGTAGGGATAATCCCGCCTCAATTTCCTCTTCAATAAAGTACTCATGGCGTGCGCGTTTATTTAATGCAATGGTTGCCGAACCGGGTTTGTGTGATTTTTTCTTAGTCATAATGTGCGTTATTATAGAGTTACGTGTTAATATATGCCACAAATTTTATTTTTAATTAATTAATGTTATGGCACATATATTTCACGAAGTTATTGAACCGTATTCAATTGAACAAATGTTTTCATTAGTCAATGACATTGAGCGATATCCTGAATTTGTTCCCGATTGTATCGCAACGGGAATTATTAGAAAACAGGATAATATTATTGCTGCATTTATTGAAGTTGAAAAATTTGGTTTCAAAAAATCATTTACCACATTAAATCAAATTAATGAACCTAATTCAATCGATTTAACCCTTTTAGAAGGCCCATTCAAGCACCTTTCGGGCAAATGGCAGTTTACTACACTTTCTGACAACCAAAGTAAAATCAGTTTTAGTTTAGATTTTGAATTTCAAAATAAATTATTAGACATGACTTTTACCCCAATGTTTAAAGATGTGATGATAAATATGGTTAAAGCGTTTTCCAATCGAGCAAGGCAGATTTATTAATATGATAACGGTTCAAGTTGTGTATGCGTTACCGAATAATCCGACAATAATTGATTGTCAGGTTGAAGAATCGACGAATATCTTGCAAGCAATAGTAAAATCCAATATCTTATCTATTTGTCGCATTCAATTAGATGATCATCTAATTGGTATTTATGGAAAACGTTGTTCGCTTGATGAACTAGTGAAAGAGGGTGATCGTATTGAAATTTATCGCCCTTTAATCAACGATCCTAAAGAAATAAGACGAAGAAGAGCAGCATTAAATAAATAATGATTACTGGCAAGGGAAACACGATGCATAATCTGATAATTGAAAAGATTGAAACCTTATGCAAAAAACGCGGTATTAAATTGACAACCCAACGTCGTACAGTTTTAGATATCATGTTAACGGCAAATAAGGCTATGAGTGCATACGATCTTTTAGATTTATTAAAAGTCAGTGAACCCCAAGCCAAACCACCGACTATTTATCGTGCCCTTGAATTTCTGCTTGAGCAAGGCTTTATACATAAAGTTGAATCAAGCAATAGTTATATTGTTTGCCCACATTTTCAAGACCCCGATCATCTTTCAATTCTCTTTATTTGTGATAAATGCCGGCAAATTTTTGAAAAACACTCAGCAAATATTGAACAACAACTAAAACAACTGGCACAACAAAGTCAATTTTTGATTAAACACAGCGTGTTGGAAATTCATGGAGTGTGTCAGTCGTGTCAACCTTAATTATTTTTCTTTGGCTATTGAATATCGGCTGTGACACGGTCGGTCAAATCGCCTTTAAATATGCAGCGATTACCTCAAAGCATAATCAAGGTTTGGATTATTGGCATAAACTATTTGGTAATTTTTGGCTTTGGATTGGTTTTGGATCTTATTTTGTTGGTTTTATTTTCTGGTTAGCTTTTTTAAGCGAAGTGCCTTTGTCACAAGGTATTTTATTGGGTTCGTTTAATATGATAACGGTCATGTTAGCAGGACGGATCTTATTTAAAGAGCACCTAACGTGTTTTCGGTTGTTAGGGATATTTTTTATTACAGCAGGAGTAGTTTTAGTAGGACTCACGGAATGAAAAAATTCTATTTAATTGGCTTTATATTACTGCTTTTTTTTGATACTTTTGGTCAAACCAGTTTTAAGCTGACAGCAATATCGGCTTTACCTTTCGAATTGAGTGTCGATTGGTTATTACGTATTTTTAGCCACTGTTGGGCTTATTTAGTCATGATAGGTTATACTGGTGCGTTCGTGACCTGGATGGTACTGTTAAAAAAAGCACCGGTTGGCCCTGCTTTTGCCGCCTCGCATTTACAAGTTGTTACGGTAATGTTAGTGTCGGTAATGGTGTTTAATGAAAAGATTACATTAACACGCTTTATAGGCGCAATAAGTATAATCATCGGGATTATTTTTTTAGCGTTAGCTGAACAAAGAATTCACCAAAAGTCTAAAAAAGCGCATAGCTAATTTGAAAATGATGTGATTTTAACAATTTATGGCAATTACTTCTTAAATTTGTTTATCGAGATTCTTTAACATTTCGATTATAGGTCGATTTGCATCAGGAAATTCATCCGCATTCAATTCTTCTTGATCTACCCATCGGCTGGGTTGTCCTTCTTTAGCAAATGGAACGCCGTCCCATTCTTCCACTAAATAAGCGTGAATGGTAATATCACGATCATCGTAGCTGTGTTTCACTACTTTTAAAAATTGAGCATCATGGATTTGGATATCAACTTCTTCAGCAATCTCGCGTTGCAAAGTTTGATAAGGTGTTTCACCTACTTCTATTTTTCCTCCGGGAAACTCCCAAAAACCCGCCAAATGAGAGTCTTCTCCACGTTGGGTAATAAAAATTTGACAATTTTCCGAACGTATAATTCCTATTGCTATTTCAGTATGTTTTCTCATAATTCTGTTTATCTATCCGTAAAATTAGGGAAAGTGAACACTTTCCCTTGAATTTAAACGACGATGATAATCGCTGATTAAATCATCAATAATGTTTGATGATACTAAATTTTTTGCTTATTGAACAGCACCATGACAATGTTTATACTTCTTACCTGAACCACAAGGACATGGATCATTTCGTCCCACTTTGGCTTCAGTGCGAACTCTAGGTTGAGTTGAGCTTGTATTGTTTTCGCTTTCACCTTCGATATTAGAAGCTGATTCATGACTTGCATGTTGCTTAGCTGATAGTTTTTCCATTTCAGCAATGCGTTGACGTTCTGCTTCTTCCACTTCTTCTTGTGAACGAATAACAACACGACTTAATATCCCAATAACTTCATATTTTAGTGATTCCAACATGTCTTCAAACATGTTAAAGGATTCACGTTTATATTCTTGTTTAGGATCTTTTTGCGCATAACCTCGTAGATGAATACCTTGACGTAGATAATCCATCGCAGCCAAGTGTTCTTTCCACAAGTTATCAAGCGTCTGTAACATAACTGTTTTTTCAAAATGTCTAAATGCTTCTGAACCTGCTGCTTGCTCTTTTTCTTCATAAGCTTGTTGAGTAATTTGAATAATACGTTCTCGAAGTGACTCTTCATAAAGATTTTGTTCTTCATCCAACCATTTAGCAATTGGAAGATCCAAATCAAAATCACGTTTTAGCGCTAATTCAAGTCCTGGTACATCCCACATATCTTCGATTGATTCCCGTGGAATATAACGATCGATGAGCGCATTAAATACATCAACACGGATTACGGTAATGGTATCTTTAATTTCAGTATTATCCAGTATCTCATTTCGTTGACGATAAATTGCTTTACGTTGCTCATTGGCAACATCATCATATTCAAGCAATTGTTTACGAATATCAAAGTTACGACTTTCAACTTTCTTTTGAGCATTCGCAATCGCTTTATTGACCCATGGGTGTTCGATCGCTTCGCCTTCTTTCATACCCAATTTACGCATCATATTACCAACACGTTCTGACGCAAAGATTCTCATCAGCGGATCTTCAAGCGATAAATAAAAACGTGAACCGCCCGGATCTCCTTGACGACCAGCACGACCGCGTAACTGATTATCAATACGACGGGATTCATGTCGTTCTGTACCTAAAATGTAAAGCCCGCCCAGTGCAATAACTTCTTCATGTTTAACTTGCCATGCTTGTTTAGCTTTTTCGATATCTTCTTGAGTTGGATTTTCAAGTTTTGCTAAATCGCTTTGCCAGTTACCGCCAAGCATAATATCGGTACCTCGACCCGCCATATTGGTTGCAATAGTGACAGCGCCTTTACTCCCTGCATTAGCAATAATTTCTGCTTCTTGGGCATGGAACTTGGCATTTAATACGTTGTGCTTAATGCCAACTTTTTTAAATGCATTGGATACCAATTCTGATTTTTCAATCGATGCAGTCCCCACTAGTACTGGTTGTCCTCGTTTTACACAATCTTGTACGTCAGCGACAATGGCTGCAATCTTCTCTTTTTCAGTCATATAGACTAAATCGGATTGGTCTTTACGCTGCATTGGGCGGTTAGTTGGTATAACAATGGTATCCAAACCATAAATCTGATGGAATTCGAAGGCTTCAGTATCGGCAGTACCCGTCATACCGGCTAATTTTTCATATAGACGGAAATAGTTTTGGAAAGTGATTGAAGCTAACGTCTGGTTTTCATTCTGAATTTTAACATGTTCTTTTGCTTCAACCGCTTGATGTAAGCCGTCAGACCAACGACGTCCTTCCATTGTTCGTCCAGTATGCTCATCGACAATAATAATTTCGTTATTTTTAACGATGTAGTCGACATCACGATGAAATAAATGATGGGCTCGTAGTGCCGCATTGACATGATGCATTAACACAATATTACTTGGCGCATAAAGCGACTCATCATTTTTCATGATACCTTGTTTAATTAGTAGTTCTTCTACCTTAATTAATCCTCGTTCAGTTAGATTAACTTGACGTGATTTTTCATCAATTGAAAAGTCACCGTCTCCTTGAAACTGATCTGAGTCTTCTTTTTCTTGGCGAATAAGATGAGGGATAATTTTATCAACACTCACATATTTATCTGAGCTGTCTTCGGCTTGCCCAGAAATAATCAACGGTGTTCTTGCTTCATCAATTAAAATTGAGTCAACCTCATCGACTAAAGCATAATGTAATGGTCGTTGAACACGCGCATCTTTACTAAACACCATATTGTCACGTAAGTAGTCAAATCCATATTCGTTGTTGGTACCATAAGTGATATCAGCGCTGTAAGCTTCTCGTTTTATTGCTGGCGGCATATTGGGCAGGTTAATACCAACGGTTAAACCTAAAAATTCAAATAAAGGACGATTATTTTCAGCATCACGTTGTGCTAAATAATCATTGACCGTGACGACATGCACACCTTTGCCTGTTAATGCGTTTAAATAAGCGGGTAATGTTGCGGTTAACGTTTTACCTTCACCTGTACGCATTTCGGCTATACAGCGCTCATTTAAAACCATACCACCAATTAACTGAACATCAAAATGACGCATACCAAAAACACGTTTACTGGCTTCACGGACAACGGCAAAAGCTTCTTCTAAAATATCATCTAAACGGGTACCTGATGCTAATTTTTGTTTAAATTCAACTGTTTTTGCTTTAAGTTCATCATCAGTTAATGCTTCCATTGCAGGTTCTAATGCATTAATTCTTTCAACACGCTTACGCAGGGTTTTTAGCACACGTTCATTACGGCTACCAAAAACTTTAGTTAATAATTTTAATAACATAAATTTCTCTTTCTTCTTTTAATAGGGAATGTAAGGTCGACACCTTAGATAACAACATAAAAATTAAGTAATAAACTCTTAAATTAAATAGTGTTTTTAGGGCCTGCTCTTATCGCATTATGTGAAGTTATTTGAATGGGTTTATTGGTGGATAAAATATCGTCATTAGTCGCCATAAAGACAGTATTGGTACTGAATTTTTGGGGATTGGTTAACGATGGTGACACCTTTCGGGCTGACATTTGTTGATCTTGAACGATTTCATTGTTCGCCATAATCCCAACGTGAGAAACCGTTGATTCATTGGGGATTGCTTCTTGCTGGCATAAACTAAACCCAGTAGCAATTACACCTAATAATAAGTGCGATAAAGCTGTTTTGATTGTTAAGCGTTTACTGAGTATTTGCCAGAAATTAGTCATGATCATAGTGGCAATATGTTAGCATTATTTGCCAAAATGAAAAACATTTATTACTTGTATTGTTATCAAGAAAATGAAGATTCAGTTAAAAAGGAAATTTATCTATCTTGTCGAACGTTTAATGACAAGATAGATAAAGATAAATAACTATTTTACCATCAATTGACCCATCATACCCAGTGTTTCATGTTCAATGATATGACAATGATACATGCGTAATCCGGGCATATTTTGTTGAATCTTTATCGTGATTGTTTCATGGGGTCGAAGATTCACTGTATCTTTTAATGCCACGTATGGAGGTGGTGTTTTTGTACCATTAAATTCATGTGAAACGACCATAAATTGTGCGCCATGAATGTGAAAGTTATGATCCATATGAGAGTTATTATGAATAGTCCACTCTTCAACCTCATGAATTTTGCTTTCAAGATCGATACGATTCATATCATGGCGTTTGCCATTGATTAAAAATAACATTCCGCCACGCGGCTCTTTCATGTCCATTACTTCGGTATATTCCAGTTTTTTGTGTGCGGTGGCTTGTCCAAGTTTTGGTAAGGTACGAAGTGTTGATGGCAAGGTGATTGAGTTTGACTGCGTTAAATCTAATTCTGCAAGTAACATATCTTGTTCAGGTGGTACATTGCCCATTTTGCCTCGATCGTAACCGATAGATTGCAAATAAACCGTCCCCGTTTTTTTAGGTAGAATAACAATTTCTGCCCGTTCAGCAGGGGATAACAGTAATGGTTTATTTAGTGATACAGGTTCAGACAATAATCCACCGTCAGTCCCCACTAAAAAGACATCACAATCAGGAATGGATAAGTTAAGGTATCTACCTGAACAAGCGTTCCAGATTCTTACACGTGTCGCTGAATCAACTTTAATTTTAGGTCGATAACTCCCGTTAATTAATACAAATTGACCTTCACGACCGTTCATCCAATCAACCATGGTATTATCGGCAATTTCACCTTTATCCGTTAATTTTAAATCTGAAAAGAACCAGTGTTGTTCAGGAAGAGAATTTAAAGGATCATCTTTACTTCGAACAATGAATGTTCCAGCTAAACCTCGATAAACTTGTTCAGCTACTGTTTCATGTCCATGAGGGTGATACCAAAATGTGCCTGCATTTCCTTTAGGAACGTCAAATTCATAAACACGACTTTTTCCCGCTGGAATGGCATCTTGAGGGTTACCGTCTTGATTCGATGGAATAAGTAAACCATGCCAATGCACGGTCGTGGCTTGTGGCAGATCATTTTTTACTGTGATTTTAACGTGATCACCCTCGTTAACTTCAATTTTAGGGCCGGGAATCATACCGTTATATGCCCAAAATTCCGTCGTAATTTCAGGTGTTAAGGCAATTTTGACGGGTTTGAGGTGTAAGGTCGCTTCAAATACTCCCGGTTGATTACTTTCATTTTTTAAATTGATCAAGCTGGGTAAATTGTCGTTCTGTTTTAGTGAGGAAGTAGGCAAAAGCTTTTGTGGTTTTTGATCGTGATTCATATTCATGTTCATATTCATATGTTCGTGCATATTATCCCCCTTGTTACAATCATCAGAATTGAGTTCGCAGGTCATACCCGTCATCTTGGTATGTTCCATTTTAGCAATGGCTTTGGTTGCAACTAATCCACCTACAGCAGCCGTAAAATTCATTAAAAAATGTCGACGTTTCATAATATTCCCATAATAAATTAACTGATTTAACAATAACGTTGAAAATCGTGATGTGAGTAAACATAACGATAGATAACGTTTATTCATAACTGATAGTGATTAACAACTACTATCTAATAGCGATAACTTATTAAGCAATTCGTGGTGGTCTTAATTCAGGAATAAATTCATTATCATTTGTAATGAATTTAAGTGATAAAAAATGTGTAAAGTTGATTTGCCTATCGAGGTTAATGGCATAGTTTGAAACGATTGCACCACATACAGCACAATGATTGATTAATGAACAATTTATTTTTGATGATAAAGAATTAGCGTGATGAGGATCCGAGCTTTGATCGAATGTTAAAATGGAATGAGTCGTTGAAAAACAAGTCGAGTCAAAAGACTTTCCCATTTTTGATAATGGTAGTACAGAATAACCAAACAGCAACAAAACCGCTGTTAACACAACGATGCCTTTAAATTGTATATTGAGGATCCTTACTGACATATTACAATCTCACAACGCATCAAATCGCTAATAAGCAATATTGTACTTCAAACGTCACGATATAGCACGTTTTTTAAACATTTCTTATTTTTAAACAGTATAATTGAAAGCTAACAGATTGAATAACTATATTAATTATAAAAATCAACTATAGACTTTTTTTAAGTTTGGCGAATTAATGAAATTCGTATTGCGATTGACCCTTAAACTCATTTTCAAATTTGTCTCAAAATTCCCCTTTATTGTTTAAAATAAGCAAGATAATTGTTTAGGCTTCTGGTATGATATGCAGTAATTTTAATTGACTAATCATTACAATATGAAAATTCTTTTTGGTGTTCAAGGAACAGGAAATGGTCATATTAGCCGATGTCGAACTTTAGCCAAAGCGCTAAAAAAGGCAGGCGCTGATGTTGAGTATATTTTTAGTGGGCGTGATCCAAAAGATTATTTTGATATGGACGTTTTTGGTCATTATAAGACTTTTCGGGGTGTTACCTTTGCAACAGTCAATGGAAAGATAAATTTTCGTAAAACGGTTCAACGCATCCGTGCTTTTCGGTTAATTAAAGATGTTCGCGAACTGGACTTATCAAAGTATGATTGTATTATTAGTGATTTTGAGCCGGTAAGCGCTTGGGCTGCTCATCATCAGCATCGAGAATGCTTAGGTATCAGTAATCAGGCGGTTTGTCAGTATTTAAAACCCAAAGAATATGGACTGATTGCAAATGTGATCATGAAGTATTATGCGCCAGTAACCAAGCCAATTGGTTTACACTGGTTTCATTTTGGACATAAATTATTGCCACCCATGATTGATTCATTTCAAGTAGCGCCTACCGAAAATGGTTCCATTGTTGTTTATTTGCCATTTGAAAATATGACTGAAATTGTTGAATTACTTAAACAATTTCCTAAACATCAATTTATCTGTTTTCATCCAAATATAAAGCAATTATCACAAAACGATAATGTTACTTTGCACCCTCTTTGTCGTGACGGTTTTATGGATGCGGTAATAAGCTGTTCGGGGATTATTTCTAACACGGGATTTGCACTAATATCTGAAGCATTAGTTTTGGGTAAAAAGATTTTGACTAAACCTGTCTCGGGTCAGTTTGAACAAATCTATAATGCTCAATGTTTACATACATTAGATATGGCAACGGTGATGGAAACCTTAAATAGCATTAAACTTAAGTATTGGTTAGATTTACCTTCGCCAAAACCAACGGTCTATCCTGATGTTGCAACTGAACTTGCTAATTGGATTGTTAATGGGCAAAAAGAGTCTTTGCTTTCTTTAAGTCAACGACTTTGGGCGCAAACTGTTTTTCCCGAAAATGTAAATCAACGAATTAAAGCTTTAGGTTATGTATAAACAAACTCACATGACACTTAGTATCATTGTTGCCATGGCACATAATCGTGTTATTGGTTTTAACAATCAGATGCCTTGGCATTTACCTGCTGATTTGGCATGGTTTAAAAAAAATACGCTTAATAAACCTGTTATTATGGGCAGGAAAACGTTTGAATCTATCGGCAAAGCGTTACCCAATCGACATAATATTGTTATCTCAAGGCAAGCAAAAACCGAAGCCGAATCAAATATAAACCCTAATATAAGTTGGGTCACATCTATTGATGAGGCACTGGTAGTGGCCAATAGTCAACAATGTCAGGAAGTCTTTATCATTGGTGGTGGAAATATTTATCAGCAAGTTTTACCGTTTATCAATAGACTTTACTTAACGCATATTGATGCTGATTTACAAGGTGATACTTATTTCCCTAATTATGCCCCCGAAACTTGGCAATCAGTTTTTCAAGAACATCATCAAGCTGATGATAAAAATCCTTACGATTATAACTTTGAAGTGTTAGAACGTAACTAAATCACATTACGAAATGATTGTCTGAGCAAAACTTAAGGGGGTGAGGGTGGCTTAAAAAATAGCTCAACCTTGCTGGCGTCTTGCTTCAATGACATCGGGTAGCTGTTTTATTTTATTGAGTATACGATTTAACGAGTCTTGATCAAAGATTTCCATGTCGACATCAATATTAGCCAATTGTTGCTTCATATCACTTCGACTTATTAATCCAAGCACATTGACTTTTTCGTTAGCTAAAATGGTGGTGATATCACGTAATAAGCCACTCCGATCGTTAGCGATGATCTGTATCACCATGGTATAACTTGAATTGGTTTCATTACTCCAAACCGCACTAGTGATTCGTTCAGGAGCGTGATTTTTTAAATCCTGTAACTGTTCACAATCCGCCCGATGAATGGAAATGCCTCGCCCTTGAGTTACAAAACCGACAATTGGATCACCGGGAATAGGGCGACAGCAATTTGCAATAGTGCACATTAAATTACCGACACCTTCAATAATAATTTCACTTCCTTTTTTATTACCGATTTTATTGGTATTTTTCGTTTGTGAATTGGATTTTTGAACAATTTGTTTTAATGCCGCTTCGTCTTCTTCTTCAGCGGTAGGTTTATTGACTTGGGCATTAACAAAATTGACCAATTGATTTATTCTGACATCACCACTACCAATACCGGCAAGAACTTCATTAAAGGAATGGGCGTTATATTTATCAATCAGCATTTTTTCAACGCTTTTCAAACTGATATTTAAAGGTTCCAGCTCATCTTCTAAAATTTGTTGACCAGCTGCTATATTTTTATGTCGATCTTGTTTTTTAAACCATGCCTGAATTTTAGCTCGTGCCCGACTACTATTTACAAATCCGGTATTTGGATTCAACCAATCTCGGCTCGGATTAGGTTGTTTTTGAGTGATTACTTCAACTTGATCGCCCATTTTTAGGTTATAAGTAAATGGTACAATTCGTCCTCCAACTTTTGCACCAATACAACGATGACCTACATCACTGTGAATATGATAGGCAAAATCAAGCGGTGTTGAGCCAGTAGGCAAATCAACCACATCACCTTTAGGCGTAAAGACATAGACTCTATCATCAAAAATCTGGCTACGTACGGCTTCTTGTATTTCACCGCTTTCAGACATCTCTTGTTGCCATGTTAATAATTTTCGTAGCCAAGTAATTCGCTGATCATAAGCAGTCATTTTATCAGTACTGCCTTCTTTATATTTCCAGTGCGCAGCAATGCCTAATTCAGCATCATTGTGCATTTGCTCAGTTCGAATTTGAATTTCAATCGTTTTATTTTCGGGGCCATACACGACAGTATGAATTGATTGATAACCATTTGGTTTGGGGTTGGCAACATAATCATCAAATTCTTTAGCAATATGTTTATAATGACTATGGACAATACCTAATGCGTTATAACAATCTTCAATACGATCACAAATAATCCGTACAGCACGAATATCATAAAGATCTTCAAATTCAAGGTGTTTGCGTTCCATTTTTCGCCAGATACTGTAAATATGTTTCGGGCGTCCATAAACTTCTGCACGAATATGATCTTTATTCATTAACGCTTGTAGATGCTTAACAAAATGATTGATATAGGATTCACGATCAAGGCGTTTTTCGTGTAATTTTTTAGCAATAAAGCGATATTCATTCGGATAGAGATAACGGAAACAAAAATCTTCCAGCTCCCATTTTAATTGACCAATTCCTAAACGGTTGGCAAGCGGTGCATAAATGTTAAAACACTCCTTAGCAGCCAGTACTTGTTCTTCTTGTGGAGCATTTAACAAATTACGTAAATAAGTGATGCGTTCGGCAATTTTTATCACTACACTGCGAAAATCATTAACCATTGCCAATAACATACGGCGGATGCTATCAATCTGTTCAGACGTTGCACTGCCATTGCGGATGGCGCGAAGTTGACGAATTTCTTTCATTCGAACAATGCTAGAAATAATGTGCATCATTTCACGATCAAAATCTTCAGGAATATCTTCTCGACGTATAATCTTAGTTTCAAGGAAAGGGAGCAACAAAGCCGCACATAAACTGTTGATATCCATATTAAGTGTGGATAATATTTCAACCATTTCAACGGCATTTTGAAAACAGTAGACTTGCTCAGCTGCACCGGCACTGCTTTCAAAGCAAAAATCCCAGACTTGTTTAAACGTCTGATAACTATCCGCGTTAGTCAGTTGTAATTCTTGTTTTGCCCATTGTTCGACATCAAACTGTGCAAGAGAGTAATGCTCTTCACTATGTTGGTGTGCTCCTCTAATTGATACCATAATTATGATCCTGATTTGGTTAACAACAACATTGATTCAATATGTTTAGTTTGTGGAAACATATCTAAAATTGCTACTTGAGCAATGTTATAACCCGCTTGAGTTAACACTTTGCTATCTCTCGCTAATGTTGCGGGATTACATGAGATATAAACAATTTTTGACGGAGCCATTTTAACAATTTCTGTCGTTGCATTAAATGCCCCAGCTCTGGCAGGATCTAATAAAACTTTATCAAATTGTGATTGATTCCATGTAAAAAATTGTTGATTATCCTCTAAATTACTCGTTAAAAAATGAGTTTCGGCACAAACCTTGTTGCTATTTAATATAACGTTTAATTTCGCTTTTTCAACTAGTTCTTCTACGCCTTCAACGCCCGTTAATGATTGACAATAGGTAGCCATAGGTAATGAAAAATTACCCATACCACAAAAGAGATCTAACACTTTATCGGTTGATGTTAATGTTAGCCAATCAAGCGCTTGTTCAATCATTTTTTGATTAACGTTGCTATTGACTTGAATGAAATCCAAAGGACTAAAAGTAAGCTTTAACTGATTGATTAGATAATAATGTTCCGTATGGCCGGTAATGTGCTGTAAATCTATGCCATGAAAGTAGAGTGAAATACCATTTTTTTCAGCGAAGTTTGTTAGTAACTGAGTGTCTTCATTGGTCATAGGCAAAGTATGCCTTAATACCATGATAATGCCACTATCAACAGCAACCAATTCAATATGCCCAAGCGATTTTTTTGATTTAATTTGACGTAATATTTTTTGCAAAGGAGCGAGTAACTGATCCAAGCTTTCGACCAATACAGGACAGTATTCTATATTGATAATTTGATTTGATTCCGCCTGACGAAAACCAATAAATAATTCACCTTTTACAATATTTATTGAAAGTCGGGCTCGTCGGCGATAATGATAAGGTTGATCAGCAATAATAAGCGGTGCTGAGTCAGTGATATGAGTTAACGATTGCCCACTTTCTTTTTGTATGAGATTAATAAGCGCATTATACTTTGCACTTTGCTGCAAATCCGTTGAAATATGCTGCAATTCACAGCCACCACATTTTTGATAATAGCCGCATAATGGTTTTACCCGTTGGGCACTTTGATTGTGGTATTTGATGACCTTCGCTTTAGCATAATTTTTTTTATTTTCTGTCAACTGGATATCAACAGTTTCATCGGGTAAGGCTGATTTAACAAAAATAGTTTTGCCTTTGTGATTTGCAATTCCTTGTCCGAAGGCATCTATCGCTGAGATGGTGACCGTTAATTTTTGTGGAGCTTGTTTTTTTGAAGGTGGAGTATAAAAAATAACCATATAAATTCAACGTTATGTTAACCGTTTTAACAATTCTGTTTTGACATGTAAAGGAACTAAATTGGTAATATTGCCACCATGATAAGCAACATCTTTCACAATGGTTGAAGAAATAAAACCAATAGTCATTGATGGCATTAAAAATAAAGTATCTAAATCCGGTTTTAATGCGCGATTCATTTCGGCTAATTGTCTTTCGTATTCAAAATCTTGAGTGGTTCGAACACCTCGAACAATGACCGTTGCATTATGAGTTTGTGCAAAATCTGCCATTAAATTATCAAATCCAATCACTTGTACATTAAGTAAGTGTTCAACTGAACTGGATGCTAAATTGACCCGTTCTTTCAAACTAAATAACGTTTTTTTATTCGGATTTTCCGCAATTGCAACAATTAATCGAGGAAACAACAGCGAAGCTCGAGTAATCAAATCGATGTGCCCGTTAGTAATTGGATCGAACGTTCCCGGAAAAATTGCAGTTAAACTTTTACTTTTCATCAATCATAATGTCCATTTGCCATGATAGCTCTATCATACCGAATTCTTATCAAAATTGTTAGGGTAACTTGACAAAAAGCTTTGATGGTTTTATCGGAATATTCATCGTTGGTTATAAACGCGCATTGAATAAAATTGAGGTGTTACCGTGGTAGTAAGTCCCATTAAATCCAGTTGGACTTAACTCCATTGGTGTTAGCTCATATAGCATTAAGTGTTCATTTTTCCGTTTACATACTCAATTGATATAATATTATTCAATTAAAAATTGATAGATCGTTTGATATTGATAGGTTTCATCAGGTGTTAACCAACAACTAGGTTGTGGCCATTTGGGGTGATGTGGGCTATCTGGTAGAAATTGTGCTTCTAGCGCAATACCTGCATAATTGCCATATTCCCCATTATGACGGTTAGGTGTATGTTGCAGAAAATTACCGGTATAAACTTGTAACGCTGGTTTGGTCGTTATGACATTCATGGTCACTTTATTATCGGATGAGATTAATTGTGCGGCAATTGGCTGGGTTTTGTCCAGTAAATACGCATGATCATAGCCACCTGTTTTTTGTCGTTCAGAACTTTCAAGTAATCGGTCTGATAATCGTTTTGCTTGGCGTAAGTCCATATCAAATTCAGCGACACTAGCTAAATTGTCATCAGGTATGCCATGATTATCAACGGGCAAAAATTGGTTAGCATTGACTTGTAAAGTGTGATTGAGGATAGTGTTACTTGTTTCGCCATCTAAATTAAAATAAGCATGATTGGTTAAATTTACCACAGTGGTTTGCGTGGTAGAGGCGTTGAACATGATGATAACTTGATTATTATCGGTAAGTTGATAGGTCACTTCAACTTTCAGTTCACCGGGATAACCTTGATCACCATCGCAAGAAATTAAACTGAAAATGACTTGTTGATTAGATTGATCATCAATTTGCCATAATTGCTTATCAAAGCCTAACTTTCCGCCATGAAGCTGATTTTTACCTTCATTGGCCACAAGCGGATAGCGTTTATCGCCTAATTCAATAGATGCATGAGCAATACGGTTAGCATAACGCCCAATAGTTGCACCTAAATAAGCCTGTTGTTGTTGATATTGCGCTAACGAACTACAACCAAGAAGTACTTCACGATTTTTATTATCAACCGGTATTAAGCAAGAAAGCCAAGTCGCTCCCCAGTTAGATAATTTAATCTGCATCCCTTGCTTATTAGATAGCGTAATGATCGTTGTTAAAGACATATGGCGTGCGCTCCTTCACTTGGTTGACAGATATATATATCTTCTTTAATACCAAATTTATTCTGATAATTATTGCTTACAACGGTTTTTACTGCATCAACTTTATTTTTATTTATCAGTGCAACAACACAGCCGCCAAAACCGCCACCTGTCATACGAACTCCACCTTGTTCACCAATAACCTTGTTGATAATGTTCACCAGATAATCGATAGCAGGTACTGTAATTTCAAAGTCATCACGCATTGAATTGTGACTTTGCGCCATTAATGTCGATAGTAATTTGTAATCACGACGTGCAAGTGCATGAGATGCCAGTAAAGTCCGTTCATTTTCGGTAATGACATGATGTGCACGTTTAAAAACGGTAGGATCAAGCGTTGGTTTAATTTTCAATAAATCTGATAATGTGGCGTCTCGTAATGCTTTTACGCCCAGCGCTGTTGCTGCTGCTTCACATTGCCTACGACGAGTATTATATTCGCTATCGACTAATCCACGTTTAATATTTGAGTTAATAATAACAACAGCTAAATCATCGGGTATTGAAACTGGATGAACAGAGAGCGTACGGCAGTCAATAAGTAAAGCATGATGATCTTGTCCAAGTGCCGATATTAATTGATCCATAATTCCACAATTGCAACCAACAAATTGATTTTCCGCTTCCTGACCGATTAATGCTAATTTAGTGCCATCTAAAGGTAAATTATTTAGAACTTGAAACATTTTGCCGATAGCCACCTCAAGCGAAGCCGATGAACTCAATCCTGCACCTTGGGGGACATTACCGCTAATTGCTAAATCAACACCATAAAGTGTATTTGCATAGTTTTTTAAATGTTTTACTACACCTCGAACATAATTAGCCCATTGATATTGTGAATGTTTCTCAATAGGGGAATCTAGCCAAAATTCATCTTGTTGATTATCATAGTCAACGGCAATTACACGTATTAATTTATCGGTACGTTTATGGCAGCTTATTACTGTGCCATAATTAATCGCACAAGGTAATACAAAACCATCGTTATAATCGGTATGCTCACCAATCAAGTTGACTCGTCCTGGTGCTTGCACAGTGATATCGGGTTGATAACCAAATAGGGTTGCAAAAGCTTGTTTAGTTTTATCGATTAATGCTTTCATCTATTTATCCTTTTTATCTTTATAATGAACATCACTGACATTGCGCAGTCTTTCAGCTGCCTGTTCAGGCGTTAAATCCCGTTGTACTTCAGCTAACATTTCGTAACCTACCATAAATTTTTTGACTGTCGCTGAACGAAGCAAAGGAGGATAAAAGTGAGCATGAACTTGCCAATAGTCAGTGGTACCTTGCATAAATGGTGCGCCATGCCAACCCATAGAGTAGGGGAAAGAGCAATTAAACAAATTATCATAACGACTTGTTAATTTTTTCAGCGCCACCGCTAAATCAATCTGTTGGCTGTCGGTTAATAAGGTTAATTGTGCAATATGTGTTTTGGGTAATAATAACGTTTCAAATGGCCATGTTGCCCAGAAAGGCACGACAGCAAGCCAATGCTCTGTTTCAACAACTATTCGCTCACGATAGATCAATTCTTTTTGGGCATAATCAACTAATAAATTGCGGTGATAGGTTTCAAAATATTGATGCATATTCAGGTCTTCACGAGCGATTTCATTTGGGATAAAGCTATTTGCCCAAATTTGTCCGTGTGGATGAGGATTAGAGCATCCCATTACAGCACCTTTGTTTTCAAATATTTGCACCCAAGGATAATTTTGGCTTAGTTCTTTTTGCTGTGATATCCAAGTTTTAATTACTCCCTCAATTGCCGTTAAGTCTAATTCTGGCAAGGTTTTACTATGATCGGGGGAAAAACAGATTACTCGACTGGTTCCTTTGGCGCTTTGCATTTGAAAAAGAGGATCATCAGCTGGCGGCGAATCAGGGGTATCATCCATTAATGCGGCAAAATCATTAGTAAATACAAAAGTACCTGTATAGTCCGGATTTTTATCACCCGTGACCCGTTTATTGCTGGGGCACAAAAAACAGTTAGGATCGTAACTGGGTTTTTGTTCTTGATTTAGTGTTTCTTGTTGACCTTGCCAAGGTCGCTTGGCTCTATGCGGTGATACTAAGACCCACTGAGCCGTTAATGGGTTATAACGACGGTGGGGATGATCAACAGGATTAAATATTTGCATGTTTGCCTCTTTTAACATATTGCTGGTATTCATCTTTTTCATTAATCTTGAGGATAACCTTGTGGGTTATTCGATTGCCAATTCCAAGAATCTCTGACCATATCATCAAGCGTTAATTGGGTTTTCCACCCGAGTATCTGTTCTGCTTTTTTTGCATCTGCCCAAAATGCGGGTAGGTCGCCCGCACGTCGGGGTGCGTAATGCCACTTTAACGGTTTTCCTGACGCTTTCTCAAATGCTTCGATGACTTGTAAAACACTATACCCAACACCTGATCCTAGATTGTAAATATGGACACCGGGTTGATTATGATCAGCTTTTAATGCGGCGATATGACCATCAGCTAAGTCAACAACATGAATAAAATCACGAACACACGTTCCATCTTGCGTTGGATAATCATTTCCAAACACCGCCAATGATTCTCTTTTTCCTACAGCAACTTGGGTAATAAATGGCATAAGATTATTAGGAATTCCAAGAGGATCTTCGCCTATTAATCCACTAGGATGAGCCCCCACAGGATTAAAGTAGCGTAGTAGGGTCAATGACCAATCAGGTTCGGCAATAGCCAAATCCATAATACATTGTTCGACCATTAACTTACTTTTTCCATAAGGGCTGGTTGGTAAACCTTGTGGCAAGGTTTCAACATAAGGTACGGGGGCTGATTCACCGTAAACGGTTGCGGATGAACTAAAAACTAATTGTTTGACGCCTGCATCACGCATTGCCTTCATTAACACAATGCTGCCATAGACATTATTTTCATAATACTCAAGTGGTTTATATACCGACTCACCGACGGCTTTTAAACCCGCAAAATGGATCACTGCTTGAATATCATGTTCATTAAAAATTTGCGCTAATAAATTGGCATCTCGTACATCACCTTGATAAAAATTGATTGGCTGATGCGTAATTTGTTGGATTCTTTTTAATACCGATGCTTTACTATTGAATAAATTATCTATCACAATTGGCGTATAACCTGCTTTAATCAATTGAACACAGGTATGACTTCCTATATATCCACAACCACCAGTAACGAATACTTTCATATAGAAACCTCAATTTATCTTAAATTGTTAAAAATTTGGTTATTGTTGTATTTCAGACGGGTGTTTATTTTTAGGTATGAATAGATCCCAAGGTCCTCGTCCGGATAAAGTGAAAGATGAAATAAATGTAAAACTAAATGCAATCAAACCAAGCACCAGATAGGCTCCTGTAAATCCAATTTCGACATACATTAGACCTGCAAGTGTGGACATAAACATCGTTGAAAGTTGTTTAGCAAAACAAAATGCAATCAAATAAACGGTTGCCGATAATCGTAGAGGGAAGTGTTTTGTAATATATTTAAATGCCCCGACAAGTAATAGTGGCGCTTCAAACATGTGTAAGGTTTTTAGAATAATAACTTCAACTGCATTGCTGGCAAATGCTGAGCCAGTTATACGAATTGACATAATAGCACCGGCAACTAATAACGTATTTTTGCTACCAATTTTTTTCACAATCCATGGAGCAAAAAACATGACGGTTGCATTTAAAATTTCACCGAGAGTTGTGACATAACCAAAGGCTTCTTGACCGACTTGTTCACTGGAAAAAAACGACGTAAAAAAGTTTGCAAACTGCTGATCAAAAACATCATAAGTACAGGCGACGCCAATTATATAAAGCATAAAACACCAAAGTTTCGGCATTTTTAATAAATCGACTGCGAGTTTAAAATTAAAGGATTCAGGCTTATTTAATCCCATTTGTTCAACGATATCGGTGGTGGAAGTTTTAGCGGGATCGGCTAATTTCACTAAAATAAGTAGAAATAATGCAAAACCAGAACAGAGCCAAAAAACCGCATTAATGTTCTTCGAAATCATAATTCCAACAAATGATGCACAAATTGCCCAACCAAAACAGCCAAACATACGGCAACGCCCAAATTCAAATCCACTGCGTCTGCTTATTTTTTCAACCAAGGCTTCAATAGCAGGCGCACCACCACTAAAAACCATGCCAAGATAAAACCCTCCAGCTATCGCACCGACAGTAACATTAAATTGTAGAAGTGGCCCTAACACATAAATAAAAAATGGCCCAAACAAGACTAACAGTAGAGTAATAAGCCAAAGGAGATGTTTTTTCAGTCCTAATTTATCTGAAATTAAACCGAATAAAGGTTGGAAGAGTAGTGCAAAAAATGAAATAAACGAAAAAACATAGCCAGTTTTTGCTTCATCAAGCCCGTTCATTTTCAGCCAAACGGGAAAGAATGGGCAATAGGCACCCATGATGAAAAAGTAGAGAAAGAAATAAAAACTGAAAATCCAATAATTCTTATTATGCCTTGCTGACTTAGTATTTTGATTCATAATTTACTTCCTTTAATCGAATTTGAATGAACATGCATTCATTAGGAAATCGTTTACATATTTTTTTATGGATGAACTTGCTTCTCTTTTATGGTGGATAGTATCACCATAAAATGATGAAAAAAGTGATCTAGATAACACTTTATGAAATCGATTACATTATTTTTGTTGTTTATGAGTAAGATGTTTTGTTGATGACGATGTTTTAATTCAACTCAAAGAATTCAAGAAGATAACTCTATTCTATTTAATATTATCAATTTATTGATGAGGCGATTCTGCTTACAATGAAATGAAATATAGCGTTAATATGCAGTTTATATGTTGAGCGAAAATAAGATAACTTTTATGGTATCGGTTACATTAATAAACAATAAGCCGTTTTTATCTATTCTATCCACTCCTAGAAGATAAGGTAGGGAATAGTGATTAGGTGAGATAATATAACAGAGGTATTTAACCATAACAGGGAGCTAAATGTTAAAATCATCTCACGCCATGTAGGATAAATGCTGACGTGAGAAGTGAATTGATTAAATCATCCTTTAAACATGTTTAAACGCTGCTCAAAATCATGCCAGTCATAAAATCCATCTTGATTTTGCATGGCATTTTTAAGCTGCAACGTAAAATGTTGTGGTGGGTTATTCATACTGATTTGAGCACCAGTAAATAGTTGTTCAAAGCTTTGATAAACATATTCGGCTTTAAAATAGTATGTTCCAGACTCTAAATGACGAAAACGTTGTAAAATTACCTTACCACCGATTGGTGTTGTTTCATATTGATTCGGTAACTGATAATGTTCAAAGTCTAATGCGCCGAATAATGAAGCAATGGTACTATCATGTCCCACAAGTAAATGAATTTTTCGATCATCATGATGCATAAGATTGTTTATCATATTAATCAATTCGGTAGCAGAATGTTTGGCAAGCGTTTTAGTTCGACAGACTAAGTTTAGATATTGATTACGTATCTGAATAAGTTGTTGCCATTGTGCTTGGCTGTTGATTGTTCCCCACGCAATCTGTTCTTTGGGAAAGCCCGAATAATATTGTAATAAAAATGCATCTACTGCACTAACACCAATCGCTAATGCACCTAACAGAGCAGGTTCTTCATGCTTTTTCAAATAAACTTCAACAGGAATATCGGCTAAATCACATTGATATTGTGCATAAAATTTGGAATGTTTATAGTCTAAAATATCGGCTAAAATTTCATAAGCAGGCGCTAAATTTTTATAAATTGATTCTGCTGTAACAGTTTCATCAATGTCCTTAATAACAGCTTGTTTAAATTCGTCAGAATCGTTACGTAAACTAGGATCAAACATGGAATCCATTTTTTCAATGGGGTATTTATGATTGATGGGGATGTCATATCCGGCAAAAGCACCAGCTGTCAAAAATTGAGCTGTAGCAACGGTTCTTTGTAAACTATTTGCATACACAAACACATCAGAAGAAGTTGCTTGGTATTGAATATGTTGATTTTCAAGCCATGTCGCTAAGTATCGTCCAAAATAAACTTCTAGCGCACCGCCTCGGGTAGTTAGATAGCCATAAGGATGATCCCATTTAGGCCATTTAAACGGCGTGGCTTGTTCTAAAAATTCAAGTGTATTTTGTAATGGTGTACGGATTCCATGTCGGCTTAATATGACGACTTTATCCAATTGATAGTGATTGTTCATTATTGTTTCACCCAGCCTTGTTGATGTAAATAGTTGAGAATAAATTCTCGTTGTCCTTTGTAGATCGTTTCAGCTATTTTGTTACTCCATCCGCCTTCTTTTTGATTAGAACTACGAGTTTGATAATAATCCTCTATTTGCTCATCATACTGTGCCAATAATGTCTGATTGATTGGTTGATATTGATTTTCGAAAAAGATTAATTCACTCGGTAATCTTGGTTTCATTTCGGGTTCTTGATCTGGATACCCAATACAGAGACCAAAAAGGGGGATAACATATTTTGGCAAGGCTAGTAATTGTGTCACTTCAGATATATTATTACGTAAACCACCAATATAGACTGTACCTAATCCTAACGATTGCGCTGCAATAACCGTATTTTGCGCCATCAAGGCGGTATCAATACAACCGACTAAAAGTTGTTCGGCTCGTTCAAGAGGAATCGTTGCATCAATTTGAAAATGTCGATTAAAATCGGCACAAAACACCCAAAATTCGGGAGCTTGATAAATATAATTTTGATCACCTGAATAGTGAGCTAATTTTTTTCGCTTATCACTGTCTGTGATACGAATAATGGTTGAACATTGAAGAAAGTTAGAACTCGGAGCCGATTGTGCTGCTTGAATCATCGATGCTATTTGCTTTTGCGTCAATGGGGTGGGTTTATAAGCACGAATTGAACGACGATGATAAATGAAATCAAGAGTTTGATTTTCCATAACGGCTCCTTAATAACGTTATTGTTTTTGATACTGTAAATCCCAAACACCATGACCAAGATTTTGACCTCTTTTTTCAAACTTGGTAATAGGTCGGTCTGCTGGTCTTGGAATATAATCTCCTGTTGATGATAAATTTTTATAACCTGTCGCTTGATTTAACACCTCAAGCATATGTTCGGCATAATGTTGCCAATCTGTTGCTAGATGTAAAATACCATTAACTTTTAATTTACGTCTGATAAGTTCGACAAAAGCAGGCTGAATAATTCGACGCTTGTTGTGCCTTGCTTTATGCCAAGGGTCAGGGAAGAATATTTGCACCTTATCTAATGAATTATCTGCAATCATGTTTTCTAAAACTTCGACTGCATCATGGCACATCACATTTAAGTTTGATAATTGATTTTCTTCGATCGCCATTAAACAAGCTCCGACACCCGGTTTATGTACTTCAATACCTAAAAAAGATTTCTCGGGGGCATTTTTTGCCATTTCGATGAGTGATGCGCCCATACCAAATCCAATCTCTAAAACGACGTGTTGATTAGGTTCAAAGTGAATGGGCGATCCCGCATTATATTCGACACCAAAGACGGGCCATAAATTTTGTAATGCTTGTTCTTGACCTTTGGTCAAACGACCTTGTCGTAGCACAAAACTGCGTATTGTTCGTTTCGGTTTTTGTTCTTCAATATCTGTATGTAATTGTTCTGCCATTAGATTATCTACTTGTGTTGTAAAATTGATTTAAACTAATTGAAAGCTACTCTAAAATAGCGATGATTACTTAGTTTACTCGATTTTAAGTTGACGTCAAAAAACATATTGATTACCCATGGACTCTTACACTATTTTGCTAGGCAGGTTAAATTATTTTGATAATTTTTTATAATGTGGTTGAGCATGATCACCAAATGATTATATAATTGTCACTCCGATTTAACCGATTACGGATACGTAATCATGATTACATGCTTGAGGATTTCTCGTGCCTGATATGAAGCTTTTTGCTGGCAATGCTACACCTGAGCTAGCAAAGCGTATAGCTAATCGTCTTTATACTTCTCTTGGTGATATTGTTGTTGGTCGTTTTAGCGATGGAGAAGTGAACGTTCAAATTAATGAAAATGTCCGTGGTGAGGATGTTTTTATCATTCAATCAACTTGTGCACCAACCAATGATAATTTAATGGAATTGCTTGTTATGATTGATGCAATGCGTCGAGCATCTGCAGGTCGTATTACCGCTGTTATTCCTTATTTTGGTTATGCTAGACAAGATCGTCGAGTGCGTTCTGCACGGGTTCCGATCACAGCTAAAGTGGTTGCTGACTTTTTATCAACTGTCGGTGTTGATAGAGTATTAACGGTTGATCTTCATGCTGAACAGATCCAAGGTTTTTTTGATGTGCCAGTGGATAATGTATTTGGTAGCCCTGTGATTTTAGAAGATATGCTTCAACGTGATTTTGAACGCCCAATTGTTGTCTCTCCGGATATTGGTGGGGTGGTGCGAGCTCGTGCTATTGCAAAACTGTTAAATGACACCGATATGGCGATCATCGATAAACGTCGTCAACGAGCGAATGAAGCTGAAGTGATGAATATTATTGGTGATGTTGCTGATAGAGATTGTATTTTAGTCGATGATATGATTGATACAGCAGGAACGCTTTGCAAAGCCGCTGATGCATTAAAAGCACGTGGTGCTAAAAGAGTATTTGCCTACGCAACGCATCCGATTTTCTCGGGTAAGGCCGTCAGTAATATTAAAAACTCAGCCATTGATGAAATAGTCGTTTGTGATACTATTCCATTAACAGCGGAAGTTAAAGCATTGAAAAATGTACGTCAATTAACATTATCAGGAATGCTAGCAGAAGCAATTCGTCGCATAAGCAACGAAGAATCGATTTCTGCAATGTTCCATCAATAATTGATTTTTAATGATAAAGATGCCCCGTTTTTTGGGGCTTTTTAATTTAACATCTTCAAGTAACAACAGCTAACAATTAAAACATCATGACAACCATAAAACTTATTGTAGGACTGGCCAATCCTGGAAATGAATATGCCCAAACTCGACATAATGCAGGGGCATGGTATGTTGATTTGCTTGCACAACGTTATCAACAACCGTTAAAAAATGATCCTAAATTTTTTGGTTATAGTTCACGTATCAATATCGCAGGACATGACATACGTTTATTAGTGCCTACCACGTTTATGAATTTAAGTGGTAAAGCTGTTCAAGCGATGGCTTCATTTTATCAGATAAAACCCGAAGAAATTTTAGTTGCTCATGATGAACTTGATTTAAATCCGGGTATTGCGAAATTTAAATTTGGCGGAAGTCATGGTGGTCACAATGGTTTAAAAGATATTGCTAGCAAATTAGGCAATAATCCAAATTTTTATCGATTAAGAATCGGTATCGGGCATCCGGGTGATAAAAATAAAGTGGTCGGTTTTGTGTTAAATAAACCTTCTAAGCCCGAGCAAGAACTAATAGATAAAGCGATTGATGAATCTGCACGTTGCACGGATATTTTATTATCACAAAGCTTTGAAGCCGCAATGAATCGATTACACTCGTTTAAAGCGTAATGCCGTTGATTGAGTCGAACGAATTACAATATGCTATATAAAAAATCCACCCGAAGACCAGGTGGATAACAAATCACGTAACAATCTTTGATTAAGAAAATAGATGGGTAATATTACCGCCTTTTTCGGCAATTCGTTTAAATACTTCTTTAATTAACCAAGTATTCATTGCAGCGGTATCATCTGTACTACCCGTGTAATTAAGTTCTTTTGCCAATCTTTTACGAGCATCTAGACTATTGTCTATTCCTAATAATTTTAAAAGATCAACAATCGATGTTTTCCAATTAAGTTTTTCAGGAAATTTGCTCGCTAAATTATTAAGAATTGACATAACATCCACGTCCGAAATGGGCGTTTGGTTGTCTGAATGTTGTTGATTTTGATTTTGGTCTTGATTCTGATTATTTGACGCGGTATCTTTATCATGACCGGTAATGTTGTTGACTTGATTTTTAACGGCATCAGCGACATTACCGACAGCCGCTTGAGCACTTGGAAAGATTTTAGAAAAAATATTATTTAAGATACCCAAATTACACCCCCCTATGTTTAAACTGCTTTTGAAAAAAAGTGCTTAACTATTCAGATGTACAAAATATCACCTTTAGTATAACGTTTAACAAGCAATAGTGTCAAAGAAGTTCTGGATTTATAGCATTTTTTGTTGTTAATTCAGAGAGTAAATAACTTAAAGCCACGAATAAAGTTTTTCAATAAAAAACTATCTTGGCGTTTCAAATTATGATAACCATGGATAAACTTAGATTGTTAACCATTCACTATTTGTAAAAATGACGCTATTAATTCTAGATTGTTCAGTTTGTTATCTGATAATGATTTCAAGTGTTGAACATGAAAAGATGATTGAGATGTTTTTATTTGTGTCCTATAAATTCCAGTTTATTTGAAGCTAAAGTGAATCACGTTGATGAGTAAATCGAAACGATAAAAGAGATGCCTGACAAATTCTAGTTTTAAAAAGTATTGCGATGACAACGTTGAACAAAAAAATATTTGCAACATTCACGCAATAATTCGATATGTCAAAGCCAATACCTTATACGCAAAATGATAATATGTCAGAGCCAGTTTTATCAGAATAAAAAATTGTGTATGATAAAAGAAATAATATCATTATGGCTTTGTAACTGAAGCATGCTTTTTGCAAACAATATTGTGGACGTTTCAAAAAATTTAGCTTCATTTTTTTACTGTACGCAATCTTTTTTGTTTCCCACAAAGTATGATGAAAATTACTGGGCTTGATTATTATCAAACGAGTAATAATGCGGGTCAATGGATCGAACACAATTATAAAGCCTACGCTAATTTGGGCGATCCGAATTCTGATAAGATTTAATTGAAAAGAGAGGTCAACTATGAAATTAATTGTCGATAATATGAGTTGTCAGCATTGTGTTAATACGATTACTAAAGCGATTAACGATATTGATCCAAAAGCGAAAGTAACGATTGATTTGGCTAAACATGAAGTTGATATCGAAGGCGGGACCATTTCACAAGAAGCCGCTATAGCGGCTATCAATGAAGCTGGGTATGAATTTGTAGGTATTTCATATTAATTAACCTATATTAAAGCAAACAAATTTGGACGTTAGTTTTTTTATTTATCTGTTTTCATTAACACGTTTAAAACGTCCAAAACCTACTTTACATCCTCTTTTAATCACTCATATTTTGAAAAATTTGAAGAGAGTGTTCGCAAATATGCGTCAATTGTGTTTTTGAATCACCACCAACGATAAAAGTGATGTGTTGGTCCAATCCCTTTACCAATATTTAAATCATCAGCATGGCGTATGGCTCCGTGAAGATATTCTTTCGCCTGTTTAACCGCGTGTTCTAAGCTGTTTTTAGGTAATAAAGCCGCAATAGCGGCTGATAAGGTACAACCTGTACCGTGCGTATTTTTCGTTTGAATTCTTTGCGATGTCATCCGGATTGTTTGGTCTGAGGTAATTAAATAATCGGGACTTTCTTGACTGGCTAAGTGCCCGCCCTTCATTAGAACCGCTTTACAACCTAGTTTAAGTAAATCTTGCCCTTGTTTTAGCATCTCATCTTCATTTTTCGCTTCATCACAATCTAAAAGCGCTGCGGCTTCGGGTAAGTTAGGTGTAATAATTGTTGCTAATGGCAATAATTGTTCTCGAATGGCGGTAATGGCATCGGGTTTTAAAAGTGCATGCCCCCCTTTAGCGATCATAACTGTATCAAGTACAATCGATGGTATAGGATGATTTTTTAATAACTGATAGACAGTTGTGACAATTTCTTTATTCATTAGCATACCAATTTTGACACTATCAATGTGGATATCTTGATATAAGGTGTTAAATTCTGCTTCGATAAATTCGGTAGGAATTGCCAATACCGCATCAACACCTTGGGTACTTTGTGCGGTTAACGCGGTAATGACAGACATGCCATACGCACCAAGTGCCGAAAACGTTTTGAGATCGGCTTGGATGCCAGCTCCCCCACTGGGATCTGAACCAGCAATAGTTAGGGCTGTAATTGTCATGATGTTGCTTCCTATCTAGCTTGATTTATTTTGTTGATTAGTAAGGTGGTTGCTTGTTCAATATTGGATTGACCACAAATAGCCGATACGACTGCAACGCCTTCAATTCCTGTTTGTATTATTTCTGTAACTTTTGTTACGTCGATACCACCAATGGCAACAGCAGGGCAATGTTTGGTTTTGACTAATTGAGTTAACTGCTCAATACCAAGTGCCGAGGATGCATCTTTCTTGGTCGAGGTCGGATAGATAGGACCAATTCCAATATAATCGACCTTTTGCCAAGGCACGGTTTCAAGTTGTTGCTGATTCGAAACAGATAGCCCTAACCATTTATTTTTACCGATCAATCGGCGAGCTACATCAACGGGCAAATCATTTTGACCAACATGCACACCATCTGCATCGACAGCTAAAGCAATATCCACATGATCATTAATCAATAGCGGTACCGATGTCTGACTGAGTGCTTCTTTCAAGGCTAAAGCAGCTTTATACCAATCTTTGCCTGTCAATTCTTGTTCTGATCGTAATTGTACGGCGGTTACACCGTTGGCAACGGCAATTTTGGTGGTGTCGACCATGCCACTGATTCCTCCACATAGTGTCGGATCGAGCACTAAATAGAGAGTAAGATCCAACTTTTTCTGCATGCTACGTCCCTATTAGTATGATGAATAAAATAGTGATAATTGATCTAATAACGATACGGCAAAACTGCCTAATCCAAGCTGTTTATTTGCCTTTTCTCCAGCTTTTTTCATCATAAAGCAAGCGGCTGCTGTGGCTAAAAGTGGATCGGTTGAATTTACAATAAACGCTGCAACCATAGCAGATAAGGAACAGCCTGTTCCGGTAATTTTGGTTAAAGCAATATCACCGCCTGCTATAGCGTAAGTCGTATGACCATCAGTAATATAATCAATGTCACCAGTCATGGCGATGATAGTCTGGTAGTCTTGTGCCAATTGTTTTGCATATTGTAAAGCGGATTTTGTCGAGTCTTGACTGTCCGGGCCTTTTGATGATGCAAATTGACCGCTTAGCGCTAAGATTTCCGAAGCATTGCCACGAATAACGGTGGGTTTAAATGATAATAATTGATGCGCAATTTCGGTACGATAAGCAAGTGCCGAACCAACGGCAACAGGATCAAGTACCCATGGAGTTTGGCTTTGTTGAGCTTGGCTTGCTGCAAGTAGCATACTTTTGGCGGTATTGTGATTAATTGTACCGATGTTAATCAGTAAACTATTAGCAATTTTAACAAATTCAGCCACTTCTTGTTCAGCAATAATCATTGCTGGTGAAGCACCAATAGCAAGTAGGACATTAGCAGTAAAATTTTGTACAACATCATTTGTTATACAATGAACTAATGGGCGTTGCGTTTTGACAAGATTAATAAAAGGTGTAACTTGAGTGATTTGAAGCGATGTGGTTACTGACATGTTCATTCCTTATTTGATTTATCGGGAAGAATTTGCCTATTGTAAAGTTGAATGGCTAGACTTCCCTACGCTGGTGTTATCCAGATCAGGTTCAACGGGTAAACTCTCAGTTTTTTAATGAATAAAAAACACCCCGAGTCAAAATTATGCTTATATTATGAACTGCCTATTGGCTTTTAACAAGTTTGTATAATAGAAAATTTTGATTTAAATGTTATTGTAACAATTTTTCGATATCGGTAATCGCTCTTCTATCCGGCAAGAAAATAATTAGGTGATCATTCTCTTCAATCGTTAAATCCGTGTTGATAATAATAACATCTTCATCACGTACAACTGCGCCGATTGTTGCCCCAGACGGTAGCTTTAATCCATTGATGTTTTTTCCGACCAGTTTTGAATTTTCTTTATCACCATGCGCAACGATTTCCACAATTTCAGATTCGCCTTGTCGTAGTGATACAACTTTGACGATGCCTGTTTGTCTGACATGACTTAAAAGTTCAGAAATAGTGGCGTGTTGGGGTGAAATAGCAATATCAATCACACTGTCATTAATGAGTTCAAGATAAGCTTGTTTTTGAATTAAGACGATGACTTTTTTAGCGCCCATTCTTTTCGCTAACATCGATGACATAATATTGGATTCATCATCGCCGGTTACCGCAATAAAAAGATCTGTCAGTTCAATCTGTTCTTGGGATAGCAATTCTTGGTCTGATGATTCGCCATGTAATACCGTGGTATTAAGTAACTGTTCAGCAATGAGTTCTGCTCGTTCGGCATTGCGTTCAATTAGTTTGACTTGATAATCATTTTCTAAACGCTTAGCCAGTGCAAGCGCAATGCCGCCACCGCCACTAATGATAATTCGTTTATAAGGTTTTTCTAAACGTTGTAGCTCACTGGTCACGGCTTTGATATTGGTTGGCGGAGTAATAAAATACACCATATCACCAGCTTCAATTAAGGTAGAACCCAGTGGACGAATAAAGCGATTTTTACGGTAGATAGCAACGACTCTAGCTTCAACATGCGGAAGATGTTCTTTAAGTTCTGATAGCTCACTGCCAACTAGCGCGCCACCATAATATGCCATAACAGCGACTAGACATACACGGGTATCGTTGAATGAGGCAAATTGTAATGCGCCTGGATATTGAACAAGATGACTGATATGGTTAGTAATAAGGTTTTCTGGTGCAATGATATGGTCGATATTGATACACTCTTTATTAAAAAAAGGATATCTTTCATCATTGTATTCCGGTGCGCGGATACGCGCCACTTTTTGCGGAATATTAAACATGACATGCCCTATTTGACATGCCATCATGTTGATTTCATCAGAGTTGGTAACGGCAACAAGCATATCAGCCGATTCCGCGCCAGCACTCTCTAATACTTGTGGATAAGATGATTTTCCACAAATAACTTGTAAATCAAAGCGTTCTTGCAAAGATTGCAATTTATCATGATCTTCATCGACAACAGTGACATCGTTTTGTTTTTCAGTAACAAGATATTCTGCAAGCGCACTGCCTGTTTGTCCTGCTCCAAGAATGATAATCTTCATAACTAACCTATTTTAATTAAATGGCTTTTATATCTTTTATTGTCATGATGATAATAAATGCCTATATTAAGCCAAATAATACTGTTTAGTGTTAATAATAATTATGTTATTTGATTTTAGACTATACAAAACCGATAGCGTCATAGACCTTTTTCAATGTGATATCCGCTTTAGCTCGAGCTTTTTCAGCGCCTTCTTTCATGATTGAAAAGAGATAATCTTCATCATCACGATATTGGTGATATTGTGTTTGTAATTGACTTATCATATCAATCACTTGCGTTGCCACTTCCGTTTTAAGATGTCCATACATTTTACCTTCAAACTCTTTTTCAAGTTCGGTGACTGGTTTTCCTGTTACACCAGTTAATATATCTAATAAATTTGATACACCAGCTTTATTTTTTAAATCATAACGTACAACAGGCGGTTCATCAGAATCGGTCATTGCTCGTTTGATTTTTTTCTCGATGTCTTTAGGATTTTCAAGTAAGCCAATCACATTGTTTCGATTTTCATCGGATTTAGACATTTTTTTCGTTGGGTCTTGTAAAGACATCACTCTTGCACCAACTTTAGGGATAAAAGGTTCAGGAACAGTAAAAATGTCACCATACAGGGCATTAAAGCGCATTGCAATATCACGTGATAGTTCGAGATGTTGTTTTTGATCGTCACCCACCGGTACTAAATTAGCTTGATATAATAAAATGTCAGCTGCCATTAAAACAGGATAATCAAAAAGCCCTGCGTTAATATTTTCAGCGTGTCGTGATGATTTATCCTTGAATTGGGTCATGCGACTGAGTTCACCAAAATAAGTGTAACAGTTTAATGCCCACCCTAATTCAGCATGAGCAGGTACATGAGATTGTACAAATATAGTGCTTTTTTGAGGATCAATGCCACATGCTAAATAAAGCGCCATGGTATCGAGCGTTGCTTTGCGTAGCTTCTGTGGATCTTGGCGTACTGTGATGGCATGTTGATTTACAATACAATAAACGCAATCGTATTCTTGTTGTAAAGCGACCCAATTTTTTAAGGCTCCCAAATAGTTGCCAAGTGTTAATTCCCCTGATGGCTGAGCGCCACTAAATACAATCGGTTTACTCATATTTTATTCCTAATCTATTCATTCTTATTTTTTTGCCTCAGCTTTAGGCAGTGGTAACAAGGTTAATATATCTTTGAAATCGTCAAACAAAAAATCGGGGTCACTGGTCGCTATGGATACACCATAGTTGTAACCGTAACTTAACGCAACAGTAGGGCAGTTAGCATTCTTTGCTGCGGTGATATCATTTTTCGAGTCACCAACAAATAGTAATTGATCGCAAAAGAGCCCAAACGTTGCCATAACTTGATAAAGCGGGGCAGGATGAGGTTTTAGCTTGATAACATCACCACCACCTAGCACCAGTTTGAAATATTCTTTAATGCCTAATGATTCTAATAAAGCAGGTAAAAATTGTGCAGGTTTATTGGTAACAAGTGCTAATGGATAATGATTATCATAAAGCACTTTTAAGGTCTCTTTAACATGTGGAAAGAGTTTTGTTTCTGCATCGATAACTTTATCATAATGCTGATTAAAGCAATTTTTAGCTTGACTAAACAATTCTGCTGTTGGGGTAATATCGATTGCTTTAAAGGTACGTTCTAACATAACATCGATGCCATTACCAACCCAATTTTTAACTTGATCTTTGCTAACAGTAGGTAATTGTAAGTCGGCAAGCATTTGCTGAATTGCTAATGCAAGTCCGGGTACACTATCAACGAGTGTGCCATCCAGATCAAATGCTATTGCTTGAATGTCATCCAGTTTAGGCATAGTTTACTCCTGCTAATGCTTTTCGCATGGCATCAATAACTGATTTATAATCAGGCTGACCAAATATGGCAGACCCTGCAACAAACATATCAGCGCCTGCTTGGGCTATTTCTGCAATATTGTCGACTTTGACGCCCCCATCTATTTCAAGTCGTATATTTTGACCTGATTCAATAATACGTTGTTTAACTTGTCGTAATTTTTTTAATGTTGACGGGATAAAAGATTGCCCACCAAAACCAGGATTAACTCCCATTAATAACACAATATCAATTTTATCCATTAGATAATCTAAATGATCTAACGGAGTAGCCGGATTAAAAACTAAACCAGCGGTACAACCATGATCTTTGATAAGTTGCAACGTTCGGTCAAGATGAATCGTTGCTTCGGGATGAATAGAGATATTGCTAGCTCCAGCTTTTGCAAAAGAGACAATAAGTTCTTCGACAGGGGATGCCATTAAATGGACATCGATTGGGGCTTTTATTCCGTAGTCACGTAGTGCTTGGCAAAACATTGACCCCATTGTCAAATTAGGCACAAAGTGATTGTCCATGACATCGAAATGAATTACATCAGCCCCTGCTTCAATCACTTTTTGGGTTTCTTCACCTAAACAAGCAAAATTTGCTGAAAGTATTGACGGTGCAATAATAAACTCTTTCATAACATACCTCTAATCATACAAGCCAATACTCAAATGTTTTTAGGATTATTTGTATAGCGCTAATATTTCATCAATTTTTTTTCGACCTTCACCATCACAGCTTATTGAGCGTCGCATTTCAGCTCGATAAAGGTGGCGAGCTTTACTATATAACGTTCTTGTATAATCAGTATCATGATTGGATACAAGCACTGGAATATTGTTTTTATAAGCCATTTTTTCGGCTAATTTAGAGAGTTTTTTATGTTCTTCATAGCCAAAATTATTTGAATAATATGCCGTAAATCCAGCCGAATCATTTGGCGATAAATAGGGCGGATCACAGTATATTACAGAATTTTTCTTTGCTTTTTTCATGACCTCTTGGTATGGGGCACAGATAAATTCCGCATTTTGTGCTTTTTTTGCAAAAAAGTTTAGCTCTTTCTCAGGAAAATAGATTGTTTTATAGCGACCAAATGGCACATTAAAAAGTCCACTGTTGTTATAACGACATAGACCGTTATAGCAATGACGATTTAAGTAAATAAATAATAACGATCGTAAATACTGATCTTTACTATAATTAAATACGTCTCGTAGTTGATAAAATGCCTCAGGCTTATTGTTCTGAGGTTGGAAAAATATTTTTAGATCATTAATAAACTCATTTGGTTTTGATTTCAATAAATTGAATAATTCAATTAAATCATGGTTAATATCAGCTAAAAGGTAGCTTTTATAATTGGTATTTAAGAAGACCGAACCTGCACCAACAAAAGGTTCAATCAGTTGATCTCCTTCTGGTAGATACTGCCTAATGGTGTCCACAAGCTCATATTTTCCTCCAGCCCATTTTAAAAAGGCTCGTTGTTTTTTCAAAGGATACTCCTATTTTGTCTTTGGTAGGATAAATGAACCATATCCTTTATTTTTCAGCTTTTTCTTTATTCACAGATGCACCAGATTTGACCCATGGATTATCCTTTTGTAAAGCACTAGGTAAAGATTTTATAGCCTTTTTGGCTTCATCTGATGATTTATATATACCTTTAATCAAAATAAACCATTTACTGTTATTACGTTTAGTTTCGTAAATTTGGTAATGAGTAATATTATTTTTTTCAACAAATTTTTTTAAGTTTTCAATAGATGATGAAGCACTAAGTTGAATAGTGTATTCATCATCTTTAATATAAATAGTATTGTTTTTATTCCTGTTTCCGTTATGACTTGAAATAGTATTATGACTATTCGCTCCATTTTTCTCAGAAAGGGACGATGTTGTTGGTTTTTTTATAGTCGAATCATTTGATTGATTACGAGCTTTCCTTGATTCATCCACAATATTACTATTACTGGTTAGTGGCTCTTGACTGTCTAATGATTGATTCGATCTTGAAGCAGTTGTAGAGTTGGGCAATAAACTTGAATCGGTAGTTTGTGTGTTACTTGATGCGTTTAACTCATCAGTTAAAGATTGAGCGTTGTTGCTGTTTTCAATATGTGTTGATGAATAACCATTGACGTCAGGCGACGTCAATGATGTAGGTTCATTTTCTGTTGAAGAACTTAATATCACAAAACTTAGCGTTAAGAAAAAGATTACCATAGCAGAACCAAGAATAATTAATTTTTTCTTGGAAAAATAATTAAGAAAACTTGGTAATTTGAATGAAGTTGTAGAGTCTTTATTCGCTTTTTCTGATATATAACGGTCATCTTTATCTACACGCATATTTACTCCTTAACTTGACATCTACACTATTACTATTTCAGTATCAGTCATTATCTTGATAATAAGTAGCTTAAATTTGCTCTATTTTATCGATGATATAACCAGCTACACCTTTAGCACTTTGTTCATCTGTCTTAATAGTGATATCAGCAATTTCTTGATAAAGTGGTTCACGTTCATCAGCAAGCTCTTCATAGAGTTCTCGAGGGGTATTTCCTCCTTGTAATAATGGACGCCGTTTGTCTTTTTGAGTTCTTGCCATCTGTTTTTCAATGGTTGTTTCAAGATAGACCACTATCCCACGAGCAGATAAACGATTACGTGTCTCTTTTGATAGAACCGATCCACCGCCTGTCGCGAGTACTACACCTTGTTTTTCAGTCAATTCATTAATGACTTTTTCTTCTCTGGCGCGGAATCCGTCTTCACCCTCTAAGTCAAAAATCCAAGCAATATCGGCACCCGTTCGTTTTTCGATCTCTTGATCAGAGTCAAAAAACTCCATGCCTAACTGTTGTGCAATTTGTCGACCTATTGTGCTTTTTCCTGCCCCCATTGGGCCAATTAGAAAAATATTTCGCTTTTCTGCCATTGTAGTTTCATCATCTATTAATTTTGGTTAAAATTTACAACACAATATTAACTGACCGTGATCTTTCGTTTCACAAGCAGTTAATTGTGTAACTTTTCTTGTATCTCCGTCTAACGACAAAAATTTAGGTTGGTAATTATCTCAATAGAAAGCCCCTTTTTGCAATAGGTATTTATTAATAGTTTTAGCTAATTCCTGCTTGATGCAAATCGTGAATATTTAATGCACCGACTAATTCACCTTCGTTATTCACAACTGGTGCAGCAGTAATATTGTGATAATTAAATGATTTTAAAGCTTCTGTTGCTTTCCAACTTGCGGGTATTCTATAACCAGGACTTGTCATCACAGCTTCAATACTGTCTTGTAATGTGCCATTTTTTAATAATAATCGACGCAAATCCCCGTCAGTAAATACGCCAATAATTTTATTATTATCCTGACATATTGCAACTAATCCCACACCTGTACGGCTGAGTTCAAGCATAGCTTCAAGTACTGTTGCAGTATGGGGAACTTTTGGAATTAAATCTCCCGTTCTCATGACATCTTTTACTTGATTAAGTAATTTCGCACCCAAACTGCCTGCCGGATGTGAACGAGCAAAATCTTCTTCATTAAAACCTCGGGCTCGCATGACGGCTATGACCAGCGCATCACCCATTAATAATGTATTTGTCGAACTCGAAGTAGGTGCTAGCCCCATAGGACACGCTTCTTTTTCGATCGATATATCAATTACGGCTTGAGCCGCTTTAGCTAAGGGTGAGTCTAAACCGCCAGTTATGGCAATCACCGGTACTTTCATCGAAGCAAGTATAGGGAGTATAAAATTAAACTCTTTTGCTCGTCCCGAATAAGAAATTAGTATTGCTACATCATTTTCGCTTACCATTCCTAAATCGCCATGTAGCGCTTCGGAGGGATGCATAAAAAAAGAAGGGCTACCAGTACTGGCTAAAGAAGCAGAAATCTTTTTTCCGATATGTCCCGATTTTCCAATACCCGATACGACAATTTTTCCTTTTGCAGTTAAAATAAGCTGGCAAGCTGTAATAAAGTCTTCACCTAGGCGATTAGGTAACTTTTGAGCTTCATGAATTTCCAATTCAAGAAGTTCACGACCATATTTTAATAATTTATCCATTTCAATTAACCTATGGAGTTTTTAGAAGGTATTTGTGCCATTTATGATCTTCAATAAGTAAAATTGAAAATAATAATATATATTAGATAGCTAACAGTGTAGCAAGTAACAGAGAAATATTCAAAAAGAAAGCGAGTTAATTTTTACGTCAATCATGTTTCTTATAAATTTATGATCGATTAAGTATTAGAATTTGGAAAATAACGAGGCATTAACCACCTAAAGCTACTTTTATTCCCAGTGCGATTATAATGATACCCAGAATTTTATCAATGATGAACTGAATTTTACTGTAACATCGTTGTACCGATCGGGTTTGAAAAATAAAGACAACAAATGGCCACCAAAAAATCGCTTCTACCCAAATTATCAGTGCCACTAATAATTTGTCAATGAGCGTTGAATCAGCACTAAGTACCTGAGTAAATATAGCGAGAAAAAACAAAGTAGCTTTAGGATTAAGTAAATTACATAAAAAGCCTTGAATAAACGCTGTGCCAGATGAGATCATCCTACCATGTGATTCACAATTTAGATAACGAGTACCGCTATTTTTGGCAAGTAGTGCTTTTATGCCTATCCAGATTAGGTATACAGCACCAACATAACGTAATGCATTATAAAGTAAGGGTGTTGCGGTAATCAGCACTGCGATTCCCGCAACACAATAACTCATATGAATTAATATGGCGATAATGACACCCAAACACGTGAGTAGTGCTATTTTTCGGTTATAACTTAAACTGTTTTTTAGCACTAGAAAAAAATCAGGTCCGGGCGAAATCATTCCCAAAAAACTGACGGTAGTGACTATGATCATGGTATCAAGTGTCATGTTTGACCTATTTAACGTATTCAGCTGAGTGATTTAACGTTGCGATTTTAGATTTATTTTGTTCAATAAATTGTTTTTTATCCATGTCGGTTTGGGTTAAATAATCAGTTAAAAATTTAGCATTACTTTTAATTTGAGCACCATTTAAAATCAATCTTGGTAAATCAATTTGATAGATTGTTTGATCGGGTGATTTATGTAAATTTTCAGGTTTAGCATTGGTTAATAAATAAAGTTGACGCTCTTTTTCAGATAGGCGATGAATAGTAGGGGTACCCGAACCCATCATTAAGTGATCCGGAAAAATATAAAAGACCGTATCTTCGAGCAATCCATTATGCTCTAAATATTGGATAAATTGTCCAACGCTATAATCCAGTGAGGCAGCAACAAATGACATATTGTCATCTTTAGGTGTAATAACCGATGCCATTCGTTCATCGTAAAATCCATTAGGGGCATGGGTTGAAACAGTTGAAATAAATAAAGCAAAAGGTTGATTTGCCTCATTCATATCATTAATTTGTTTTTTGGCGATATCAAAAATATCTTTGTCATATAATCCAAAAGGTGCATTGGGATACTGACCTATATAGTTTTTTTCAGAAATCACTTTCAAACCAAGTAATTCAGCGGTATGTCCAATACCTGCAAAATTAGGGCCAGCCATAACATAGCGTGTTTGATAGCCTGCCTGTTTCAAGACATCCCCTAAACTGATTAATTGGGTTTGATTGCTTTTCATCAATGGCGAAGTTGAGTACCCACCAATTAAAAAAGGCACGCCTGTCATATAAGTATACATTGATGCAGTTGTCCAGCTACTGCCAACACTCATTGGCATATTCGGGAAGAAAGTATATGTTTGACGTAATTGTCTTAAATGCGGTGTGATATCCGCAAAATCTAAAAAACCTTGTTCAAACGATTCTAACGAAATGACGATAATATTTTTTCCTTTATGACTAATTAACTGATTTTTATTAGTGTAATCAGTCATATTGAGCGTTTGTAGTGCTTGTTCGAATGATTCACGAGGTGCGTTTGTCACTTGATAAATTTCGTATAAACGGCTTAACGGTCCATTGTGATAACTGATGCTAATAATGGCAATCATAGCCAATACCACACGAAGTAATGGATGATATTTTCGCTTAAATAAACTCGCTAACTTAAACAGTAAAAATACAAAACCCAAAAAGACAACAATCACCAAGAGTGCTTGTAATTTAAAAATGAATAACCCTTGTATAATGTCATTGATATTTAAATTGACGTAAAACTGGTAGTCTATAAAGCCGCCACTAAAATAGATTGAGGTTAACTCCATGACTACAAAAACTGTCAACAGGCTGATCACCAGCAGTTGCCACTTTTTGCGTTTAAAAAAAGAGGCAACCACGACGGTAATAATTAAAAGAGGTAAAACAATTAATGTCGAAAGTGGCATAGAAAAAAATACTCAATGATTAACTTTTGCATAAGTATATACTTAATATTATGAAAAATAAAAAGCAGCGAGTATTTTTATCTCAATAGCTAGATAGAATGCTGTTAACTGACAATTTTGAGTGTAATTAATCTGTTATTTATCAATAAATAAATTAAAAAATCACATTTTTTTGTTAAGGTTAAATTATAACCGTTTGGTGAATTAATCGGATATTTAGCCTATCAAGATTTTTATAATCTTATTTCTATAAATATTATTTATAACTCATAAAAAAGATTGAAATAAAATGTTGGATAGGTAAGGATAATTCATCGTGATTTTTAAGCGTAAAGTTAACCAACAGCCTAAAAGCCAATGTAATTGAAAATAAGGAGTCAAAATGTTTAGTAAAGAAATGACTATTGCCGATTATGACAAGGAGTTGTGGGATGCCATTAAGGGTGAAGAACAACGTCAAGAAGATCATCTTGAATTAATTGCATCCGAAAATTATGCCAGCCCAAGAGTAATGCAAGCACAAGGTTCCCAGTTAACCAATAAATATGCAGAAGGGTATCCAGGTAAACGTTACTACGGTGGTTGTGAATATGTCGATATTGTTGAAAAATTGGCTATTGAACGAGCAAAAACGTTATTTGGTGCTGATTATGCCAATGTACAACCCCATTCAGGTTCGCAAGCTAACTTTGCTGTTTATACCGCGTTATTAAATCCTGGCGATACTGTACTGGGTATGAATTTATCTGAAGGTGGTCATTTAACCCATGGTGCACCGGTTAGTTTTTCAGGTAAGCTTTATCATGTGGTTGCCTATGGTGTTGATGCGGCAGGCCATATTGATTATGAACAGTTAGCGACCATTGCTAATGAGTCAAAACCTAAAATGATTATTGGTGGTTTTTCTGCTTATTCTGGTATTGTTGACTGGAAGCGTATGCGTGAAATTGCTGATAGTGTGGGAGCTTATTTATTTGTGGATATGGCGCATGTTGCAGGTTTAGTGGCAGCAGGTGTTTATCCAAATCCTGTTCCTTATGCGCATGTGGTTACCACAACAACCCATAAAACCCTTGGTGGACCAAGAGGCGGATTAATTTTGGCAAAAGGTGGTAGTGAAGATCTTTATAAAAAATTAAATTCATCCGTATTTCCGGGTGCCCAAGGCGGGCCTTTAATGCATGTCATTGCAGCAAAAGCGGTAGCATTAAAAGAAGCAATGGAACCGGCTTATCAACAATACCAACAACAAGTTGTTAAAAATGCGCAAGCAATGGTTGATGTGATTTTAAAACGAGGCTATAAAGTGGTTTCTGGTGAAACACACAATCATCTATTTTTGATTGATTTAGTCGATAAAAAAATTACAGGTAAAGAAGCTGATGCCGCATTAGGTAGTGCAAATATTACCGTGAATAAAAATAGTGTACCAAAAGATCCGCAAAGTCCTTTTGTCACATCAGGTATTCGTATTGGTTCACCAGCGATTACAAGGCGAGGATTTAAAGAGCCCGAGTCGCGTGAATTGGCTAATTGGATTTGCGATGTGTTAGATAATATTGATGATGAACAAGCTATTCAGGCTGTTAAAGAAAAAGTATTAGCAATATGTCGGCAATTCCCTGTTTATCAACATTAAGATACAATCATTATCGCCGATACTATCGGCGATAATGATAGAGTTGTTTTTATTGTTTTTCTGTGTCTGTGGTTTTTTGTATAAGTTCTTGCTTTTGTTGCTCTATAAAGTGTGTTATATGACCTTTATGCCATAACCACCCGCCTGTTATACCAATACCTAATACTAAAGCTATCCAAAATACAATGGCGAATTTATTACGACGTTTTCTCATCGGATCACGTAAATTACGTTTAGCATTCTTCGGTAATTCCGCTTTACTGGTTAGTAATCCGCCTAATAATAAGTTTATTTTCACTTGCCCATTAATTGCCCAACCGGATGCTTCAAGAAGTGGACCAAGTGTGCGATGTCTTAATTTTAACCAAGCTAAAATCACAGAAGGACCCGATATAATGACAAATAATCCAATAATAACCAAAGGAAGTTGCCACCAGCTTAATGAAAATAGTGCTTGGAAAATGGTCGCTAAAGCAGTACCAATTGCACCAAGTGCTAAGCCAATTGCGGCAAATATCCCCACGCTTTTACCAATGTCAAATTTGGTATCTGGATTTTGTAAGACTTGCGTACCGGTTTTTTCGATGTCGGCATCTTTGCTGGTTGCCCATTTATTAATTTGTTCAGTAATAAGGCGACCAATTCGTTGATAAGGTGCCCAAACGGCTTGTTGGATACTGATTGGTTTTGTAATAATCTTAACTACATTAGCATCCCAATCATTGCCTTCATTGTCAATAAATACACCATTACGACCTTCGATAAGTAAATCGCCTTGCCCTGCAGTAATAGCCGCTGCAATCACCTTTTTTTCACCTTGTCTGGTACATTCACAGTAAAGTAAACACAGTTCCGAGTAGTTAGACATTGTAATGTGTTTGGCAATATTATCTACCGAAACACATAACGTTGCACAGCGACCATCAATATAGAGTTTTCCAAGTTGAAATGCGGCTCTTTTTTCAAGTGAAAAGAAATCAGAAAAAGAAGTAAAATTGACGAGTAGTCGATACAAATGTTTGTGAAATAGAACAAGTTTTTCTAAAACTAATACATCTGAGGCTGAAATTGGTGTCTTATTGTCTTGATCAACCATTTCTTGAAATTGAGCCAATAAATCACTATTTGCCATGTTTTTAATCGTTTTGTTTGATAAATCTTCAATGCTATCGGTTGGTTGAACTGAAACTTTGGTTTGAACCATACTAGGTTTTGAATTAATCAGCGAGGCGTAAGGATCCAGACTGGTTTGAATATTTTGCCATTCTTCTTCTGTCAGTACATTAGAATTAGCTAATAACGGCGAAACGAGTGTTTTAAATTGTTTAATTTTTGCTTTCCATAATGGATTGAGCCCATTGACCAAATCGAGAGAGTTATGGGTATCGATTTTTGATAACGGTAATTCGGCTAGCGCTTCGTCTGATAATAACCCATTTTCTGTTGGGACAATATACTTCTCATCAACGTTCAATGCTGTTTGTGCTTGTGGTGCATATTGTGCAAGTTCCACACGTAAAAAATAGTCATCTATTTTGGGTTTTAGCGTTTGAACAAGGTTCCATATTTCAGCACTATTTTCGCCAAATGGTGTTTGTGTATTACTTATATCCTTTTGCCATTGTTGCCATATTTGTAAGTTTTGAACAAATGTTTTGGCAATATCTATGTTAATTCCATTTTCTCCACTTATATCTTTTTCAGCCCCAACAATTTTTATTGCTGATTTGATAAAAGTTTGCATTTCTGGTGATAGCTCGGCGGATGCAGGAAAAATTAAATCACCATTGTAAAGTTTGCCTGCATTAATTTTAATAGATTGTTGTACATCATCTTGAGTTAAATAATCACAATCACTTTTGTTTAAATTTACAAGAATGCTGCGAGCGGTGATGAATAATTTTTTACCTTGTTCTGTTTCTGTATTAATTTGTGACAAAGGTAAAATATCTGATGAATGTAAGATCGTTTCAAAAGAGTGAATTTTACCTCTTGTCCAAGCGATAGCATCTAATATATCGGGAATGCGAATGCGACCGTCTTGATCTTCATCCAAAAGTGCCAATGTTCGTTTGTCAAAATCTAGCCCTGTTGTCGGGCAACTGAGTGCGACCCATAATTTAGGGTCAAGATTGGGTAGATTAATAATATCGTCGGCGTTTTTAAAAACAACTTGATCTAATCCACCTACACGCTGAAATGTCCACATATGACTCATGATAACCTCCATACTGAAATTTATTTTATTTCCTTTATGTAAATAAATATAACAGTATTAGTCGTTTAATGAAAGAGAACAGTGATTTTAAGCTTGTGAAATTTTAAAAAATTTTGAAGAATTGAGTTTAGTTGCTGACCACAACTTTATGATAGAATAACGCCATATTACTTAATATCCAAATAAAAAATAACTATGTCATTAATCAATCTTACAAATGCTTATCTTTCCTTTAGTGATGCGCCACTACTCGACCATATTGATATGTCGATTGAAGCTAATGAGCGTGTCTGTCTTGTTGGGCGTAATGGTGCAGGTAAATCAACGTTACTTAAAGTATTAAATAAAGAAGTACCGTTAGATGAAGGTCAAATTATTTATGAGAATAATGTTGTTGTGTCACGTTTACAACAAGATCCCCCAAGAGATATTCAAGGAAATGTGTTCGATTTCGTTGCAGAAGGTTTAAAAGAACAAGCTCAATTATTGAGGGATTATTATGATTTATCTCATCGTATTGAACAAGATCCCAGTGAAAGTAATCTGTCTAAATTAGCTAAATTACAAGAGCAATTAGATCAGCAAAATGGTTGGCAACTTGATAATCGTATTCGTAATGTTATCTCTTCACTTTCCTTGGATGGTGATGCGCTACTGTCATCCTTATCAGGAGGTTGGTTGCGTAAAGCCGCATTGGCTAAAGCATTAGTGTGTCAGCCAACAGTATTGTTACTGGATGAGCCAACTAACCATTTAGATATCGAAACGATAAAATGGTTAGAGGAATTTTTAAAAAGTTTTAATGGTAGCATTGTGTTTATTTCACATGATCGTTCTTTTATTCGGCAAATGGCAACGCGTATTATTGATCTCGATAGAGGTAAAGTGGCTTCATGGGGTGGTGATTATGATAGTTATCTTGTTGGAAAAGAGGAAGCACTACGTGTCGAAGAGTTGCAAAATGCAGAATTTGATAAAAAATTAGCTCAAGAAGAAGTGTGGATACGTCAAGGTATCAAAGCTCGCCGAACCCGTAACGAAGGTAGAGTACGCGCTTTAAAGGCGATGAGACAAGAACATTCACAGCGTCGCCAAGTCATGGGTAGTGCAAAAATGCAAATTGAAGAAGCGTTGCGTTCGGGCAAAATTGTTTTTGAATTGGATAATGTGAGCTATCAAGTCGCAGATAAATTACTGGTTAATGATTTTACGGTACAAGTATTACGTGGCGATAAAATTGCGCTGATTGGTCCTAATGGTATAGGTAAAACAACACTTTTAAAGCTGATGTTAGGTAACTTACAGCCGACATCGGGTAGCGTCCATTGTGGTACCAAATTGGAAGTCGCTTATTTTGATCAGTATCGACTTGAGTTGGATCCTGAAAAGACTGTGATGGATAATTTGGCTGAAGGTAAGCAAGAGGTGATGGTTAATGGTCGATCTCGTCACGTGCTTGGCTATTTGCAGGACTTTTTGTTTCCACCAAAACGCGCCAGAACTCCTGTTCGTGCATTATCTGGCGGTGAGCGAAATCGTTTATTGTTAGCTAAACTATTTTTAAAACCAAGTAATTTATTAGTTCTCGATGAACCCACCAATGATCTGGATATTGAAACTTTAGAGTTGTTAGAAGAACTAGTTAATGATTATCAAGGCACTGTTTTATTGGTTAGCCATGACCGACAATTTGTTGATAATGTGGTTACCCAATGTTGGTTTTTTGAAGAACAAGGTCATATCGGTATTTATGCGGGCGGTTATACTGATGCTTTACAGCAACAGCAGCAAGCAAAACCCGTGTCGGTGAATAAAAATACTGCACCGGTTAAATCCGATGAAAAAGCGGTAACAGCAGAAACCAAAATGCCTGAAGCGAAAAAGAAAGTAAAGTTAAGTTATCATGAACAACGTGAATTAGCACAATTACCAAGCCAAATAGAGCAATTGGAATTAGCAATAGCTGATTTACAAGCGCAAATAGGGCACAGTGACTTTTTTAATCAACCCCACGATGTGACAAGCCAGATTTTAACTGATTTGGCCAATAAAGAAGCTGAACTAGAAGCAGTTTTTGCACGTTGGGAAGCGCTTGAGTCGTTAAATCAACAATAATAGCATTAAGAGCTTGCTTGGCAAGCTCTTGTTAGCATTTACCATGTTCTTTTTGTTAATATTAAAAAGAGTGCTAATGCAAGAATAACAAATATTGCACCAATAAATCCGATATACTCGGTTGATAGTCGAACTAAGACTTGGCTACCCACAAATGCACCTGCTCCAATGCCGATATTATAAATACCTGAATAAACGGAGGTTGCAATATCGGCTGCATCTGGAGCAACATCGATGACTTTACTTTGCATAACCATGCCGATAATGGTGATCGCAAGTCCCCATAACATGCCTTGTATGATTGCAGTGATTAAATTGAATGAGCAAACATAAAGCGAAAGTAAACAAATCATTAATAATAACAACGGAATGATTAGAATTGCTGTTGGATGTCTATCAGAATATTTAGCAAAGACAACACTGCCGATCATACCTGAAAAACCAATAGCTAATAGAATGCTAACCACCACTTTTTCGTTAAAACCACCGACATTTATCATAAAAGGGGTGATATAGGTATAAGCACAAAAATGACCAGTAATAATAATTGCTGTTAACAGATAGATATTAAGTAATACTGGTCGTTTAAGCACTTTCGGAATATCACGGATAGATAAGGTGTCTGTGCTTGGCACAGGCGGTAATAAATAGAGTAATGAAACCATGACACAAAAAGCAATAAAACCGATGCATAAAAAAGTAATCCGCCAACCAACAACTTGACCAATTATCGTGCCAATTGGAATACCTAAAATTGTTGCCATTGAAACGCCGACAACAATAAAACCCATTGCTTTAGCTTTTTTGCCATTGGGTGCAAGTCGAACTGCTAAAGGCGTAGTAATAGCCCAAAATACAGCGTGTGCACAAGCGATTCCAATTCTGGCTACCATTAAACTATAAAAGTCCCAAGCAAAACCCGCTAAGATATGGCTACCAATGAATAAACAGAATAAGAAAACAAGAAGTTTTCGGCGATCCATTTTTGAAGTTAATACCGTTAAGGGTAACGATAATAATGAAACAGACCAAGCATAGATAGTTAATAATAATCCTGCATGCGCTTCATCCATTGAAAAACTTTTAGCGATGTTGGGTAGCAACCCTACCGGAACAAATTCGGTGGTATTAAAAATAAATGCTGCAAATGCCAAACATAAAATTGACGACCAAATTCGAGACCGTTTATTAGCATTGTTTATCATGTTGTTTTTTAAAGAAGGGATAAATAGATTGAGTGTCATTATAACATGAATAATGTTCGTTATTAAACAGTCAGTAAAGATAATGGTGTCATCTTCGATGACAACTAATCGGCATTCTTTATCGATTTTGTACCTTCATTCGTAACAGGTATATAATACTCATACCTTTCCACTAGCAGTGATGATAATCATGAATCAACTTTTTATTACGATATGTCTATTAATTTTTAGTAATATGTTTATGACGTTTGCTTGGTATGGCCATTTACGTTTTTTGCATAATCAAGTCTGGATTGTTGCCGTTTTTATTAGTTGGGGGATTGCGCTGTTTGAGTATTTATTGCAAGTTCCTGCTAATCGTATAGGCTTTCAAGTTGCCACCGCTGGTCAATTAAAAATTATTCAAGAAGTCATTAGTTTGTCTGTCTTTATACCCTTCTCAATTTATATCTTAAAAGAACCTTTTAAAACTGATTATATTTGGGCTGGTTGCTGTTTGCTTGGTGCAGTATTTTTTATGTTTCGAGATAAAATTTTTGCATCATAAACAGTTATGATACCTCTATTTTAAATATCATTACGGCTTGAAGAGTGATTCGATCTTTTATATCACTATTGATAAAAAGTGACAGTATGAAAATGTGATAGTTGTCACATACTGTAAATGATGTAATTTATTAATCCAATAATTCAATTTAAGATTGATTAATATCAAATAAATCAATGTGATTAGACAATAAGATTTAGAAAACTTTATTGTATGGACATTGTAACAAGGCAATTTAATCGTTTTAAATACCAACGATATAGGAATATCAATATCGAGAAAGAAAAGGGGGCCGTCTATGCAAAAAATGTTAGTTAGAAGTATTATGTTGTATTCTTTATTATGTGCTCAAGCATTCGCCGTAGAAATAAAAGATGTAACAACACATCCTAATGACTATTATCTTACTGAAAATCAAGCTCCTGATAGTTTACAATTGTTACCACCACCTCCTTCATTTACCAGTGTTGAATTTTTAAGAGATAAAGCCATGTATGATTGGGGTAAATCGATGCGTCATACCGAACGAGGAAGACAAGCTTATATTGATGCTGACTCTAGCAAGGAAAATGTCACTCAGCAATTTTCAACGTCGTTTGGTTTTGATATATCTGCTATCAAAACACCCGAAATTTATAAATTGATTACGACAATGAAAGAAGATGCTGGTGATCTGGCTACTCGTTCGGCGAAAAATTATTACAATCGTATCCGACCATTTTCGTTTTTCAATGAGCCCACTTGCCGACCAGAAGATGAAAAAACGCTGTCTACTAATGGATCTTATCCCTCAGGACATACAACAATTGGTTTTGCTATATCGCTGGTGTTAGCTGAAATCAACCCACAACGTCAAAATGAAATTTTAAAACGAGGTCTTGAAGTGGGTGAAAGTCGCGTTATTTGTGGATACCATTGGCAAAGTGATATTGATGCGGCTAGAGTGATGGCGGCGAGTGTGGTGGCACAACTGCATGCTAATGCCCAGTTTAATCAACAACTGGCAAAAGCCAAAATGGAGTTTAACCGCTTAAAAACCAACCAACAAAATAAAAAATAATAAGAATTATCGAAAAATATGATTCGATTGTAAATCCAATGTTTATCAATTTAAGGCTGATATTGGCTGTTTCGTTAAACAACCAATATCCAGCTTAACAATCATAACGCTTTAAATGAGATATCCGGTAAAATCGCTTCACCTTGCCAATATAATTCACTGGCAAGTTGCCCGGCAATTCGACAATAATTTTCAGTAAATTCACTGTCTGGATGACTAATAACTGTTGGCGTTCCGGTATCAAGGTCTTGTCGCAACATTTTATGCAGCGGTATTTGCCCAAGTAATTGAGTTTGATATTTTTCGGCAAGTTGTGCCGCACCACCTTCACCAAAAATTGCCTCGTGGTGCCCACAATTTTCACAGATATGGTAGCTCATGTTTTCGATAATACCTAGCGTCGGGATATTAACCTTATTAAACATTGTGATGCCTTTTTTAGCGTCAATTAAGGCAATGTCTTGAGGCGTGGTAACAATCACCGTGGCAGTAACAGGAATACTTTGCGCGAGTGTTAATTGAATATCTCCTGTCCCTGGTGGCATATCAATCACTAAATAATCAAGTTCAGGCCAAAGCGTGTCTTGCAAAATTTGCAATAATGCTTTGCTTGCCATTGGTCCTCGCCATACCATTGCTCCATCCGAATCGACTAAATAGCCAATCGAGTTACTGGCTAATTCATAGGCCATAATTGGTGTCATATGTTTATTGTCGGGAGTAAGTGGCTGTTGTTTTTCGGTTCCTAACATGGTAGGTATAGAAGGGCCATAAATATCGGCGTCTAAAATACCAACTTTGGCGCCTTGTTTTTGCAGTGCAAGCGCAAGGTTAATCGCGGTTGATGATTTACCGACTCCACCTTTACCAGAGCTAATAGCGATGATGTTTTTAATGTTTTTTATCGCTTGTTGATGGTTTGCTCGTTTAAGGGTGGCAATGTTGAAATCAATTTGCCAATTGACTTGTTTTAGACCGTCAAGTTCGAGTAATTGAGGTGTAACAGTTTTTTTCAACTCTTCAAAAGTGATTTGCCATGCAAAGGGCATCGTTAAATGAATATGCAAAGTTTGATTTTCCATTTCACACTTTTTAACTGCACCTAATTCGATCAAATTTTTTCGCAAAGTAGGATGAGCAAAATTTTCAAGAATCTTTTTGGGTTCCATGGTGATTAGCCTTCATTTTTTATCTACGGTTTTATCTGCTTTTATGCTGATTTGTATAATTATCATGCTTATTTAAGTAAAATATTGAGAACAGCCAAATTATTTTATGCTTTCCAAAATGTCGTGAGTCATTAGTTTGCTGATTTTTCTGAATCTGGAAAGAATTTTTATTAAATTATGGCATAAATCTAGCGATAATCCCATGTTTGATGTACTATTCCCGACATTATGTAATAAAAGGTATTAAATTGACATGACAACAAAACGCAAAATATTAGTGACTTGTGCACTTCCTTATGCAAATGGTTCAATTCACTTAGGACATATGCTAGAACATATTCAGGCTGATGTATGGGTACGCTATCAACGAATGCGTGGCAATGAGATTTACTTTATTTGTGCAGATGATGCGCATGGTACGCCAATCATGCTTAAAGCCCAACAACTAGGGATGACGCCTGAACAGATGATTGCAGAAGTTAAAACTGAGCATCAACGTGATTTTGCTGGATTTAACATCAGTTATGACAATTACCATTCAACGCATAGTCCAGAAAATCGTGAGATATCTGAACAGATTTATAAAAAGCTAAAAGCCAATGGTTATATCAAAACAAAAGTAATATCACAATTATTTGACCCAGAAAAACAGATGTTTTTACCTGATCGGTTTGTGAAAGGCACGTGTCCACGTTGTAAAGCCCCAGATCAATATGGTGATAACTGTGAAGTTTGTGGTGCAACTTATAATCCAATTGATCTCATTAATCCTCAATCGGTTATTTCTGGCGCAACCCCAATAATGAAAGACTCAGAGCATTTCTTTTTTGATTTGCCCGCTTTTTCAGAAATGTTACAGGCATGGATCCGATCGGGCACATTGCAAGATCAAGTTGCGAATAAAATGCAAGAGTGGTTTGAAGCAGGATTACAACCTTGGGATATTAGCCGTGATGCTCCTTATTTTGGTTTTGAAATTCCGGATGCACCCGGTAAATATTTTTATGTTTGGTTAGATGCGCCAATAGGTTATATGGGATCTTTCCTTAATTACTGTAATAAAAATAATAAAGCGATATTTGATGAGTTTTGGAATAAAAACTCAACGACTGAACTTTATCATTTTATCGGTAAAGATATTGTCTACTTCCATAGTCTATTTTGGCCAGCAATGTTAGACGGTAGTGAACATCGTAAACCTTCCAATATTTTTGTTCATGGCTATGTCACGGTTGATGGTGCAAAAATGTCAAAATCACGTGGAACTTTCATTCAGGCAAGTACTTACTTAAAACATTTAGATCCAGACTGCTTGCGTTACTATTATGCAGCGAAATTGTCGCCACATATTGATGATATCGATTTAAATTTGGAAGATTTTGTCCAACGTGTTAATAGTGATTTAGTCAATAAAGTTGTTAATATTGCTTCCCGTTCGGCAGGCTTTATTAGCAAACGTTTTGACGGTAAATTGTCTGATAATCTTGCTGAGCCAGAACTTTATGCTTTGTTCATTGAAAAATCAAAAGTAATTACTGATTATTTTGAACAACGTGAATCCGGTAAAGCAATACGTGAAATTATGGCACTGGCTGACGAAGCAAATCGTTATATAGATGAAAAAGCGCCGTGGGTTGTAGCAAAACAAGAAGGGCAAGATCAAGCATTACAAGATATTTGTTCAATGGGTATTCATCTATTCCGTATTTTAATGACCTATTTAAAACCTATTGTGCCAGCATTAGCGGAACGCACTGAAGCATTTTTAAGTAGCCAATTGACGTGGGATTCTATTAATCAACCTTTGACCGGACACAATATTAACAAATTTAAAGCCCTATTTAACCGTATAGATATGGATAAAATTACTGCTATGATTGACGAAACAAAACAACAAGCTGCATTAGCGACGCCAGCTAAAGAAAAAGTCGCTGAACCGATTGCTGACACGATCAATTTTGATGATTTTGCAAAAGTGGATATGCGTGTTGCATTAATTAAAAATGCATGTGTTGTTGAAGGATCAGACAAATTATTGCATCTTACACTTGATATAGGAGACGAAACTCGTAATGTCTTTTCAGGCATTAAAGAGTTTTATCCTGATCCTCAAGTTTTAGTGGGCAGATTAACGATTATGATCGCTAACTTAGCGCCTCGTAAAATGCGTTTTGGTATCTCTGAAGGCATGGTACTTTGTGCAAGTGGTAAAGATGATAGTGAAGGCGTTTACTTATTGTCACCTGATAGTGGAGCAAAACCGGGTATGCGAATTTCGTAATTAATTGTTTTCTTTTTTTACATCTTAACAAGTTAAAACGCTTGTTAAGATGTTTAATTTTTTTAACGTGTTTTGTTGTAAAAGTTTTAAGACTTTTGATTTTCAGCCGCATTGCCAGAATAAGGTAAAATGCTATCTTTTAATGTAAATGAAAAATCTTTTGTGCTAATTTCTCCGATGATGTTGTCGCTATCATATAGCGCCATTAAAAAACCAGCCATTTGCTCTGCTGTGTGATATTGGCTGAAACTTTTATTATAGTCATATTCATTGACATTATTCGCTTTTTGACCGAATTCAGTTTGGGTTGCCGCAGGGGCTAAGACTTTAGCCGTTAATTTCGCTTTTGCTTGTCTTAATTCTTGCGCTAAACCTTCAGTAAAAGCATTAACATAGAATTTAGTCGCACAATAAGTGACAGCATTGGGTACAATTGTGTATCCACCTCGTGAAGAGATATTAATTATTTGTGTGCCAGATTGATGGTGATATTTATGCACATACAGCGTTGATAGAATTGTTAAGGCTTCAATATTTAAATGTAGCATAGATTGTATTTTATCTAAATCTTGATCTTTAACACTTCCGTAATGCCCAAAACCTGCATTATTTATCCATGTTTCAATATAATAGCTATCTAATTGTTTGAAGAGTGAAAAAACATTATCGGCTTGCGACAAATCACAAATTTTAATGATGACTTCCAAATTTGGATTTAATTCGGCAATTTTTTGTTTCAATGTTTCTAGTTGTGATTCTCTTCTTGCTATCAATATAAGATTTTTATTTCGTTTAGCAAATTCAATTGCAGTGGCATAACCAATGCCTGAACTTGCGCCGGTAATTGCAGTGTATTTTTTAACATGATTGTTCATTTTTTTTCCTTTTAATTTCTTAATAAAGTAATTGTTATGTCGGTTTTTCCATAGACTATGGAGTAATTTTCTGTTTATTGGATTTCTATGCTTTAACTAATTGGTTTTGAATAAAACACAGTTTATGTTGGTTAAGTTCACGCCAATCACCAACTTCAGGATATAAAGCTAGTTTTGATAGAACCAAATACCCTTTGCGCAAATTATTAAAATATAAAGGTGTTTACTTTTTACGTCATTATTTAGGATAACAAGCGATCTTCAATTTGTTGTATTATTCAGTTTTGAATCTATAACGTTATCTTCAATAGAAGTTTAATTGACAATACCTGTTTATCTCGTAGTAAATTTTATGTTTTCACACCCAAGATGATTTTGTTTTATTATCTTTATAAAATAAGGGATAATAAATATTATAAAAATTGATTTATTAACAACTGGGAGTTGATAATTTGGATCTATTAAAGTGTATGGAAGCATTTGTATTGACGGTGAAAACTGGATCGTTTGTGTCTACGTCAGTATCATTGAATACTTCACCGCAGATGGTGACTAAATACATTGCTTTTTTAGAAAAACACTTAGGATTAAAATTACTTAATCGAACAACACGCTCGCAACATCTTACCGTGTTTGGCAAACAGTATTATCAACGGTGTTTGTTAATTCTTGCAGAAATAAAAGAGACGAAGATATTAGCTCAACAATTTATTGAAGAGCCAAAAGGTCGATTAAGGATTAGTGCACCTGTCAGTTATGGACACTATAATTTAATTCCGGTCATTAGCCGTTTTATGAAACGCTATCCTAAATTAAACATTGATATTCAATTAAGTGATCGCTATGTTGATATAGTAAAAGAGGATTATGATATTGTGTTTCGTATCGGTCAATTAAATGATTCTGGTCTGATCGGACGCAAACTTAAACCTTTTCAACTTATATTTGCTGCTTCGCCGAGTTATTTGATGCAAAATGGTGTACCAGCTGTTCCTGACGATTTAAAAAATCATCAGTGTCTAATTTATCAATATGTGAATCGAAATAAAAATGATTATGTTTGGCCATTTACGATGAATGGCAAAGCCGTCAATCTTTCTATTTCTGGTTCATTACAATCAAATGATACTTCAGCATTAGCGATTGCCGCTATTGAAGGTTTGGGGATAACGATGTTACCCGAACCGATGCTGAATGAGGCGATAAAACAAGATAAATTATTACCGATATTACAAAATTATTTACCTCCCGCTCGGGAAGTCCATATGCTTTATACTGCTGACAGGCAACCGCTAGCTATAATGAAAATGTTTATTGAATTCGTGGTTGATACGATGTCATGAAAATCATCAAATGATGTTATGATCAGACTTGATTTAAGATAACTGCTATAAGGCAATAAAAAAAGGCGATAAAATCGCCTAAAGTCAAACAGTTATACTTAAAGATTATTGTATTGTTGCTAAGGTACTGACTTCATTACCAAGCATATTATTTAGATAGACTAAATCGTCTGCGGTTAATGTACCAACAGCATATTTAAGTTGTAGTAAATTTATTAGATAGTTATATTTAGCATCTGATAAATTTCGTTTAGAGCTATAAAGTTGAGTGGTCGCATTCAATACATCGACAATAGTTCGAGTCCCTACTTGATAACCTGAATTTGTCGCTTCTAATGAGCTTTCTGCTGAAACAACCGCTTGTTGATAAGCTTTAATCGCACTAATTGACGAAGAAATATTGTTATAAGAAGAACGGACTTGATTGATTACACTGCGATTAGTACTTTCAAGCTTTTCACTCGAACTAACGTAGTTGTGTTGAGCTTGCTCAACTTTAGATTGCGTAGCGCCACCTGAGAAGATAGGTAAATTTAAACTTAATCCAACATAATTATTACCCGAATAAGATTTTCCTCTATGCCCCCCATTAGTTGCAAAATTATCCCCATATCTATCGGTTTTATTTAGATTTGTTGATGCATCTAAACTTGCTGTCGGTAGGTGTCCTGCTTGTGATAATTTGATTTGATCACGAGCTATTTCTTGGTTTAATTTCATTGTTAATAAATTAAGATTAGACACTTCAGATTGTTTTAACAACGAATTAATTGAAATTGGCGCTTCGGTTTTAAACATTTTGGTATTAATGGTTGCTAAATTTGAATAGAATCGACCACTGACCTGACGTAAGTTTTCGATAGCGTTATTCAAATCGTTTAATGCATTAACTTGTTGAGCAAGCGTAAGATCATAATTTGCTTGCGCATTTTGCACATCGGTAATTGCTACCAAACCAACTTGATGTTGTTGTTTGGTTTGTTGTAATTGACGACCAATTGCTTTTTTCTGTGCATCGATAAAGTTTAATGCCTCAAGTGCTTTAAGTACATTAAAATACGCAACTGAGGTATTTAATATAAGCGTTTGTCCTTGATATTGATAAGCTATATCAGCAATACTAGCTTGCTTTTTAGTGATATCTAAAGCTTTCCAATTAGAATAATTAAAAATACTTTGTGATAAGCTTACTTGATAAAGGTTCCCACTTTTGGATTTTACACCACTGGTATCACGACGCCCATGAGTTACACCATAAGAAGCACTTAAACCAATTTGTGGTAATAAGCTTGCTCGTGATCCAGAAATTGCTGAATATGCCTTTTCTTTTTCAGCTAATGAACTGCTTAAATCAGGATTCGTTTCCTTAGCTTGTTCATAAACCTGAACCAAATTTTCGGCAAATACAGAGTGGCTTAGCGCTAAGCCGATTAGAAAGGTTAAAGTTTTTTTCATCAATTTTCTCTTTAAAACATTCAAATATAATAGTATTTTTAATTTGCATAATTTTAACAGATAAATAGGATATAGTAAGCATAGTTTGTTAACTATTCGCACTTTTTATTAAAATTAAGACTAAAATTGAGAGTTTCTATGAAAATTAATAATGATCCTGTTGTGTTTAACAAGAAAGATGTGTTTAATTTGACTAAACGCGTTTTGTATAAAGGCTTTTTTTCTTTAATTGAATACCGTTTTCAATACCGTAAATTTGACGGCACCAAAAGCGATGTCGTAACGCGAGAAATTCTGGAGCGGGGACATGCTGTCGTGTTATTAGCTTACGATGTTAAACTTGATAACGTAGTCATGATAGAACAGATTCGTATTGCTGCTATCGAAACTCAGGATAGTCCGTGGTTATTAGAACTTATTGCTGGCATGATGGATCATGACAATGAATCTTATGAAGAGGTTGCAAGGCGAGAAGCGATGGAAGAGGCAGGTATAACAATTGGACGTTGTAAACCGATTGTAAGTTATTTGGCATCACCGGGGGGATTAACGGAAAAACTTCATATATTAGTTGGTGAAGTAGATTCCTCAACTGCTATGGGAATTCATGGATTGGCAGAAGAAAACGAAGATATCAAAGTGCATGTAATTAGCCGCAAGCAAGCTTATCAGTGGGTTCAAGAAGGCGTGATTAATAATGCGGCATCAATTATTGCGCTTCAATGGTTACAGCTCAACTATAAATCATTAAAAGATGAATGGATATAATCAATGGCAATGATCACATTTAAGTTTTTCTTTCATAAAAATGTGATCCATTTTACACTTTATAAATCTACTTGAATTTATAATAAAAAATATTTAGTCTAGCCAGCTTTGCTATCCTTTTTTTGGGGATTTGATTATCTCTAATCGTGTATTTTGATAAAATGTTGAGGTCAATTTTGGGGTCATTTTTAACGCTTCCAATCATAAATAGAAATTACAGTAATATTTTACATATTACCGATACACATCTTTTTGCTAATGACCAGAGTAAATTATTAGGTATTGATTCAAATGCTAGTTTTCGAACAGTGATAAGAGAAATAGAAAATAGAAAAAGCCCGTTTGACTTAATAGTGGCAACAGGTGATTTTGTTCAAGATGGATCTAAACAAGCTTATCGTCTTTTTGCCGAGCAAATACAAAAATTTAATTTACCTTGTGTTTGGTTAGCAGGCAACCATGACAATTATCATGATATGCATGAAATTTTTGCTGACTATCAACTCGCTGAAAATAAAATTGTTCTTCTAGGGGATAAATGGCTTTTAGTGTTGCTTAATAGTCAGGTTGTGGATCAAGCCTATGGTTTTTTACCCCAGTCAGAACTTGAATTTTTGCAATGCACATTAACAAGTCATGATGATCGTTATGCTTTTGTGTTTTTGCATCATCATGCTATTGAGTCAGGTTGTCACTGGTTAGATCAACACATATTAAAAAACAAACATGAACTAGAAGAAATTATTAAGCATCAACCCAATATAAAAGGCGTAGCTTGGGGACATATTCATCAAAGTCTGGAATATATTTGGCACGGCTGCAAAGCGTTTTCTACACCTTCCACTTGCGTACAATTTATGCCAAAATCTTATGATTTTAAATTATCCTATGAAGCACCAGGATGGCGAGAAATCAAGCTTTCAATAGATGGAACAATTCAATCCAAGGTTCATCGTATTGCTGACAATTGTTTTCAACCAGATATGTCACAAAATGGCTATTGAATTAGATCCGATTATAACATTAGTTTTAAAAAATTAATTTTTTATAGCAACGGTGCAAAAAAATAAAAAAGTCGTTCAATAACACGTTGCCAAATTGGGCGTTTTTTCCATTCATCGATATTTACGATATCTGAGTTAGATAAGTATTTATGTAAAAGCTGAGATAATGATTTAGCAAATTCAGCATCATCAATAACTGTAGTGATTTCAAAATTGAGCCATAAACTACGCATGTCTAAATTTACGGTACCCACTAAACTAAGTTGATTATCAATTAACACACTTTTGGTATGTAATAAATTATCATTAAATTGATAAAGTTTAACACCACCTTCTAGTAATTCAGAGAAAAATGCTCGACTAGCCCATTTGACCATAAGTGAATCATTTTTTTTCGGAACGATAATAATCACTTCAACACCTCGCTGAGCAGCTGTCACAACAGCGTGTAATATATCATCGCTAGGCACTAAATAAGGGGTAGTAAAAATAATTTGTTCTTGCGCTGAGTATATTGCGGTTAACAGCACTTGATGAATCATATTTTCAGTATAACCCGGCCCTGAAGCAATTAATTGCATTATGTGTTTTTTCTCTTCGGGCGGTTCGGCAAACTCAGTAATTTGCGGTAATGCTAAGTATTTCCCCGTTTCAAGCTCCCAATCACTTGCATAAATTGCACCCATTAACGTTGTCACTGGCCCATTCATTCTTACCATGATATCTACCCATTCGCCAATGTGTTTATTTTGTTTAAAATAGCGAGGATCCACGATATTCATACTGCCAGTATAAGAAATATAATTATCAATAATGGCAACTTTGCGATGTTGACGTAGGTCAAGACGTCGGAACATAAAACGTAACAGATTTACTTTTAACGCTTCGATAATTGTAATGCCTGCGTCACGCATTCTTTTACTTGCTTTGGTTCTGATAAAATGGCGACTACCTGCGGAATCAACCATTAAACGACAGGTTACGCCTCGTTTGGTTGCGGCAATCAATGCATTCTCAACATCATCCGCTCTACCGCCTTCGTTCCAGATATAAAAAACCATTTCAATATTGGATGTTGCATGATTGATATCATCGATTAAACGATCGAATATCTCATCTGTTTCGCTAAGTAACTCTATATGGTTACCATTAATACCATCTAGGCCGGTTTGGTGCTTACAAAGTTGAAAAATCGGTTTACTGACTTGACTAACATTACGGGTAAAAATATCAGGAAAATCTTCAAGTCGATTAATAAATTTAGCAATTGTAGGACGCATTTGTTGCGCACGTTTTACACGTTGTTGACCTAAATGGGCTTCCCCTATGGCAAAGTAGAGTATGATTCCAACAATTGGTAAAATATAGATTATTAACATCCATGCAATAACGTAGGTTGTCGGTCTGCGTTTGAAAACAATACGCAATGAGGTTGCTACAATAAGCAACCAATAAGTTAGAAAGATCAACGAACTAATTAGAGTATGGAATGAGTATAATTGCATATTGCTCAACTATTGTTAAGATTTAATTTGCTAATCGGGTCTTTGTCGCAATCGAAGTTTTGAAATATTTCTGGTAAAGGTTTTGGATTATTATGCTTATCGACAGACACATAGGTAAATACCGCATCAGTAATACAAAAACGCTGTGTTGTATCATCAGTATCAATTAATTTTTTGATCCAAACTTCAATAGCAATTGTCATTGAGGTTCTTCCTGTTTTTATACAACGAGCATAGCAGCAAACTACATCACCAACCATAGCGGGTTTATGAAAAGTAATGCTACTGGCATTAACAGTCACGACTCTGTTTTTAGCAATCTCTTTTGATAAAATACCACCTGCAAGATCCATTTGAGACATGATCCAACCACCAAATATGTGTCCATGTGGGTTGGTGTCTGAAGGCATAGCAAGCGTTCTGAGTACTAGTTGTCCCTTGGGATTGTCAGTTGTTTGTTTCATCACTAAAATTACTCCTACCTATGCTATTTATTTACTTTCTAAATCTTTATTAAGATTTTTATAGATATAAATACCAGAAATTAAGGATAATAACAATGATGCAATGGGTAAAATAAAAACCTTAAATTTCCAAAAAAAGTTATCAGACATATAATAAGTTGCAATCAAACTGAACGTTCCACAAAGTATAAAAAAGACTATCCATATTAAATTCAGTTTATTCCAAATAATGTCATCTAATTGTAACTCTTTGCCTAACATTTTTTGAATTAAGTTTTTCTTAAATATAGATTGACTGATTAATAGAACAGATGCAAATAAAAAATTAATAATTGTTACTTTCCATTTTATGAATATCGCTTCTTTTGTGGCGAGCGTAATACCACCAAAAATCATCACCATCAAAAAGGAAATTAATTCTACTTTATCAATTTTTTTGTATAAAATCATTCCAATAACAAGTGATACACATGATGCAATCATTAATGCTTGAACACCAACAAAAATATCATACATTGTCAAAAAGACAAAAAAGACAACAAGTGGGACAAAGTTTAAAAGCTGTTTCATTTTAATTATTAACCTAACAGAAGAATTACGATAATTTGAAAAGTAAAAAAAGCCTATAAAATAGGCTTATTTTTTGGTATGAAGTTCTGGGTGTTTTTTGCAATTACCGGAATCACAATGACCATAAAGATACAAACTATGGAAAGTTAATTTTACGCCATATTGTTCTGCAATTTCTTTTTGTCGGGTATTAATAATTTCATCACGAAATTCAAATACTTCACCACAATCTAAACAAATTAGATGATCATGATGTTGTTGTGTTGCAAGTTCAAATACGGCTTTACCACCCTCAAAATTGTGTCGGGTTACGATACCTGCGTCATCAAATTGGTTTAAAACTCGATAAACTGTTGCAAGTCCAATTTCTTCTCCCATATCAAGAAGTTTTTTATAGAGATCTTCTACAGTAATATGTTGGCATGAAGGATCACGTAGTAACTCTAAAATTTTTAAACGAGGTAATGTAACTTTTAAACCAGCACTTTTCAGCGCTGCATTATTATCTCTATCATGATTTGTCATATTACATCCCAATATAGTTGATATAAATTAATGATTATAAAATATGATGAACGAAAAATACATTAAATCATTAAAATAGATTAAATATTCATTTCTGTTTTTACTTGTTCAACCCAAGTAGAAATGCGTTCTTCTGTTAATTCTGGTTGACGATCTTCGTCAATTGCCAAACCAACAAAATGTGTATCATCAACTAAACCTTTAGATGCTTCAAAGTTATAACCTTCAGTTGGCCAATGCCCAACAATTTTGGCGCCTTTCGGTTCGATAATATCGCGTATTGTTCCCATTGCACTGCAGAAGAATTCTGAATAGTCTTCTTGATCTCCGCAGCCAAAAATAGCAACAGTTTTTCCGTCAAAATCGATTTGCTCTAAATTAGGAAAGAAGTCTTCCCAATCTGCTTGTGGATCACCATAATACCAAGTTGGAATACCGAAAATAAGGTAAGCATATTGTTCGATATGCTCTTTGGTGGCTTCTCGAATATCTAAAAGATCGGCTTTATCGTTACCCAAAATGAGTTGGATTTGTTTGGCAACATTTTCTGTATTGCCTGTATCACTTCCAAAAAAAATACCAACTTGTTTCATTTTTTTACCTTTACAATTATTACGATATTAATTTAGCTAATGAGTATATCATTGTCACTTATTATCAGCAATAATTCTCAATTACAATACCTATAAGATATTATTTACTACACAATTGATTAATCTTGGATTAGAATTGAGGCTATTTTAAATATTAACTTAAGTTGTGGAATTTGTTTATGAACTTGCATGAATATCAATCCAAATATCTTTTCAAGCAATACAACTTACCCGTACCAGAAGGGTTTGTATGTAACTCAATGGATGAAGTACAAGATACTTTAGCTGAATTAGCATCTAAGTCTGATTCAGGTGCTTGGGTTGCTAAATGTCAAGTTCATGCAGGGGGCAGAGGAAAGGCTGGTGGTGTAATTTGTACTAATGATCTTAATCAAATTAAACTTTTTGCTGAAAAATGGCTAGGTCAGCATCTTGTCACTTATCAAACCACATCAGAAGGTCAACTTGTTAATCAAATCTTAATTGAAAAAGCTTCCAATATACAGAAAGAACTTTATTTAGGGGCAGTAATAGATCGTAGTATTCAACGTGTGGTCATCATGGCTTCAACTGAAGGCGGCGTTGATATTGAAAGTGTCGCTGAAAAATCACCACATTTAATACATAAAATTGCACTTGATCCTTTAACTGGTCCTTGTGCTTTTCAAGGTAGAGAACTTGCCTTTAAATTAGGGTTAACGGGTAAACTTATTAACCAATTTGCTAAACTATTTGTTAATTTTGCGCAGTTTTTCTTAAAAAATGATGTGTCATTAGCAGAAGTCAATCCTTTGGTAATTACCGATGCCAGTGAATTCGTTTGCTTAGATGCTAAAGTCGTTTTAGATGATAACGCAATGTTTAGACATCCTGACTTAACTATTTTAAGAGATACCACACAAGAAGATAAACGTGAATCTATTGCCGCCAAACAAGGGATTAGTTATGTTTCGTTAGATGGCAATATCGGTTGTATGGTTAATGGGGCAGGTTTGGCAATGGCAACCATGGATATGATCAAACTTTATGGTGGAAAACCGGCCAATTTTCTCGATGTAGGCGGCGGTACAACCAAAGAGCGAGTTGCTGAAGCGTTCAAATTGATTTTATCAGATAAAAATGTCAAAGCGATATTGGTCAATATTTTTGGTGGTATTGTTCGATGTGATCTAATTGCCGATGGTATTATCAGCGCCATTAAAGAAATTGGGCTAACTGTTCCTGTTGTTGTTCGTCTTGAAGGTAATAATGCTCTGCTTGCCAGAGAAATTTTAATTGAAAGCCAATTAAATGTTATTACAGCCGAAAGTTTGACTGATGCTGCACAAAAAATTGTTGCGGTCGCATAATAATAGGAAGAGTGGGGAACAATAATTATGTCAATTTTAATCAATAACGCAACGAAAGTCATTTGTCAGGGATTTACGGGTAGCCAAGGTACCTTTCATTCACAACAAGCGATTGAATATGGAACTCAATTGGTTGGTGGGGTTACACCCGGTAAAGGTGGAACAACTCATCTCGGATTGCCGGTTTTTAATACTGTCAAAGAAGCTGTTGAAGCGACGGGGGCAACGGCAAGTGTGATTTATGTTCCTGCGGCATTTGGTAAAGATTCGATACTCGAAGCAATAGAAGCAGGTATTAAATTAATTGTTTGTATCACTGAAGGTATTCCTACTTTGGATATGCTTATTGTCAAAGAAAAGCTAAAACAGAGTGATACAATTATGATTGGTCCTAATTGTCCGGGTATTATTGTGCCTGATGAATGTAAAATTGGCATTATGCCTGCGCATATTCATCTAGCTGGTGATATCGGTATTGTGTCTCGATCAGGGACTTTGACTTATGAAGCAGTCAAACAAACTACTGATATTGGACTAGGTCAATCTGTTTGCATTGGTATTGGTGGTGATCCCATTCCAGGCAGTGATTTTATTTCTATTTTAGCATTACTTGAGCAAGATCCGAAGACTAAAGCAATTGTAATGATTGGCGAAATTGGTGGTAGTGCGGAAGAAGAAGCTGCTGAATACATTAAAAAACATGTTAGCAAACCAGTTATAGCCTATATTGCCGGTATGTCGGCACCAGCCGGCAAACGCATGGGGCATGCAGGAGCAATTATCTCGGGTAATAAAGGCACTGCTGAAGAAAAGGTAAAAGCATTAACTGCTGCTGGTGTAGTTGTAGTTAGTAGTCTTGCTGAAATTGGTAATGCGGTAAAAAAAGCAGTTTAAACAGTGTTTTTTTTGACATTAATCAATTTTTATTCTTTAAATATTGATGTACAATATTGCGATATATCTTTATACACTTTGTGGGCATATTAAAGGAACAGGGAGCAATTATGTTAGATATAGTAGAACTATCGCGTCTCCAGTTTGCACTCACGGCAATGTATCATTTTATTTTTGTACCATTAACGCTAGGTTTAGCGTTTATGCTAGCAATTATGGAAACGGTATATGTTGTTAGTGGTAAGCAAGTCTGGAAAGATATGACTAAATTCTGGGGAAAACTGTTTGCTATTAACTTCGCTGTTGGTGTAGCAACAGGTTTAACAATGGAATTTCAGTTTGGTACTAACTGGTCTTATTATTCGCATTACGTCGGCGATATTTTTGGGGCACCATTGGCAATAGAAGGGTTAATGGCCTTTTTTCTAGAATCAACAATGGTAGGGTTATTCTTTTTTGGTTGGGATAGATTAAGTCGCGGTAAACATCTTCTTGTGACATGGTGCGTTGCATTCGGGTCGAATTTTTCTGCACTATGGATTCTCGTTGCTAACGGTTGGATGCAGTTTCCAATCGGTTCAGATTTCAATCCAATCAACTCTCGCATGGAAATGGCAAGTTTTTATGATCTGATCACCAACTCTGTTGCACAATACAAATTTGTGCACACTGTCGCAGCGGGTTATCTAACAGGTGCGATTTTTGTCTTAAGTATCAGTTCTTATTACTTACTTAAAAAACGTGATAGCGAATTTGCTAAACGCTCTTTTGCCGTAGCAGCTATGTTTGGTTTCATTGTATCTATTGTTGTCGCGATTATGGGGGATGAAGCCGGTCACGAAATGACAACCGTTCAGCCAGCTAAACTTGCTGCTATCGAAGCCGAATGGGAAACTCAACCCGCCCCTGCATCATTTAATGTTATTGCTTTTCCTTCTCAAAAAGATAAAGAAAATTTATTTGCGATTGAAATACCTTATGCAATGGGCATTATGACAACACGTTCATTGGATAAGCAAGTAACAGGGTTAAAGGACATTTTAGCCACTAACGAAATGCGAATTCGTAACGGTATTTTAGCTTATACAAATCTTGAAAAAATCCAACAAGGAAATCAAGATCCCGAGGTGCTTAAATTGTTTGAAAATAACAAAGCTGATTTAGGTTATGGTTATTTAGTCAAACGTTTTACTGATCGAGATAATTTAACGATTCCGGAAGCGACGGAAGCGCACATTAAAGCTGCCACAGAAGATTCTATTCCTACTGTTTGGCCACTATTCTGGTCATTTAGAATCATGGTTGGTCTTGGTGTATTAATGATCTTAGGAACTGGTCTTGCATTATGGACTACTTATAAAAATAAAATTGGTGAAAAACGTTGGCTTCACCGTTTATTATTAGTGTTCTTACCTTTTCCATGGATAGCATGTGAATGTGGTTGGTTTGTTGCTGAATACGGTCGACAACCATGGGCAATTCAAGATATTTTACCAACAGGTGTGGCTAATTCGTCGTTAACTCCAGGTGAAGTATTATTTACTATGATACTAATTTGTGGACTTTATACTCTGTTCTTAGTTGCTGAAATGTTCTTAATGTTTAAATTTGCACGTCTTGGACCAAGTTCTTTGGGGACAGGCAAATATCATTACGAAAAAACGCAACCAACTACAGAATAGGACAAAGGGAGTAAACACAATGATTGATTACGAAATTCTACGAGCTATTTGGTGGTTGCTAATTAGTGTTATCTTGATTGGTTTTGTTATCACTGATGGTTTTGATATGGGGGTTGGTATTTTACTCCCTTTCATAGGTAAAACAGATACTGAACGCCGAATTATGATAAATGCTATTGCGCCTCATTGGGATGGTAATCAGGTTTGGCTAATTACGGCTGGAGCTGGGATTTTTGCTGCATGGCCATTTGCTTATGCTGTGTCGTTTTCGGGCTTTTACATCGCAATGATTTTGGTTCTATGTGCATTATTTTTTAGACCAATAGGCTTTGATTATCGCAGTAAACTTGAAAATTCAAAATGGCGTGGTTTATGGGATATTGCAATCTTTATTGGTAGCTTTGTTCCTGCTCTTGTTTTTGGGGTGGCTTTTGGTAATTTATTAGAAGGCGTTCCATTTAGATTTGATAATTCTTATCGTGTCTTCTATGATGGAAACTTCTTTGGTTTGCTTAATCCGTTTGCTTTATTAACCGGTGTGGTGAGTTTGATGTTGTTTGTTGCTCATGGCGGCACTTGGTTGCAAATGAAGACCTCTGGTGAATTATATTTAAGAGCCCGAAAAGCAACTCAAATATCTTGCTTAGTTTTAGTCATTACATTTATTTTAGCGGGTATTTGGGTCATGTTTGGTATGCATGGTTATGAAGTGGTCAGCACGATAGATCATAGTGTCACGTCACAGCCATTAAATAAAGTGGTATCCACCGAATCAACATGGCTTAGAAATTATATGAATTATCCAATTTTATGGATTGTTCCTGTACTCGGTGTTGTTTTACCGTTACTCAACATTGTTTGTTCTGGGTTAAATAAAAATGCTTTATCATTTATTTTATCAACGTTAACTATTGCGTGTGTGTTATTAACTTATGGCATAGCAACGTTCCCATTCATTATACCATCAAGCATTATGCCTAATGCGAGTTTAACAATGTGGGATTCAACATCAAGCCAGTTAACACTTAATATTATGTTCTTTGTAGTAGTGATATTTTTACCCATTATCCTTTTCTATACTACTTGGTCATATATTAAAATGTTCGGACGACTTGATAAAAATCATATCGAAAATAACAAACATTCACTTTATTAAGGTATAATTATGTATTACTTTTTATGGTTTATCGGTCTTATTGCAGCTTGTATGCTTGCCGTTGTTACAGGACTTTGGGTTGAACAAACAAACAGCGAAAAAGAACCCAAAAATAACAATTAATAAGCATCTCTATATTTTTAAAGGTGACAATCGTCACCTTTTTCATTCATCGTTAATTTAAATCATTAATATGTTACAAATGATAATTGTTTTCATTTGAGTAATTCTATATCATAGTGCAGCATATTTAAGATTTAGATATAATAAAACATATTGCTTTTAAAATATGTAAATACAAATATGAAAGAATTTAATTGGAGTGCCAGAGTTTATTATGAAGATACTGATGCTGGTGGTGTCGTATATCATGCCAGGTATCTTGCTTTTTATGAGCGAGCGAGAACAGAATTGCTAAGACAACTTGGAATCAGTCAACATAAGCTATTACAAGAAAGTATTGCTTTTGTTGTTAAAAAGATGGATATTAGCTATCACTTCCCCGCTCGTTTGGATGACCTGTTAACTATTAATAGTAAAGTTGATCAAATTCGCAAGGCATCTATAATTTTTAAGCAAACTATTATTAATGAGAACAATCAAGTGATTAGCAGTGCTGATGTTATTATTGCTTGTGTTGATATCACTAAAATGAAGCCATGTGGGCTTCCAAAGTCACTAGTTTTGGAGTTTATATAAGTGGAAAATCTGAATATTGTTAATCTGTTCTTACAAGCAGGTCTTTTAGTGCAATGTGTTATGTTGTTATTATTGATGTTTTCAATTATGTCATGGGCAATTATTTTTCAGAGAACTAAGGTTTTAAGGCAAGCCAAAAAGCAAATTGAACAATTTGATAATCGTTTTTGGGCAGCTGACGAGTTGAATGTTTTATTTGAGAAAGCAAAATCCAACAAAGATGAAATTACAGGTACAGAACATATTTTTTATTCAGGTTTTAAAGAATTTACCCGTCTATATCAAATCAATCCAAATATGCCAGAGGCCGCTTTAGACGGTGCATCTCGTTCTATGCGCCTTGCTATGAATCGAGAACTTGATAATCTTGAACAGCATATTCCTTTCTTAGGTACGGTAGGTTCTATTAGTCCTTATATTGGGTTATTTGGGACCGTTTGGGGAATCATGCATGCTTTCATTTCTCTTGGCGCAGCTAAACAAGCGACATTAAAACTTGTTGCGCCAGGTATAGCTGAAGCTTTAATTGCAACAGCAATTGGTTTATTTGCTGCAATTCCAGCGGTTATGGCATTTAATCGTTTATCGCTGAAAGTCAGCCGTATTGAGCAAAGTTATCTCAACTTTATTGATGAATTTTCAGCTATTTTACAGCGTCAAGCTGTGGCTGTCAGGAAATAAACTATGCGTAGAAGTTCACGTTTTTCAACTAAATCAGAGATTAACATTGTACCATTGCTTGATGTACTGTTAGTATTGGTACTTATTTTTATGGCAACAGCCCCCATTATTAGCCAAAGCGTTGAAGTCGATCTGCCTGAATCAACCGAATCTAAGACGGTTTCAGCTTCTGAAAATAAAACCATAATATTAGAAGTGGCAGATGTCGGGGTTTATACACTCAGAATCGATGGTGTGCCACAAGAAAGCTTACAGCAAGAACAGATCATTGCTGAAGTTAAGCAGTTATTAGCATTGAATGAAAAGGCGGTTTTTTTAGTCGGTGGAGCTAAAAATGTACCTTATGAAGAAATTATAAAAGCTTTAAACTTATTACAATCTGCAGGTATTAAATCTGTTGGTTTAATGACACAACCAATGTAAACTAGAATAAAACACATTAAAATGTCAGCAATGTCTAAAAAATCAAATTCAAAATTCAGTTTAGCCATAATTTTATCAATCCTGTTTCATGTGCTATTGATAATTTTTTTATGTTATAAAGCTATACAAGATGATAGTGATAATTACGGTACGGTCAATGGTCAATCGATTGATGCAATTATTGTTGATCCATCTATTATATCTGAACAATATAAAAGGCAATCACAAAGTCAAAAAAATCAACAGCAATTAAGGCAACAGGTTGATGATCAAATTACAAAACAGAATCAGTTGTTGCAGCAAAAGCAACTGGAACAGCAACAGTATTTAAAGGATTTAGAAAAAGAGCGTTTAAAACTTGCTGAAAAACTTAAACAAGAACAGCTTGAAGCTGAGAAAAAAGCAGCACAAGAAAAGCTAGAGGCTGAAAAGCGAGCCGCTGAGGAAAAAGCAGCACGAGAAAAGCAAGAAGCTGACAAGCGAGCCGCCGAAGAAAAAGCAGCACGAGAAAAGAAAGAAGCTGAAAAGCGAGTAGCTGAAGAAAAAGCAGCGCGAGAAAAGTTAGAAGCAGAAAAAAGAGCTGCTGCAGAAAAAGCAGCACGAGAAAAGCAAGAAGCAGAAAAAAAAGCTGCTGAAGAAAAAGCGGCACGCGAAAAAAAGGAAGCTGCTAAACGAGCAGCGCAACAAAAGGCAGCAAATGATAAAGCTGTTAATGATCTATTAGGTGAACTTACGACAGGTGGATCAAGTGTACCAGCAACAAGAAAAGGTGTTTCTAACGGCGAATTAGATAAATATAAATTTTTAGTTAAAACCGCTATAAGTAATAAATTTATTAATCCAAATCGTCTTTATGTAGGTCAGCGTTGCCAATTACAAATTCAAATCGCACCGGACGGTCTATTGTTGGATCATAAAGTGTTGAGCGGCGATGATGCATTATGCCGTGAAGCCGTTGCTGCTACATTGTTAGCCGTAATTCCGGAACCTTCTCAAATACTTTATCCTGAAGTTAAAAAGATGATAATCAACTTTGAACCATAGTAAATATGGATTTTCAATTGATTTTACAATGTGATGTGAATCTCGATTATCCATTCATTCAATAAATTGACAACATCTTTGTATAAAAGATGTTGAAAACCAATTTATCATCCCAATATATAACCTATTCATTCCAAATTAAGATATTTATGTAAGAGAAGGAGCAGAATATGACAACAATTGTCAGTGTCCGTCGAGAAGGGCAAGTTGTAATCGGTGGAGACGGTCAAGTCACACTAGGCGAACGTATTATTATGAAAGGAAATGCACGTAAAGTTCGTCGTCTTTATAATAACAAAGTGATTGCAGGTTTTGCTGGTGGTACTGCTGATGCTTTTACACTTTTTGAATTATTTGAGCGTAAATTAGAAATGCATCAAGGTCATTTGACGAAGGCCGCTGTTGAACTAGCTAAAGATTGGCGAACAGACAGAATGTTACGCAAATTAGAAGCTTTACTTGCTGTTGCTGATGAAAGTGCTTCACTAATTATTACTGGTACAGGGGATGTAATTCAACCAGAAGATGATTTAATTGCAATTGGTTCTGGTGGACCTTATGCTCAAGCTGCGGCAAGAGCTTTGCTGGATAATACTTCTTTATCTGCACATGATATTGTACAAAAATCATTATCGATTGCCGGCGATATTTGTGTGTATACCAATAATTTCCAAACGATTGAAGAACTTAATTATTAATTTAACTGATTTAAGAGAATTATATTATGTCTGAAATGACTCCTCGCGAAATTGTAAGCGAACTAAACCAACATATTATTGGACAAGATAAAGCTAAACGTTCCGTTGCAATAGCGTTACGTAATCGTTGGCGTCGTATGCAACTAGATGAAGCACTCCGTCACGAAGTCACCCCAAAAAATATATTAATGATTGGTCCAACTGGTGTTGGTAAAACAGAAATTGCAAGGCGCTTAGCGAAATTAGCTCATGCACCTTTTATCAAAGTTGAAGCGACGAAATTTACTGAAGTAGGTTACGTTGGTAAGGAAGTCGATTCCATTATTCGTGATTTGACGGATTCAGCGGTAAAAATGATTCGACAAGAAGCGATGGAAAGAAATCGTAATCGTGCTGAAGAACTAGCTGAAGAACGGATTTTAGATGTACTTGTCCCACCGGCTAAAGATGGCTGGGGACAAGTTGAAAACAATAATGATTCTACAGCAAGACAAGCATTTCGAAAAAAATTACGTGAAGGTACGCTTGACGAAAAAGAGATAGAGATTGAAGTTGCTGGTGTCAATATTGGTGTCGAAATTATGGCTCCTCCGGGTATGGAAGAGATGACTAATCAATTACAATCAATGTTTCAAAATCTAGGTGGACAAAAAACCAAACCACGTAAGATGAAAATCAAAGATGCATTTAAACAGTTGATTGAAGAAGAAGCTGCTAAATTGGTTAACCCTGACGATCTTAAACATGAAGCTATCGAAGCGGTGGAACAAAATGGGATCGTATTTATTGATGAAATTGATAAAGTCTGTAAACGAGGTAATTCGTCAGGTCCTGATGTTTCACGTGAAGGTGTACAGCGTGATCTATTACCACTTGTTGAGGGATGTACTGTTTCTACTAAACATGGTGCAGTAAAAACCGACCATATTTTATTTATTGCTTCGGGAGCTTTCCAAACAGCTAATCCATCTGATTTAATCCCTGAACTTCAAGGGCGTTTACCTATAAGGGTTGAATTACAGGCGTTAACAACTGAAGATTTTGAGCGAATTTTAACTGAGCCAAATGCCTCGCTTACAGTACAATACAAAGCATTAATGGCAACAGAAGGTGTCAATATCGAATTTACGCCTGATGGTATCCGTAAAATAGCTGAATCTGCTTGGCAGGTGAATGAACAAAATGAAAATATAGGCGCTCGTCGTTTGCATACCGTGTTAGAACGATTAATGGAAGAAGTTTCGTTTGATGCAAGTGAATTAGGTGGTCAAACTATTACTATTGATGCTAAATATGTAGGCGATCACTTAGATAAACTGGTTGCGGATGAAGATTTAAGTAAATTTATTCTATAAATAAATGTTCTTTATCGAATAAAAAAAGGTGAGTTAATCTCACCTTTTTTATTAACATCATTGATCGTCACAACAATCAATTTAACGTGCAGATCAAGCACTATTTTTTAAATAACTGACCTAAGATATCCGCCGCTTTTTGCTTCGATTTTGATTTAGAATCATCTTTTGAATTTCGATTTTCGAGTTTTTCTCGAAGTTTATCTAATCCTTGTTGTAGTTTATCATTAAGAACATCTTTAAAGACTTGGCTAATATCAATTTGATAATGAAGTTTTGTAAATTCACCATAAATTCGTAGTGGAATCGTTAATTGTTGTAATTTGGCAATGGTTTCACTTTTTCCATTCCAACCACCTAGCATTTTGACATTTAAATTGATATCGAGGTCTTTTTGAACTAGTCCTACTCTTCCCGAACCATTTATAATATCTAATGTTTCAGAATTGGCGGTTAATGTCGTGACATCCAAATTACCATTATTTATATTACCATTAGCAGAAATTTGATGAAACTCGGTGAATTTTTGTTGATTTTCGGTTGTCAGCACATCTTTACTATACTTCGCTGCCGCATTTTGAATGATATTTTGAATATTAATATTATCCAATCTAGCATTAGCTATGTTGATAGCAACGTTTCCTCGTAAACTGGATAACAAGTTAGCCGTGGAAATGGTGCTTGCTTCTAATTCTCCGTTTGCATTAAATACGCCTACTAAATCATTTGGTGTATTGATTTGATTAAAGAATTCATTTAAATCGATATTACTGATTTTACTGCTCAGTTTAATTAATGCATTCTTTTGTTTGCCGCTGGCATAACCATTTGCCGTAATATGCCCTTTGGCAAAATCAAAATTCAGGTTATTAAACGTTGCAATACCATCATTATTACTGATATCAGCATGAACATTATCAAGTGTTATTTGATTAGCAACGATTTGCCTAATATTTAACTTAGCTTTCGCATTGAAACTATTTAGGAAATCAAGTTCATTATTAGTTTTTTGAACTGTCGATACAACAGGTGTCGTTTGCTGTGATGGGCTACTTTCATTATCGCTAGGCTTCTCTTTGGCCGTAATAAACGGATCTAAATTTAATTTATCAGCATTGAGATCTAACGCTAAATAAGGCTTGTTAGCTAAATTGAGACTAACGTTGCCTGTAAATGTATTACCATTAACTGATAATAGAAGATCTTGCGTGTTCACGCTTTGCGGATTTTTTTGATAATGTAAAATAGTTTTCAAATTACCTTTTATTTCGCCACTAGGGATGCCGATACCTGTTAACGTATAATCAAATTTTTTCAGATCGATTATCGCCTGTTCAGGGTATTGACTTAAATCAATATTGGCATTTGCAACATAAAATAAATCCTGTTGATTTTTATCAACATTTCCTTTGAAATCAACATTGAGATTTTTATCCGCTTTTTGTTCAACCGTTAAGTTAATGTTCCTAAAATTGATTAGCGTATCTTTTTGTTGTAGTACTAAAGTGCTATCTGCAACTTCAAATTTGTTCAATGTGAATTGCCAACTTGATTTGCTTTGCTCTTCATTTTTTTGCTTATCTTCATCAGGTTTATGAGGTATATTGTTGGCGTTTTTTTTATGTGCCATTTCACCTTTGCTATCATCGGTAATATTGATGACAGCCGACTTAACAAAAACATTTTTTACTACCAACTTTTTCGAAAAAAGTGGTAGCAGTTCAACATCTAGCCGCATATTGTCTGCGGTCAAAATAGGTTTTTGCGCACCGGTATCATTCAGTTTTACCGAATCGGTTAATATACTGACTTGTGGCCAAATATGCCAACGTAAATCACCCTCAATAGTTAATTCATAACCTGTTTTATCTCTTACTTTATCAGAAATAAATCCTCGGAAATTATTAGGATCGACAAAAACAATCAGTGAAATGATCCCAATAGCTATAATCAGAATTAAAATAAACAGAGTAACCAATATTTTTTTTATCATATTAGTGTTCCTATAGTAAGGTTATATGCTGATTTAGTCTTTATCAATACGACTGGCTACAGCGCCATGTTGGTCTTTATATTTTGCATCTTGTCGACGATTGTAAGGTCTCGCCGCTCGCCCTGTTAAAGTCTCAAAACTTAGGGCTCCGATAGTCATCCCAGGTCTAAGTGCTAATGGGATTTTTCCAGAATTAAAAAACTCTAAGACAATTTGTCCTTGCCAACCTGGATCAATACGGTGTGCAGTTACATGCACCATAAGACCAAGTCTGGCTAATGAAGAACGTCCATCAAGCCAGCCAACTAAATCATCAGGAATCGTCACAGATTCAAGTGTAACGGCTAGTGCAAGTTCTCCTGGATGAAGGTAAAAAACATGACCTTCAGATAGTACTATTTCATCACTCATTACACGTTCTAATACTGCGGAAACTTCTTCTTTGGGTCCACTTAAATCGATATAGGGAGTTGTATGTTCTCGGAAAGTCCGAAATTGATTACCTAACCTGACATCAACTGTTGCGCCATTTATTGAACTTGGTGCTGGTTGAGGGGTTATTTTTAATTTACCGTTTTGTAAATATGCTTCAATATCTCGATCGCATAATCTCATGAGTTATCCTTAATTGAGCCTCTATCCTGCTATTTTAACAGTTTCTTGTTATGCCGTCGATGTTCGTAAATTAAGGTTTAATTACCCATGCCCGACCATAATGATTGTAGTATCCAGCAAGTTTACCTGCGTCATTTCCAACGCCAAGATAAAGGTCAAAATGATGGCCTTTTATGGCGCCTCCAACATCGAGCGCAACCATTAGACGAGTTTCTCGTCTACCACTATATTGACCATCCTCATCGAGTAATGGTAAATCCATTAACACCACCGAACCAAGAGGGACAAGTAACTTATCTGATGCTACCGATGCATTAGCAACCAAAGGTACAGTTGCTGCTCCTTTGACATCAGCATTGTATTGGGGCTTAAAAAAGACAAAGGAACGGTTTTCGGTTAGCAAGGCTTTGAGCTGTTTTTCAGTTTTAGTTGTAGCCCAATCTCTAATTGCTTGTAACGATATCTTTTCTTTTTCAATTTCACCTTGTTCAATTAAAATTCTTCCAATGCTGGAATAGCCATGTCCATTTTTACCGCCATAGCTGAAAAAGACCAAAGGTTCACCGTCTTCAAAATCGATATAGGCACTACCTTGAACTTCCATAATGAAGTTTTCAATTAATGAATTACTATAAGCAATTTCAAGTCCTTTACCAGCTAAAGCACCTTTATAAATCTGTTGTCGACTTGGTAATTGACCTTTGTAGTTAACCGGCATTTTATAAATAGGATATTTAAATTCTTTAGTAGGTTTATGTCTGGCTTTAATAATTGGGGTATAATAACCAGTTAAGTGCACGTTTCCAAATCCATCTTGACCTGCCATTTCGTAACTATTTAATCCTACTTTGTGAAATTCATTAGAAGCAAGCAAGCCATTAATCCAATCATCAACAGCTTTATAAATATGTTCATTTTGTTTGTATAATGCGGGCGATGCGGTTTTTATTTGTTCCACCTGCATGATGTAGTCTGTTATGTTTACAGGCGTATCTAAATTTGGATAGCTGATATTAAGTGATAAGGGTAATCGCCCGTCCGAGTATTGTTGACCCTGTTTAATGGGTTTATCTTGACAGCTGGTTAACAGCGAAAGTGTAAAAAAGGCAATAAAAACAATGAAAAGATAATGATTAAGTTTTTTTTTCATCTAATTAGTTATTATCAATAATAAACAGTATTGAATATGCTACACAATTATATTATAAGAAACTACTCATAATTATTAACGGACAATAAAAAGTTTTCATAAAAAATCAGCTTGCGATTTAGCAATATTGAATTTATAGTCCTATATTCCTTAAAAAAATCGAAAATTACGGAATAAAAGGTAATAATAGTGATGAGCAATACATCCTCAAACAATGACCTAAAACGAAACCTTTCTAATCGGCATATTCAGTTAATTGCAATCAGTGGTGCAATTGGTACAGGCTTATTTATGGGATCAGGAAAAACAATTAGCCTTGCTGGACCGTCGATCATCTTTGTTTACATGATTATTGGTTTTATCTTATTTTTTGTTATGCGAGCAATGGGTGAAATCTTGCTTTCCAACTTGAAATATAAATCGTTTAGTGATTTTGCCAATGATCTACTCGGCCCTTGGGCAGGGTTTTTTACTGGTTGGACTTATTGGTTTTGTTGGGTGGTAACAGGTATTGCTGATGTGGTTGCTATTGCCGGTTATGCACAGCATTGGTTTCCTGATTTGCAATCTTGGATCCCGATGTTATTAACCGTCGTTTTACTGTTAACACTTAATTTATTAACAGTAAAAATGTTTGGCGAAACCGAATTTTGGTTTTCAATGATTAAAATTATTGCGATTTTAGCTTTGATTGGTATTGGATTAGGATTAATTTTCACAGCATACCACTCAGATCAAACGAATACCACAGCTGCATTTTCGAATCTTTGGGATTATGGCGGATTTTTTCCTCATGGTTTTATGGGATTCTTTGCCGGTTTTCAGATAGCTATTTTTGCTTTTGTGGGAATTGAACTGGTTGGTACTACCGCCGCTGAAACAGTCGATCCGAATAAAAATTTACCTCGAGCCATTAATTCTGTGCCTGCACGTATTATCTTCTTTTACGTGTTTGCATTAATTATCATTATGAGTGTGACACCATGGTCATTTATTTCACCAAATAAGAGTCCATTTGTTGAGTTATTCACCCTAATTGGTTTACCAGCGGCAGCAAGCATTATTAATTTTGTGGTATTAACATCGGCTGCTTCGTCGGCTAATAGCGGTATCTATTCTACCAGCCGAATGTTATTTGGTTTGGCTAAAAAACAAGATGCACCAGAGCCTTTTGGAAAATTATCACGTCGTTCAGTTCCTGCCAATGGTTTACTCTTTTCATGTACTTGTTTATTCGGTGGTGTAGTTCTGATTTATTTAGTTCCTAATGTGATGGAAGCTTTCACCATAGTAACGACGATTTCCGCCATATTATTTATGTTTATTTGGTCAATGATATTGATATCGTATATGGCTTATCGACGTAAAAAAGTGAATTTGCACGAACAATCTCAATTTAAGATGCCAGGTGGTAATTTGATGTGCTTGGTTAGCTTGATGTTTTTTATATTTGTTATTGTCTTACTTACTTTTGAAAAAGATACTCGTCAAGCATTGATTGCAACACCAATTTGGTTTGTAATTTTAGGGATAAGCTATTTTATACGTTCGCTAAAACGTCAATAATTATTACTATAATGAGTAGGATGAATTCCTACTCATTGTCTGAAGATTAATCGGCTTTGTGGTGATCTTTTTCAGGCCAAATGATACTGGCAATAATACCGATAGCTAAAATGCCTAATACGATATAAAGGCTTGTTATAGGACTAATATCAATACCATGCCCAAATAAATGGTTACTTGCATTTAATGCTAATTTGATTGCTATAAAAAACAGTAAACAAATAACCGCTTTTCCTAAGTGAACTAAGTATTGTTTCATGGCTTCTAAAACAAAATACATGGTTCTGAGACCTAAAATTGCAAAAATCATGGCACTATAAACGATGAGTGGTTCTTGGCTAACCGCGATGACAGCAGGAACAGAATCAAAGGCAAACATCACATCGCTAAGTTCAATTACAGTAATACATAAAAAAAGCGGGGTTGCGTAAAAAGCTCTTTTAGGTAATTTGCCAATTAAGTTACTGTTTTCCGGTTTTGCAAGTTCTTGATCTAACTGTTTAGAGGTTAATAAAAAATGATGCCCGACAATTTTAGGATAAGCGGGAAAAATACGTTTTGCTATTCGATAAGCGAAATGGTTTGAATAATCTTTTATTTCTTCATTTTCACCTTGATTTTTTAACATCATCAAACCGGTAAAAGCAACAATAACGGAAAAAACGAGTTCCATCCAAGGCCCTAAAGCTAATAAATCCGTCCCAATGATAACAAAAATAGCACGGAATATGATGGCGCCTATTACTCCCCAATAAAGCAAGCGATGACGATAATTTTCAGGTACAGAAAACCATGAAAAGATAGCCATAATCACAAATAAATTATCAACAGAGAGAGCCTTTTCAAGTACATAACCAGTGATAAATAAGCTCGCTATTGCACTATCATGATGAAGATATAGATAAAGAGTAAATCCTAAAGCTACAGCAATCCAAAATAGTGACCATAATACAGCATTTTTTAAATTTATGGGTTTATCGTTATGATGTGCATATAAATCAATAACAATAGCTGTTAATGCTAATACAATAAAAACGATGACCGTTTCAATTGGAAAGCCTAATGAGTTGTGAATCATAATTTATCGCCTAATATGTAGTTATGTCATGATCTTTTAATAACAAAATTTAACTATTTTTACAGAACATATATATAAAAGTAGTTGAGTATATATTGATAGCAATAACAAAAAAAGATATATTTATTTTCAATATCCCTTCCCATTAATTAAAATAATTTTGAGCTGATTTTGATGAAAAATTTCAAAGTAGTAAGTTTTTTTATTATTTCTTTTTTTTCCGCTATATTGCAAGCTCAGTCAGTTGAGTCTTATGTATCTTCGTTACCCAAAGGTAGTGATATATCAATTTTAGTTCAATCTGTTGATGACAAACCAAGAACATTAGCTAAATATAAAAGCGATCAATTTAAACAGCCAGCCAGTACCCAAAAAGTGATCACTGCACTTGCAGCAGAACTTGAATTAGGAGCGGATTTTAGATTTGAAACTAAAATGTTAACTAATGGTTCAATTGCCAATAAACAATTAAATGGTGATTTGATTATTCAACTGAGTGGTGATCCAACTTTTACGCGTGGACAGTTAAAAAATATGCTGGCAAGTTTACGTGGGAAAGGGGTTGAAAAAATAACAGGAAAAGTCATTTTAGATACTTCTATATTTACCAGTCACGATAAAGCAGAAGGTTGGTCTTGGAATAATTTAACCGCTTGTTACAATGCACCGCCGTCAGCTGCAATTATCGATGATAATTGTTTTTATGTGACAATCAAACCGGGTAAGGTCGGTGCTAAAGCCTCTATTTCTGTTTCCGCAAATATTCCTGTCACGGTGACAGGTAATGTTAAAACCATAGCTAAAAACAGTAAAGATCTGAATGATAAATACTGTGAGCTTGATGCCAGTTATACTGACAAAAATCGCTATCAATTATCCGGATGTATTGCGTCAGGATCAGATAAAATAGCATTAAAATTTGCTGTACTTAATGGGGTGGATTATTTTTCAAGTGTTTTGAAAAATGAGTTAAAACAACAGAAAATTTCGTTTAATGGTGCGATTTCAGCACGTAATGAGCCAATAAATAGCAAACTTTCATTATTAGTTTCAAGCCAGTCGGCACCGCTATCAGAATTGTTAACCGTAATGTTGAAAAAATCGAACAATCTGTACGCTGATGCTATCTTTAGAACAATTGGGGCTCATTACTTTAAAATTCCAGGTACATGGCGAAATAGTGGGGATGCGGTTAAACAAATTTTACTTAAAAAAGCTGGTATTGATCTCGAAAATTTGGTGATTGTTGACGGTTCAGGTTTGTCTAGATTGAATCTGGTCAGTGCAGACAAAATGATGGAAATTCTGCAATATATTTCAGCTCATGATCGCGATCTCAAAATTATTGAAAAACTTCCTGTTGCAGGGAAGGATGGAACATTACAATATCGCAAAAGCTTTAATCAACCGCCTTTTATAGAAACCATACGAGCAAAAACGGGATATATACAAGGCAGCTATAATTTAGCTGGATTTATTGAGAAGTCAGATGGAAAAATTATCGCTTTTGTTCAGTTACTTTCGGGATATCATCCTGAAAGAAGGGATGAGCCTAAAAATAGTGCAATAATGCGTTTCGAATCTGAATTTTATAAAAAATTTGTGATTGGTGAATAAAAAATGATATTGGCACCTAGAACAAAGGTGCCAAACCGTTAAACGCACTTATAGACTATCTGGTAAAAAACCACCGCTTTGATGTTTCCAAAGTTGAGCGTATAAGCCATTTTTATCCAGTAATTCTTGATGTGTACCTTGTTCGATAATTTTTCCTTCATCCAAAACAACCAGTTTATCCATTGCGGCAATAGTTGATAAACGATGAGCTATAGCGATAACGGTTTTGCCTTCCATTAGTGCGTATAAACTTTCTTGAATAGCTTGTTCAATTTCTGAATCTAATGCACTGGTTGCTTCATCAAGTAATAATATTGGTGCATTTTTTAAGATCACCCTAGCAATGGCAATGCGTTGCCTTTGACCACCCGATAGTTTTATACCTCGTTCACCAACATGAGCATCATAACCGGTTCTGCCATTAGCATCGATTAATGTTTGAATGAATTTATCTGCATGGGCTTTTTTAGCCGCATCTATCATCTCTTGTTCAGTAGCTTGATTATTACCATAAAGTAAATTTTCCCGAACAGTTCGATGTAACAAGGACGTATCTTGTGTAACCATACCAATTTGCGCCCGTAAGCTTTCTTGATTAATCTCGGTAATGTCTTGTCCGTCAATAAGAATTTTACCTTGTTGTAAGTCATAAAAACGTAATAACAGATTAATTAATGTTGATTTTCCGGCGCCAGAGCGTCCAACTAACCCTATTTTTTGACCGGGCTTAATAGTTAAATTGAGATCGTTAATTACCGAATTTCGAATCTTTTCATCGTAAGTGAAATAAATATTTTTAAACTCGATTTTTCCATCAGTCACATTTAGATTTTTGGCATTGGGTTTATCAACAATGGTTGTTGCAGTTGAAAATGTATTCATACCATCTTTCACAACCCCAATATTTTCAAATAAAGCTGCAAGCTCCCACATAATCCAATGTGATAAACCGTTTAAACGAAGCGCTAATGCTGTGGTTGTTGCAATAGCTCCGATTCCAACTAATTGATTTGTCCATAACAGCAAGGCAACACCAGTCGTTGATAAAATAAGTAGAATAGATAGTAAATGATTCACGATTTCAAAACTGCTGACTAGTCGCATTTGTTTATTGACAGTAATCAAAAACTCATCCATAGACTCTTGGGCATACTTTGCTTCATTACCGGCATGAGAAAACAGTTTAACCGTCATAATGTTTGTATAAGCATCCGTTACACGTCCAGTCATGGTAGAACGAGCATCTGCTTGCATACTTGCAACTTTACTTAAGCGAGGAATAAAATAGTACATGGCTAAGCCATAAAGAGCACACCACCCAAAGAATGGCAGCAATAGCCAAGGGGCTAATTGACCGATTACCGCAGCCATAGTTATAAACGAAATCAACACAAATATTAAGATATCAGCAACAAGAAAGCAGGTATCTCTAACGGCTAATGCAGTTTGCATAACTTTTGCCGATATTCTTCCGGCAAACTCATCTTGAAAAAAACGCATACTTTGATTAAGCACTAGTCGATGTAAATTCCAACGCATTCGCATTGGAAAATTTCCCGCTAAACATTGATGCTTGATGATTGTTTGTAATCCAATAATCAAAGTGCTGGATAAAATGATTAAGGTTAAGATTAATAGCGATGTTTTTTCTTTTTGCCAAAGCTCATTAGGTTCGACAATCGCAAGCCAATCCACCACTTTGCCAAGGGCAGCGAATAGAAAAGCTTCAAATGCGCCACTGAGTGCACTAAATATAATTAAAAGCAGCATGAATATTCGAGTGCCTTGGGTTGATTGCCATATAAAACCTAGAAAATTTTTAGCTGCTGGTTGCGGTTCACTTTTAGGATAAGGTGACACCAATTTTTCAAAAAATCGATACATAATTGACCTAATTATTTGCTATTTTTCATTAAATTGAATCGTTGATATTAACATTGCGAGTAGAATGAATAGAGTTAGATATCCTAAAACTGATGGATAGTTATGAAATTTAACAACATTTTACTACCTATTATTGCAGATTCTAAAAATATTAAAAACTAAAGCAAGAAAGAGTTCATTTTATATTCTTTCTTGCTTTTCAATTATATCTTGAATAACGATATTTGCCTATTTTTTGACTAAAAAATATCTTTAATAATTTGTACAACTCGACCCACAAAATGGTACTTATCAAAATTTTCTTTAGAGACTTCAATAGTAGGGAATTGGTTATTGTTACAAATTAAAACCCACCCATTTTGCGTTAATCGAACTTTACGTAAAAAGGTAATATCTTCATATTCAACTAAATAGATTGCTCCATCAATAATTTCAACGATTTCCGTATTAATAATTAAACCATTATTATTGTTGATTTCAGGCGACATGAGATCCCCTTTAGCCCAATAAATGATTAATTTTTTGATATCTAATCCTCGATGAGAAGCCCAACCTTCAACAACGGGATAGTTCATGACAGGAGGTGTTTCTCGAATATATCGTTGTGATTGCGCTTCTTCTTTGGTTGGTAACTGTTTTTTATAGACGGGAATACGGTATATATTCTCGTTGTAGACATCTGCTTCATCTTCTTTAGGATCTAAAACTTCTAATTTATAGCCTGTTGCCAGCCAGTTATATGAAACATTGCATTTTTCAGCAATCACTTCCAGACGTGTCAAAGATGGATAAGTTTTTCCTGATAAATAATCTCTAATCACTGTTTCAGACATATCACATTTTTTAGCGAAGGCGGAGACAGATAAACCTTGCATTGAGCTATGTAATCTTTCTTTAAATGTTTTTACATTTTTATTTTTAATCATATTCATTTCTGATTTGTTTCTCCTATTACATCCGTTTTTCAAATTATAGTAGATATTTTATAAGTTTTACATACAACATTAAATGAAAAGCTAATATAAAAAAGTAATTTTTTGTAATTTTGTCTGAATTGTTCGTTTTATAGCAAGTTAATTATATCAATTTGCGTATTAAAAAATCAAAATATAGTGTTTTTAAAAAAATATTTTATTTTTGTTTTTCTGTTGGAATTTTGTTTATTTCCACGAGAAAAAAAGATTTTTGTCTGCTTTTTAAATGTTTTTTATTTTATATTTGATATATGTCAAATTAATTTATTTTCATGAGTTACTTACGTTAAATTTATTTATTTATTGATTTTAAAAGATTTAATTCTTGTTTTTGACCTTTTTCTTTTAAAATTTAAAATAAATAAAAAAACAAATAAAAACGTTGACTGAAACGAAAAAAAATGGATAATAAGCAGTGTAAGGATTTTTCATTGTTTTCTTTCCTTATATTCCTTATATTTCATGTTGGCCTGTATATTTATATGCAGGTCTTTTTTTTTGCTTAAACTTCTTATGAAATCATCCCTTAAAAGGTATAATGTATAAACATATATACCATTTGTTTACAATTCTATTGTTAGACGAATTAATAAAATTTAATAAAGAGGATTTTATTATGTCATTTAGTATCCCACATCTTTTAGTCTTTCTTGCTGTTGTCGTCTTGTTATTTGGTACTAAAAAACTACGAAACTTAGGATCTGATTTAGGTTCGGCGCTGAAAGGGTTTAAAAAGGAGATGAGTGAAGATATTGAATCTAAGAATGATCCTAAATTAGATAATAAATAATTGAACTATGAGTATTCAATTTGATGTCGCCATTGTTGGGGGTGGCTTAGTAGGTTTGGCAACGGCTTGTGCTTTAAGTCATTATGATTTGAAAATTGCCATTATTGATAAAAATATTCACCTACATGAAAGTTTGCCAAAGCATAAGATTGGGGTCAGAGCTTCAGCGCTAAATGGTGCTAGCCAGCGCTATTTTGCTCAAATTGGTGTATGGGATGCACTTTGCTTAAGTGGTCGTGTGCAAGAGTTTACCGAAATTGATGTGTGGGAAAAGAATGGTCAGGCTCATTTATCAGCACAGGCTAAGGATTATAGTTATCAAAATTTAGGTTATATCATTGAAAATCACGTTATGTCTCATTATTTATATCACTATGCTTTAGCTAGTAACAACATAACGATTTATAGTCAAGAAGTGATAGATAGTGTATTCGATGATAATAGTGCTTTTTTGACCTTGGCAGATCAGGTTACTTTACCAGCGAAACTTATTATTGGTGCAGATGGTGCAAATTCATGGATTCGTCAGCATGAAAATATTTCGGTTTTAGAACGTAATTATATTCATCACGCACTCATTACAACCGTTGAAACCGAATATCCTCATCATGCTTGTGCAAAACAAATTTTTTATCCCAATGGTATTGTTGCCTTTCTTCCCCTTTATCATCCTAATAAAAGTTGTTTAGTATGGTCAACTAAACCTGATAATGCAGCTAATTTAGCTTTGTTATCTGAAACCGACTTTTCTCATCAATTATTTCAATTAACAGGTGATAAAGTAGGCCACTGTCAGTTAATTAACCCAAGAATGATTTTTCCATTAAAAGCACGCTTTGCCAAGCAGTTTGTTAAACATCGTTTAGTTTTAGTTGGCGATGCAGCGCACACAATTCATCCTTTAGCTGGGCAAGGCGTCAACTTAGGTTTTCAAGATTCGGCCTTGTTAGTGTCGACAATAAAAAAATTAATCGATGAGAATCAGGATATTGGCTTGGTCAGTAATCTAAAATCATTTCAGTTTACGCGTCGTAAAGATACGATGGTAATGTTAGCGGCAATGCAAACTATTCAAGATATGTTTAATGGGGATAACTTATTTAAGAAGGCACTAAGAACGGTAGGCATGAATACTATTGATTATTGTTCACCATTAAAAAAACAGTTGATTAAATATGCCATGAAGATATAAATTTGCTGATGTTTATTATCCTGTAGCGTGTGCTACAGGAGATAAAATTTTAGCATAAGTTATTTAAAAGCTATTTGATAAGATGCCGGAACAAATGGCGATGAAGGAATACGCAAAGGCCAATAAGGATCACGGAGTAAGCCTCGACCAATCGCTATCAAATCTGCATCACCTCGGCTTAAAACGTAATCGGCTAAGTAATGATCTTCAAGCATACCAACAGCTATTATTGGTAAATCTATCGATTGTCTGATAGCGCTAGCCAAGTAAACTTGATAACCGGCATGAAAATCAGGGGTGTGAGCTGGATCAAGCTGTCCGTCACCGCCACCACTCACATCTAAAACGTCAGCGCCCGCATCGGCAAAACGTTTAGCTATTTTGCATCCATAATCAACACTATATCCATCTTTACCATATTCTTGCGCTGAAAACCGAATAATTAACGGCATGTCAGGTGGCATAACCGATTTAGCGGCTTTAATAACTTGTTCTCCAAAGAGTAACTTATCTTGACCATATTCATCGGTTCGTAAATTGGTTTTAGGTGAACTGAATTGATGTATTAAGTAACCATGTGCGCCATGGATTTCAATTGCATCGAAACCAGCTTCAACGGCCCGACGGGTTGATTCTTTAAATTTTTGAATAATGTCAGCGATTTCATTTTTTGATAATTCTCTTGGCATTTGATATTGCCACTGTTTATTGGCTTCGTTAGTGCCGTCATAAAGAAGAGGAGAGCAAGATACCACATCATCAGCTCCTAAAGCTTTACGCCCTGCATGGGCAATTTGAATGGCTATTTTGCCATTTTGGGCGTGAACGGCATCAACAATGCGTTTAAACTGATCACGTTGTTCATCATTCCATAAGCCTAGACAATTTGGCGAGATTCGTCCATTTGGTGCAACATTCGTCATTTCAACAATAATTAAACCAACGCCCCCAACAGCTCTTGAAACATAATGAATAAAATGCCAATCATTTGGTAAACCATCTTTAGCTTGATATTGACACATTGGAGGCATAACAATACGATTTTTTAATGATAATTTTTTAATCGTAAAAGGTGTATTTAAATAAGATATTTTAGCCATATAGAATTCCTTAAATTATTGGTGAACAATAGATTCTCAACTTTTTGTGAAGAATAATTAAGCTATAATATCGCTAATTTAACCGATAGTTAACCAACCGATCAATTTTAAGCTCATTTAATCAATCATGAATTCAATTGCTTCAATAAATTGTAAATGGGTGTTGCTAAGCCAATTTTCGCATTTTCTGTTGTTAAGTTATACCAATAGCCATTACTTTCATCTAAACATTTCGTGTTGTTAACCATGATGCAATGAATCGGTATGATATCTAAATGAAAATGGCTAAAAGTATGGCGAAAAGAAATCAATTGTTGTGGTGGAGTTGTTTGAATTCCATAATCGTTTAGCCAATTGATTAATGCTTGCTTTGTAGCAAATTGTGGTGGGCAATATAAACCGCCCCAGATACCCGATGGCGGTCGTTTTTCAAGCCATATACTCTGGTTGTATTCTAGCATCAAAAAATAAGCTGATTTTTCAGGAGTTGTTATTTTCGGTTTTTTGGTAGGATATTGTTGCCAACTGTTTGTTTGATAAGCGATACAATCACTTTGTAGTGGGCATAAGTTACATTTAGGTTTAGTGCGAGTGCAAACCATTGCGCCTATATCCATCATCGCTTGATTAAATTTTGCTACATCATGCTTTGGTGTGACCTGTTCGCTCAATTGCCAAAGTCTGTTTTCAATGCTTTTATTGCCAGTCCAACCTTCAACAGCAAAAAAGCGTGTTAAAACCCGTTTTACATTACCATCTAAAATAGGGTAATGTTGGTTTTGAGATAGCGACAAAATTGCGCCAGCAGTTGACCGCCCAACACCGGGTAAGGCAACGACATCATCAAATAAAGTAGGGAAGTGACCTTTAAACTTGTCAGTAACCATTTTCGCCGCTTTATGTAAATTACGGGCTCGAGCATAGTAACCCAATCCAGTCCACAAATGTAACACATCATCAATCGGGGCGTGTGCTAAATCGGTTATCTTCGGAAAATGCTCAATAAAACGATTGAAGTAGGGGATGACAGTTGCAACTTGAGTTTGTTGGAGCATCACTTCAGACAACCAAACATGGTAAGAACTTTTTTCAATTTGCCATGGTAACGTTTTTCTGCCGTACTGTTCATACCACTTGAGCACGGCATTTGAAAATTTTTGCATAGTGTTAATAATATATTACATGAGAGAAGAAACGGAATCACTTGGATAGCAGCCAAGCACTTTGGTGTATAAGGTAATAGCTGAGAGTTCCTTGAGCGCAGTTTGCATTTCATGAGAATTTAGATTACCTTGTAGATCGATATAAAACATCTCTTCCCATGGCGTACCATGGATTGGTCGAGACTCCAGCTTTGTCATGACAATGTTGTGATTGCGCAATACTAGTAATGCATCAACTAAAGCCCCAGCTTGTTGACCTGTTTTCATTAGGATAGTTGTTTTAGCAGGTATCTGATTTGAAACGTCAACAGGTTGTCGAGCTAACACAATAAAGCGAGTGATATTTTCTTTTTGATTAGCAAAATCATGTTTAAGTACTTGTAGTCCATATAATTCACCGCCATCTTTGTTACCCATTGCTGCAACATTTGGCTTATTGAGGCTTGCTACCATCTCCATAGCTGACGAGGTACTGTCGCAATAGACAATTTTCCAATGAGGTGATTTTTCTAAAAAGTTACTGCATTGTTGAAATGGTTGTGGATGACTATAAATAGTGTCAATTTGCTCCAGTTTGGCATTAGCAATAGCAAGTACGCAATGATCTATAGGTAATGAAAGTTCACCAATGATATGTAAATTGGTTTTTTGTAAAAGATCATAAACTTCATTAATCGAACCAGAGCTTGAATTTTCGATAGGTAAAATACCAAAATCCACCACTCCTTTTTCGACTTGCTCAAAAACATCTTTAAAGGTTGAACAACTGGATTCCGTCATTTCTTCAAAGTGAGCACTCGCATAACGTCGCGCAGCAGAGTGGGAGTAAGAGCCTTTGGGCCCTAAAAAAGCAACTTTTGCCGTCGCTATGGTGTTGTGATTAAGTTTTTCTTGTAAGATCTTTTGTTGTAGTAGAACGGAATCTTCAATAATAACCTGATATAGACGTTTTATTAAAATATCATCAAGATGATAGTCTTTTCCTTGATGAATAAGTGAATTGATTAATGAGCGTTCACGTTCTAAATCACGCACAGGAATGTTGGCTTCAATTTTTGTTTGAATGACTTGTGTTGAAATTTGGCGACGTTTAGCTACAAGCTCTAATAATTTCGCATCAATTTCATTAATTTTATCTCGCAAGGGTAGTAAAGGATTAACAGTCATTTGGCTTAATTAAGTAAAAAATAGATGTGTAATATTATAACAAGCAAAAAAATAAAGGCACTATCAAAGTGCCTTTTAATTTATTTGTGATCATCTATTTTCTAAACTTGCTCTTCCAGTACGGCTCCTTTGATGCTATCAAAGGCTCGGCGAGATTCCCCTTTATGCTGAATCTTATTGAGTTGTTTTTCGAGTTTTCCAATAAGATCATTAATTGCTGCATACATATCAATGTGTTTAGCTGAAGCAACTAACGGTGTGCCTTTGGTTGCAATGGTGGCATCAATAATAAATCCATCAGGTTCCTTCGATAATATAAAGTGAGGGTTGATTAACAGTGCTCTCCATTTATCTAGTTTCGAAAACTTATCTTCAAGATAACGACGAATTGCAGGAGTAATGTCCATTTGTTTACTGGTAATACTTAACGTCATGATTGACCTCCACTATGTTTACTAAAAAGTTTACTAAAAAATTCGCTAACAAATTGAGCTAACTCAATGGGGGATTTCTACCTCTACATTGGCAAATTATTGCAGTTTCGTCAATCAGTTATTTATTTATTCTGTAAATTTTGTGATTAACATTCAAAATAATTTCTGCTGATTTTAATCAATCAGATTTCAAATCTGCATTTTGCCATCTTTTTCCTATATACTGTTAACTATTTGGTTCTAATAGGAACTCGATACTTTTTAATGAGGATATTGTGAATTATTTAGATAACGTGAAGATTGTTTTAGTTGAAACTTCGCATACTGGTAATATGGGTTCAGCCGCTAGAGCAATGAAAACAATGGGATTAACGCATCTTTGTTTGGTTAACCCAGTAATAAAACCAGATTCTCAATCTATTTCTTTAGCAGCTGGAGCGAGTGATATTATAAAACAAGCCCAAATTTTTTCATCTTTGGATGAGGCGATTGCAGATTGTCGGTTAGTGATCGGGACTAGTGCTCGTCCTCGCAGTTTACAGTGGCCGAATTTAACACCAAAAGAGTGTGGCGATAAAATTATTCAAGAAGCATCTAATAATGATGCAAATGTTGCTTTGGTTTTTGGTCGTGAACGAGTGGGATTAACTAATGAGGAGTTGCAAAAGTGCCATTATCATGTTGGGATTCCTGCAAATCCAGCTTATAGCTCATTGAATTTGGCGATGTCAGTACAAGTGCTTTGTTATGAAATACGAATGTCGATGTTAAATATTGATTCTGTTTTAACTGAACAAGAGGCTGATATAAATAGTATTGAGTTTCCCAAAGATGAAGACATCGAACGTTTCTATCAGCATTTAGAACAAACTTTGTTGAAAACTGAATTTATTAATGCTAATCACCCCGGTCAAATTATGGGGCGCTTACGTCGGTTATTTACTCGCGCACGGATTGAACAACAAGAGTTAAATATTTTACGGGGTATTTTAACGTCAGTGGATAAAAAATTAAGATAGATGATTATCAACACCCATTTTTAAATGGGTGTTTTAACTTATATCATCAACTTTTTTTGCGCCAAGTCGTGCCATTCGCACCATCTTCAAGCACGATATTCATAGCATTTAGTTTATCTCGGGCTTCATCGGCTAACGCCCAATTTTTACTGGCGCGGGCTTCATTACGTTGTTGAATCAAAGCATCAATTAAGGTGCTATCAACATCGTCTTGTGATTCGCCTTGTAAAAATTTGACTGGATCTTGTTCTAATAAACCTAGAACAGCAGATAAATGGCGTAATTCGGCTGCCAATTCATTGGCATGCGCCATATCATTTTCCGCTTTTGCTTTATTAATTTCACGCGCGAGATCAAATAGTGTGGAATAGGCTTCAGGTGTATTAAAGTCATCATTCATTGCTTGACAGAACTGACGGTAATAATCACTGTCTGGTGTGGTATGAGGATGATTAGGATCGGTATCCCGTAAAGCTGTATATAAACGCTCTAGTGCCATTCTGGCTTGTTTTAGATTTTCTTCACTATAGTTGAGTTGACTGCGATAGTGACCTGACAATAAGAAATAGCGAACTGTTTCTGCATCATAATGCTTTAATACATCACGAATCGTGAAAAAGTTATTTAGTGATTTTGACATTTTTTCTTGGTCAATCATTACCATACCCGAATGCATCCAATAATTTACATATTGTCCATCATGGGCACAAGTTGATTGAGCAATTTCATTTTCGTGGTGTGGGAACATCAAATCAGACCCACCACCATGAATATCAAAATGATTACCCAATTGGTAGCTATTCATTGCTGAACATTCTATATGCCAACCAGGGCGACCTTTACCCCATGGTGAATCCCAACTTGGTTCGTTTGGTTTAGACATTTTCCATAACACAAAGTCCATTGGATTGCGTTTTACATCAACAACATCAACACGGGCACCCGCTTGTAGTTGTTCTAAATTTTGACGAGATAAAATACCATAATTAGGATCACTATCGACGGAAAACATTACATCGCCATTATCAGCAATATAAGCATGGTCTTTTTTTATTAACTCTTCAACCAATTCAATAATCTGTTGCATATGTTGAGTTGCACGAGGTTCAACGTCAGGACGTTTAATATTCAATGCATCAAAATCAGCATACATCTCTTGTAACATACGTTCGGTCAATTGTTCACAGGTTTCGCCATTTTCAAGGGCTCTTTTAATGATCTTATCATCAATATCGGTAATGTTACGGACATAAGTTAAGTCATAACCTAAAAAACGCAGATAACGAGAAACAACATCAAATGCGACAAAAGTGCGCCCATGACCAATATGACAAAGATCGTAAATCGTCACACCACAGACATAAAGTCCGATTTTATTGGGGGTAATGGAATGAAATACTTCTTTTTCTCGAGATAATGTATTGAATATTTTAAGCATTCTAGTTTACTATTTATTAATAAGTGATTTTGGAGATTAATATAACAAAAATCGCCATACGACGAAATTACTTATTAACATCTTTACAACGAAAATGAAAGGAATCTAATTTATGTCATTCGGTTTTTTGATGCTACAAGCATAGGTTTAAAAGTGGTGAGTATGGTAACTGATGCTAAACCAAAAAATAAAATTCATTGAATTATCGATAAGAATTATTTTGATAATTGCATTAATTAATTGGCGGAAGAAATCCGCCAATTTTGATTTGAAACGAATTTTTTATCTGAAAAGACGATAAAGATAGATTAATAAAATCGCCCCTAATACTGAGATAAACAAACTTGGGAAATTGAATCCAGTGACGCTTCCCCAGCCGAAGAAAGTACTTATATATCCTCCTACCAAGGCTCCCGCGATACCGAGTAGAATGGTTTTCACCACCCCAACACTGCCTAGAGGCATGAAAAATTTAGCAATCCAACCGGCAATTAATCCTAGAATAATCCAACTTATAATACCCATGATAATTTACCCTTATTTTGTTGTATTTAATGTTAGTTTACAGATGTAGTAAATTGAATTAAAAAAAGTAATACACTTTTTAAACGTATAAATTACTAATAACAAAACTGGATGAAGATTGATGACAATTGATAAATAGAGAACAGTTTTATGAACGTACGGCATAAAATAATTTAACTATATTCTATAATTTTTTTTATTAAATGTTTAGATATTTTATTAAGCTTTACAATTTATTTTTTAGCTTAGTATGGAATTTAGCTTGAACTAGCAGATAAAGAGGAAGAGATTATCTTCCTCATAGAGAATATTATTCAAAAATTGTTTTGTGGAGAATTTTAATGATGTCTTCCGCATCATTACTTCTTGATAATAAACAAAGGTTATGCGTGCTAGCACCGTAACAGCAAAGTCGAATGATAAAATCATCTAAGACACCAAAAACTTCTTTGGCTATACCTTTGGTTGAAGTCAGTTTATTACCAATAATGGCAATTAGAGCTAAATCTTCTTCAACATCGACATGGCAAAGTGTGGAAAGCTCATCAAATAGTGCTTTAGTTAATAAACTGGTGCCATTGGTGTTGGTTCCTGTCGTATCAATGGTTAATGCAATGCTGACTTCTGACGTTGTGACTAAATCAACTGAAATATTATGTTTAGCCAGTATAGTAAACACATTCGCTAAAAAGCCTTGTGCATGTAACATATTTAAACTAGTTAACGTAAGTAAGGTTTGTTTGCGGCGCAATGCTAATGCTCTAAATGATGGCAGATCGGATTTGATACTGTTGGTATTATAAACAATTGTTCCGCCTGCTTGTGGCGCTTTACTCGACCCGACAAATACTGGGATATTGCTTCGAACAGCTGGCACCAGTGTTGCAGGATGTAACACTTTAGCGCCAAATGTTGCCATTTCAGCCGCTTCAGCAAAAGAAATTTCGTCAATGCGTTTAGCGGATGGCGCAATTCGAGGATCAGTAGTATAGATACCTGCAACATCTGTCCAAATATCGATTTGTGTTGCATTTAATGCTTCACCAAGCAAAGCGGCAGTATAATCGCTACCTCCTCGACCTAAGGTAGTGGTTTTACCGGTGCTTTCAGAACCAATAAATCCTTGTGTAACAATAATGTTATTGGCATACAATGATTTTAAATGTGCACAACAGAGTTGTTTAATATCTTCAATTATTGGTGTGGCTTTACCAAACTTATTATCCGTCCGCATGACTTTACGCACATCGAACCATAACACATTTTTCTGTTTTTCTTTCAATATTTCTACAAAAAGTTTAGAAGACATAATTTCGCCATGACTGACAAGTTCGTCGGTTAGGGCGGATGATGTAGCGAGACTAGCGGCTTCTGATAAAGAGGCAATATTAGCAATTATCTGATCTATCTCAGCACGTAATGTAGGATTTTGAGGAAGTTGTTCTAAAATACTATATTGAATAGATTGAATTTTCGCGATGTGTTGTGCTCTTACTTCCGCATCTCGCCCTTCAGCTAAAGCTACTAATAAATTTGTAATACCTGCAGAGGCAGATAATACCACAACTTTGACATTCGGATTGGTGACAACGATATTTGCACTATTTACCATAGATTGGTAATCGGCAACACTGGTACCACCAAATTTAGCAATTACAAATGATGTTTCCATGAATTCCTCATATTAAAAATTATTATTTTTAACAGAGTTAGAGCGAGGTCATGACTTATTTACCGTTAAGGAAAATGAGTAAAACCCTGAAGCGCTCCACCTGTTAGGGTGACAACCCAAGGGATTCAGCCCTTGCAGTCGATCTAACTGAGTTCTGGATTATCAATTAAATCTCGGCATTACATCCCCTCAATCATTTATTAACGGTTCCAGCCCCTAAAATAATCTACCTGAGTAATGCGCCTCTTCGTTCTTGTGATTTAAATTACAAAATCAGTATGTATAGAATTAACGATTCTGTTAATTGTGTCAATAGGTTAAATATTAAAAATTCAAATAATAACAAAAAAGTTAACTGATCAGTTTTTATAATTCCTGTTCAAATAGCTCAAGAATAATTTGATATAATTTTTTCACCGTACATCCTTTCGTTGGTGTACTGAAAATTGTATCATCGCCAGCAATGGAACCTAAAATACCTTCTGATTTTCCGATTGAATCAAGTAATCTTGCGATAAGTTGCGCAGCGCCTGGGCTAGTTCGAATGACGACCATTGAACTATTATAATCAATGTCTAAAACCAAATTTTTTAATGGGCTGCTTGTCGTTGGAACACTGATTTCAGCGGGTAAACAATAAACCATTTCCGATTTGGCATTTCGTGTTCTCACGGCGCCAAATTTAGTTAACATTCTTGATACCTTAGATTGATTAATATTGTCAAAACCTTGCTCTTGAAGAGCTTGAACAATTTCAACTTGTGAACTGAATTTTTCTTGACTTAGCATCTCTTTAAATACGCGAGTGAAATCATCTTGTTTCATAGTGTTCCTTTGGATTAAATGTTTTACTGTTTTGACATTCAATTTTATTTATAAACATTGCTTAAAATTTTAAAATCAATCAGATATAACAATATAGAAGTCAGAAGTTATCTTTTATTGCACAAAAACTTTTATCGAATGGAGAAATAAAAGCAGTTTATTTTATTAGATAATTATGCATCAAAGTTGCATAAAACTAAAGTTTCTATTTTACAGGTTTATTCGGTCGAAAAGCTTTAACAACATGTTCATGTGTTTCGATGTATGGTCCTTCTAATAGCTCAATACAGTAAGGCACACTGGCAAAAATACCATTTACAATCACATTCCCAGCATTATCTTTCACACCTTCTAATGTTTCTTGAATAGATTTAGGTCTGCCAGGTAGATTCAGAATTAAACATTTGTTTCGTATTGCACCGATTTGTCTGGATAGAATTGCAGTGGGCACAAAATGCAAACTAATTTGACGCATTTGTTCACCAAAGCCAGGTAAAATACGATCGGCTATCGCTATTGTTGCATCGGGTGTGACGTCTCTTAAAGCTGGCCCTGTTCCGCCAGTTGTCAGTATTAAATCACAATGTAATTTATCCACCAAATCGCATAAGGTTTGTTCAATTAACGGTTGTTCATCAGGGATAATACGCGGTAGGGTTTCAAACGGGGTTTTTAATGTTTTTGTTAACCAGGTAATCAAAGATGGAATTCCTTCATCTTCATATACACCATTAAATGCACGGTCTGATACCGAAACCAACCCAATCTTAATCATAATATTCTTTCCTTACTTAATGATTTATTTTAACTTAACTTAGTTTAAGCGTTTGTGAGTTGATTTTAACAAACATTAATCTTTTTTATGTTTTGTTAATGGGGTGCCATATAATCAATTCAAATAATGCTAAAAAGCGCTTTACAATGAATAATTATATTGTCAATATTAATTCACATCAAATAGGATTTTATAGCAATTTAATTATAAAATATTCAATTAGGATACATCCATGTCATCTATTCCTGCACTTGAGTTAATTGAACTCAAAAAAATTTATAAAAATGGTGTAGAAGCATTAAAAGGTATTAATTTAACTGTACAAGCTGGTGATTTTTATGCACTGCTTGGGCCTAATGGTGCTGGAAAATCCACTACGATTGGAATCATAAGTTCTTTGGTTACCAAAACATCGGGTCAAGTTAAAATTTTTGGATTTGATTTAGATAAAGATATTGTCAACGCCAAAAGGCAGTTAGGGTTAGTGCCTCAAGAATTTAATTTCAATCAGTTTGAAGAAGTACTGCAAATTGTTGCAAACCAAGGTGGATATTACGGATTACCCCGTAAATTAGCACTTGAACGTGCTGAAAAATATTTACGTATTTTAGATCTTTGGGATAAGCGTAATAGCCGAGCAGGTATGTTATCAGGTGGCATGAAAAGACGACTCATGATAGCAAGAGCATTAGTTCATGAACCTAAATTATTAATTCTTGATGAACCAACGGCAGGGGTTGATATTGAATTACGACGTTCTATGTGGGATTTTTTAAGAGAAATCAATCGTCAGGGTATTACGATTATTTTGACCACACATTATTTAGAAGAAGCAGAAATGTTATGTCGGCATATTGGTATTATTCAACATGGTGAACTCATTGCTAATTCCTCTATGCGTGATTTACTGGCGAATAGTCAATCTGAAACGATTATTATCGATTATTTACCAACCAGTCAGCCTATAGTTTTAAACGATTACGCATTTACCAATGTAGAGCCAGGCGTGTTGGAAGTTAAAGTCGATAAACAGCATGGATTAAATCAATTGTTTGAGCAACTTAATCAACAACAAATCAAAGTTATCAGTATGCGCAATAAAACCAATCGACTTGAAGAGTTATTTGTTGATTTAGTGCGTAATGATACTCAAACAAAAGGAGCCGATAATGAATAACTTATACTGGATAGCCCTAAAAAGTATCTGGCGTAAAGAGGTGATACGATTTTTAAGAATTTGGATTCAAACCTTAATTCCTCCTGTTATAACTATGTCGCTTTACTTTATTATCTTTGGCAATTTAATTGGGTCACGAGTTGGCAATATGGGTGGTCATAGTTATATGGCATTTATTGTACCGGGATTAATTATGATGTCGGTAATTACCAACTCTTATACAAATGTTTGTTCATCATTTTTTAGTGCTAAATTTCAACGTAATATCGAAGAACTTTTAGTTGCACCTGTTCCAACACATATCTTAATTTGGGGATTTGTTGGTGGTGGCGTTATTCGAGGTATTTTAACTGGTGCTTTAGTGACAATGGTATCCCTTTTTTTTGTGACTTATGAAGTTCATTCTTGGGTATTCGTTATTTTCACACTACTATTAACTTCAATACTATTCTCGTTAGCTGGACTGTTAAATGCAGTTTATGCTAAAACATTTGATGATATTAGTATTGTGCCAACATTTGTGTTAACGCCGTTAACTTATCTTGGGGGGGTATTTTATTCAATCACGTTACTGCCAACATTTTGGCAATGGGTATCTAAATTAAATCCTATTGTCTATATGATTAATGGTTTTCGTTATGGTTTTCTTGGTACCACAGATGTATCACTATGGATCACTTTTTCAATGCTTATCTTGTTTGTGGTGATTTTATATATCGCTGTGTGGCGTTTGGTTGAGAGTGGTAAAGGATTAAGAAGTTAAGCAGTAAAAATAACACCGCCGACATAAGTCGGCGGATAAGTATAACCGTTAAGTTTATGTTAATGATTGGACAAATCAAGCAATTAACACGCTAAAATAACAATATTATTGTCGAGATTAGACATTAATGGACTACTCATAAATACCTAGTTTTTTCTCTAAGTAATGGATATTTGTTCCACCTTTTTGGAAGTTTTTATCATTCATAATTTCAATGTGAAGATCAATATTGGTTTTGATACCATCGATAACGAGTTCAGCTAACGCATTTTTCATACGAGCGATCGCCACTTCACGAGTTTCACCATAGGCAATTAATTTACCAATCATTGAATCATAATATGGTGGTACGGTATAACCAGCGTAGATATGAGATTCCCAACGAATACCAAACCCACCCGGCGCATGAAAACGAGTAATTTTACCCGGTGATGGCATAAATGTTTTTGGATCTTCTGCGTTAATTCTACACTCAATCGCGTGACCTTTAATATGAATATCACTCTGTTTGATTGAAAGTGGTTTGCCAGCGGCAATTAAAATTTGTTCTCGAATCAAATCAACGCCAGTTATCATTTCAGTTACAGGATGTTCTACTTGAATACGCGTGTTCATTTCAATGAAGTAAAACTCGCCATCTTCAAATAAAAACTCAAATGTACCTGCGCCACGATAACCAATCTCAATACAAGCATTAACGCAACGTTCCCCGATAAATTTACGCATTTTAGGCGTAATACCAACAGCAGGAGCTTCTTCTACCACTTTTTGGTGACGTCTTTGCATTGAACAATCGCGCTCACCTAAATAAACTGCATTACCTTGACCATCAGAAAGCACTTGTATTTCAATATGACGTGGATTTTCAAGGAATTTTTCCATATAAACCATATCATTATTGAAGGCTGTTTTGGCTTCTAATTTGGTCATTTTAATGGATTGTTCTAGATCTTTTTCATCACGAACAATACGCATACCACGACCACCACCGCCACCTGAGGCTTTAATAATGACGGGATAACCTATTTTTTTGGCTATCTGTTTATTTGTATCAATATTATTGCTCAATGGACCATCAGAACCAGGTACACAAGGCACACCTGCTTTTTTCATGGCTTCAATCGCAGATACTTTATCACCCATTAAACGAATCGTGTCTGGTTTTGGACCGACAAAAATAAAACCAGAACGTTCAACTTGCTCTGCAAAATCAGCATTTTCTGATAAGAATCCATATCCAGGATGAATCGCAGCTGCACCGGTAACTTCGGCCGCTGAAATTAATGCCGGTATATTAAGATAGCTTTTGGCAGACGCTGCAGGACCGATACAGACAGTTTCATCTGCAAGTAAGACATGTTTTAAATCTTTATCTGCCAAAGAATGAACAGCAACAGTTTTAATGCCAAGTTCTTTACATGCACGTAATATACGTAGCGCAATTTCACCGCGATTAGCAATAAGAATTTTATCAAGCATATTCAATCTCTTAATCGTAAAAATTAATTAATAAATTCTGATTATTCAATAATGAATAATGGTTGATCAAATTCAACGGGTTGACCATTTTCAACTAAAATAGCTTTAATAGTCCCAGCTTTTTCTGATTCAATTTGATTCATCATTTTCATCGCTTCGACAATGCAAAGTACATCGCCCACATTCACTGTTTGCCCAACTTCAACAAACGCTTTTGATTCAGGGCTAGGTGTACGATAAAAAGTACCAACCATTGGGGATTTTATTGTTGTTCCAGAAACAGCAACAGGCTCGACTTCATTAGCCACTTCTCCATTAGAAGAAGCTGATGTTACTACAACAGGAGCAGCTTGAGGAATTTGAATATTTTGCACAGGCGCAGAATAGCTTGTTGTTGCCACTGAACGGCTAATACGTACTGATTCTTCACCTTCAGAGATTTCAAGTTCTGAAATACCTGACTCTTCAACTAACTCAATTAATTTTTTAATTTTGCGTATATCCATGAATTACACCGTGTTTATTTGATATAAGTAACAATTAATTAATGCATCCTTAATATCTTAAAAGAAATCTTTTAACGTGATAATAAGGCAGTAACTCAACATTAACGCCGCAGGATACACTGTAAAATATAATTTGTCATTATATATCTCCTTTACAATCTATTGCTATACTATTTTCTAGGTATTATTTTATAATTGCGATACAATATTATAACTCAATTATTATTGAGGCTTGCTATGGAATTGACAGACTAAATAAGATATTATTTTGACCGATTTTACAAGAAAATTATATTTTATAATTAGCTTGCTTCAAACTCTAAATATACTTAAACAAGATTAATTCTAGGAAAAGTTTTTATTATGTTCAAAAAAGTTCGCGGCTTGTTTTCAAATGATTTATCTATTGATTTAGGTACAGCCAATACACTTATTTATGTAAAAGGGCAAGGGATCGTATTAAACGAACCTTCCGTTGTTGCCATTCGACAAGATCGTTCTGGAACACCGAAAAGTGTTGCTGCTGTCGGACAGGCTGCGAAACAGATGTTAGGGCGTACTCCAGGTAATATTGCAGCTATTAGACCAATGAAAGATGGTGTTATCGCTGACTTTTCTGTCACAGAAAAAATGTTACAGTATTTTATTCGCCAAGTGCACAGCCATAGCTTTTTAAGGCCTAGCCCGCGTGTTCTTGTTTGTGTGCCTGTTGGGGCAACACAGGTTGAACGTCGTGCTATTCGGGAATCGGCATTAGGGGCAGGTGCCCGTGAAGTCTATTTAATTGAAGAACCAATGGCAGCCGCTATCGGTGCAGACTTACCCGTCTCGTCACCAACGGGATCGATGGTGGTTGATATCGGCGGCGGAACAACAGAAGTTGCGGTGATTTCCCTTAATGGTGTGGTTTATTCTGCTTCTGCTCGAATAGGTGGTGACCGATTTGATGAAGCTATTATCAACTATGTTCGTCGTAATTATGGTGCTCTCATTGGAGAAGCAACAGCCGAAAAAATTAAACATTTCATTGGTAGCGCTTATCCGGGCGATGAAGTTCTTGAGATTGAAGTTCGTGGTCGAAATTTAGCAGAAGGTGTTCCTCGTAGCTTTACGTTGAACTCGAATGAAATTTTAGAAGCGTTACAAGAACCATTAAGTGGTATCGTGAGTGCTGTCAAGGTCGCTTTAGAGCAGTGTCCGCCAGAGCTTGCTTCTGATATTTCTGAACATGGTATGGTATTAACAGGTGGTGGTGCGTTATTACGTAATATCGATAAATTGTTAGCCGCTGAAACGGGTATCCATGTTGTTGTCGCTGAAGATCCGCTTACTTGTGTAGCACGAGGCGGAGGAAAAGCACTGGATATGGTTGACATGCATGGTGGTGATCTTTTCAGTGAAGATTAAGATTTGTCTTAGTTACCATTTCATTTAGTGCAATAAAGTGGTAAATTATTCAATATCATACTTTCTTATCCGTCGACATTGTCGACGGAGTCACATCTTTGTATCAATAGCGCTTAAGTATATAACAGGTAAGTATTGAACAATGAAATTACTTTTTTCTAATCGTTCACCGCTTAGTGTGCAACTATTTATTTCTATGGCACTTGCTTTAATTTTAATAGTTTTTGATGTTAATTATCGTCCATTTAAAGAAATTCGATATTATCTTGATACTATTATTTCGCCACTTTATTACATTTCTAATTCACCGGCAGCATCGTATGATTCACTCTATGAAATGTCGAAATCCAGAGAAGAATTAGTCAATGAAAACGAAAGATTATCTGAAGAATTATTAAATAAAAAAGCTGATCTGCTACTACTTGCACATTTAAGACACGAAAATAATCGATTACGGGAATTATTGAAAGCACCTTTATGGCATGAAGAGCATAAAATGGCTGCTCAAGTTTTATTAGCTGATACTAATCCTTACGCTTATCAGATCGTTATCAATAAAGGGCAACATGAAGGAGTATATGTTGGGCAACCTGTGATTGATGAAAAAGGTATTGTTGGACAGATTTATGAGACAGCTAAAAACACGAGTCGAGCTATTTTAGTTTGTGATTTTCAACATGCCATACCTGTTCAAGTGCAAAGAAATGATATTGCTATGGTTGCTGTCGGTAATGGATGTAATAATGATTTAACACTCGATTTTTTACCGAATAATGTTGATATTAAAGTTGGTGATGTTCTTGTCACATCGGGGCTAGATGGTCGATTTCCAGAAGGCTATCCTGTTGCGGTAGTAAGTTCAGTTAAAATTGATATCAGTGATTCATCACCCATTATTTCAGCTACTCCGACTGCTGATTTAAAACGACTACGTTATCTATTACTATTATGGGGCGATCAAGGAGAACAACATGAAAAACCCTAGAGGAATACTGGTTATTTGGATAACGTTATTTTTAGGTTTATGTTTACAAATTATACCTTGGACGCCATCTTATAATATATACAAGCCACATGTACTAATGCTCTTTTTAGCTTATTGGTTAATTGCGCTTCCGCATCGTGTTGGTATAGGGACAGCATTTATTCTAGGCATTATTATGGATCTCTTTTCCGGTACGATAATCGGTATCCATGCATTTATTTTTTCTATTATTGCTTATTTACTGATTTTTAAATACCAGTTGATACGTAATTTAGCATTATGGCAACAATGCTTTATTATTTTTGGCATATCAATTTGTTATAATTTATTGATGTTTTTATTTCAGGTCAGTATTTATCATACTATAACAATGTCCCCATTAAATTTACTATCAAGCTTTGTTGACGGAGTATTATGGATAGTAATTTACCTATTTTTACGACTAGTGAGACGGAGCTTTGCGATCAATTAATTAGCGATCTATTTAACAGGAATCTTTATGTCAGTTGAACTATTAATGAACGTAACACCTTCTGAAACTCGTGTCGCTTATATTGAAGATGGTGTATTACAAGAAATTCATGTCGATCGTGAATCTCGGCGTGGTATTGTTGGAAATATCTACAAAGGTAAAGTGATCCGCATTTTACCTGGCATGCAAGCAGCATTTGTTGATATTGGTCTTGAAAAAGCAGCCTTTTTACATGCTTCAGACATTATGCCTCATACGGAATGTGTATCGGATACTGAGCAAGAGCAATTTCAAGTTAAAGATATTTCTGAACTTGTTCGCCAAGGACAAGACTTGATGGTACAAGTCGTTAAAGATCCGTTGGGAACTAAAGGGGCAAGGTTAACTACAGATATTACATTGCCTTCTCGTTATTTAGTATTAATGCCCGGTCCAAACTCAGCTCACGTGGCGACTTCTCAACGTATTGAAAGTGAAGAAGAACGAGATAGACTTAAAAAAATTGTTGAACAGTATGTTACCGATCAAGGTGGTTTTATTGTTCGTACGGCAGCTGAAGGTGCAAGTGCGCATGAATTAGAACAAGATGCTAATTTTCTAAAACGACTGTGGTCAAAAATACAAGAGCGTATGGCTAGGCCAATCAGTAAAAATCTGGTTTACGGAGAATTACAACTTTCTCAGCGTGTATTACGTGATTTTGTTGGCGATCCTATTGAGCGCATTTTGGTTGATTCAAAATTAACGTATGATTTATTAGTTGAATTTACGCAAGAATTCATGCCTGAAGTTACTGATAAACTAACGCACTATCGAGGTAGTGCGCCAATATTTGATCTCTATGATACAGAAAACGAAATTCAACGAGCACTGGATCGTAAAGTTAAATTAAAATCAGGTGGTTATTTAATTATCGATCAAACCGAAGCCATGACGACAATTGATATTAATACAGGCGCATTTGTTGGGCATCGCAATCTTGAAGAGACAATTTTTAATACGAATATCGAAGCAACTATTGCTATTGCGCGTCAATTACGATTACGTAATTTAGGTGGTATTATTATTATCGATTTTATCGATATGCAAGAAGATGTCCATCGAGAACGAGTGCTCCAATCACTACAAGATTTTTTAGCCAAAGATAGAGCAAGAACGACCGTAAATTCATTTTCGACTTTAGGCTTAGTGGAAATGACGCGTAAACGTACTCGTGAAAGTTTGGGGCACATTTTATGTGAAGAGTGTCCAGCCTGTAAAGGTCGCGGTATCGTCAAATCCGTAGAAACCGTATGCAATGAAATATTGCGTGAAATTGTCCGTGTTCATAAAGCACATCGTTCTGAATACTTATTGGTTTATGCGTCTGCAGCGGTTGCCAATGCTTTAAATAATGATGAATCACATGCTTTAGCAGAAGTGAAAGTGTTTGTTGGTAAACGTGTTGAAGTCAAAGTTGAACCGCTTTATATTCAAGAACAATATGATGTGGTATTAATGTAAAGCTTCAAAGCCTTGAGATATTAAAAATTAACAATATATTGATAATAAGTGAACTTTAAAAATTATTAAAGTTGAAATATTAATTAAGGAATCTATGATTGTAACTGAAGTAAGTGAACGACTACTTTGTCCAAATAACCTAAATCATTCAGATATTATGCGTTTATTGGATATGTTAGGTTCAAGAAAAATTGATTATGGCGATTTGTACTTTTTATCGGGCTTTTATGAAAGTTGGGCAATCGAAGATGGTATTATCAAAAATGCTTCTTATCATCGTGATCAAGGTGTGGGGGTTAGAGCTATCATTGGCGAAAAAACAGGGTTTGCCTATACCGATCAACTTACTTTAAATCGCTTAGAGCAGAGTGTCTTGGCGGCAAATTCCATTACAACTTTACAAACGCCAATTAAAATTACCCCCCTTAAAACATTGGAAAATAGCTTAAAATATCCGTCAATTAATCCAATTAATGGCTTTTATCAAGATCAAAAGATAGCCTTATTAAGGCAAGTCGATCAGTTAGCACGTGCGCTTGATTCACGAGTTACAGAAGTCTCGGCGAGTTTGACTGGCAGTTATGAAGATATCCTTATTGCGGCTACTGATGGGACTTATTGTGCCGATATCAGACCATTAGTCAGATTATCCGTTTCTGTTCTTGTCGAGCAAGATGGCAAGCGTGAACGTGGTAGTAGTGGCGGTGGTGGTCGTTTTGGTTATGACTACTTTTTAACTATTCACCCTAAAACAGGGGAAAGCATTGCCGATAGCTACACACGTGAAGCCGTACGCCAAGCATTAGTTTCACTATCTGCTAAACCAGCACCAGCAGGAACAATGCCAGTTGTTCTTGGCGCAGGTTGGCCAGGTGTCTTATTACATGAAGCGGTGGGGCATGGCTTAGAAGGTGACTTTAATCGTAAAAATAGCTCTGTATTTTCAGGAAAAATAGGTGAAAAAGTCACTTCAGAACTTTGTACTATAGTGGATGACGGTACAATGGAAAATCGACGCGGTTCACTTTCTATTGATGACGAAGGAACGCCAAGTCAAAAAACAGTACTGATAGAAAATGGCATTTTAAAAGGCTATATGTTTGATAAACTCAATGCAAAATTGATGAATACTCAATCTACAGGTAATGGACGCCGTGAAAGCTATGATTGTCTTCCGATGCCTCGAATGACGAATACCTATATGTTATCAGGCAAGTCAACGTTCGATGAAATTATCAGTAGTGTTGATTATGGTTTATATGCACCAAATTTTGCTGGCGGTCAAGTTGATATAACCTCTGGTAAATTTGTTTTCTCCACATCAGAAGCGTATTTAATCGAAAAAGGCAAAATAACGACGCCGGTAAAAGGGGCAACATTAATTGGTTCCGGTATCGAAACCATGCAACAAATATCAATGGTCGGGAATAATCTTGAATTAGATTCTGGTGTGGGTGCTTGTGGTAAAGCAGGGCAGAGTGTACCGGTAGGTGTTGGGCAACCAACTTTGAAAGTGAATAATTTAACTGTAGGTGGTACTATTAATCACCAATAACTTAGATGAATAGGATTTTAAAATAGATGGAAACAATCATTACTCTTTATCAAGCTTTTATTAATATGGATGTTGCAACACTATCAAATCCAAATGTCTTATGGACATTATATGGTATGTTATTTGTCATCATATTGTTAGAAAATGGCGTCTTACCGGCAGCTTTTTTACCGGGTGACAGCTTGCTCTTTTTAACTGGTGTGCTAATTAGTCTTGATGTTTTCCATTTCGGGTTAATCAATGTCATCTTAATTGCAGCAGCAGCCCTGGGAACTTGGTTAGGTTATTTACAAGGGCTTTGGCTTGGTAATACCAAAATTGTAAAAGGTTGGATGGAACACCTGCCTGAAAAATATCACCGTAAATCCGAAGTTTTATTCCATAAATATGGATTACAAGCGTTGTTTATCGGTCGATTTATTGCTTTTGTACGAACATTATTACCGATGATGGCTGGATTATCCAATCTACATAGTAGAAAATTTCATATTTATAATTGGATTAGTGCAACGTTATGGATTTTCTTGATTGTGACTTTAGGTTATCTATTCGGTTTGTCGCCGATTTTTAAAACCTATGAGAAGCAGATCATGTCACTTTTAATGTTAATTCCTGTATTGTTATTGCTTTTAGGTTTGATCTTCTCTATTTGGCTGGCGTTAAAACGTTGGTTAAACAAAAAGAAACAAGTGCATGTCGCTGAAATTGAGAATCAAAAAGAAGAAAATTGAAATTAACCGATAAGCCGGGTTCTGTCGTGGACAATCATTCCTCTAGGCTAATACTCACGCATTAGCTCAAGCAGTCTACCCGGATTCAACGCGGGCCGCGCCAATGAATCCCTATTTGACCTTGCTCCGAGTGGAGTTTACCGTGCCACAACTGTTACCAGTTGCGCGGTGCGCTCTTACCGCACCCTTTCACCCTTACCTGATCTTAACTATAAGCCATCGGCGGTATACTCTCTGTTGCACTAGTCGTAAATTTTAGCTCACGCCAAAATTCCCCAGGCGTTACCTGGCACTCTGCCCTATGGAGCCCGGACTTTCCTCCCCTCTGTTTGTCTCCTCTTTTACAAGGACTACAACAAAGCAGCGATTGTCTGGTTAATTTCGCAGATTAGTATAGCGTAAAGTATCATTTTGTCTAGCACAGCATCATGATTTTAGCATCACTAATAAGAATATCTGTTTAAAAGAATGGTTTTTAAACTCAATTAAACTATTTTTTATCTCTAGTTTTACTAAATTAAAAATAATGATGCAACTTGCGAAGTCACAATAAAAGATTGAGTAATCATATATTCCCTAATTCATTCACTAATTAAACTAAAAAACTATTTTTAAACAAAATAAGAAGTCACTTAAAATTAATATAGTTTAATAATTTAATTTTGTTGAAAATATCAGTCAATACATAAAATTTAGAAACAAATGAACTTAATCTTTATATATTTCATTGAAATATTTCTTAAGTTTCCTGATTATTTTTATTTATTTTTTCTATCATTTCTTCTATCATTTCTTGATTTAAACCGGATGATTCAAAATTTAATTTCTTTTCATAAACAACACGCTTAATTGGCTGATTTGTTTTTGCATCAATATAACGACTAGGCCAAATTTCGGCCGGATCTAAATCAAGGGCTTTAGCAATGATAAATTCCCCTTTTGTCCATGGTCGAACAAGCGCATTACCAAGAGTTGACGAACTAAAACCCGATCGGCGTGATAATTCAGATAGTGTTGTCCCTTTCTTTTTTAGTGCAGCTATAATATCAGCGTGATGCCAATCGCTGAATTTTATTTCCATTTTTTGTTCCCTCTTAGTTTATAACTTATTTTATCTATGCTATGCTCTAAAATTACTGAAACGAGTAATTTCATTATTCAAGTTAATTTGCAATAATAACTCGTTTCTTATTTAGTATAACAAGATTTCTTTAATTTCTGTATTTTTTTCTGGTTATTTAAAATTAGGATGGTTAAAATGAAAGAATGGTTCTCATCTAAAGAGCTGTCAAGCATTGCAGGGATGCCTACAACAATACAAGGTATTAATCGAAAAGCAAGAGCTGAAAAATGGACTGCACGTAAACGTTCAGGTGTTCGAGGTAAAGCTGTCGAATATCATATTGGAAGTTTACCGTCAGATGTCAAAAAAGCATTATATATTGAGGAAGAGAGTGCAAGCTATGTAATTTCACCCATTGAACCTCTTCAACTTTGGATGACTGCTTTTGAACAATTGACACCCGATGAGCAATCGATTGTCTCTTCATGGCTAATGCGAAATGGTATAAAAGATTTCATCAGTTTCATCAATAAACAAAATAAAGAAGATTAGTGTTATTAATTTAGCTGATATATACTTTAGCGCTTACAAAATTTAGTTATTACGGAAAAGTAAATGGGAAAACAATTTCAATTAACAACAAATGACGAAATTATTGCTTATTTAGTTAAGCAATTTCCAGATTCTTTTGCGTTCGGGAGTAATGTCAAACCTTTAAAAAAGGGCATTGTTCACGACATTATTTCCCGATTAAATGAAAACCCTAAATTAAGCTTAGCTAAACTCAATGATGCGTTAGATTTCTACATGAATAGTCAGCATTATTTAGAAAGTATAAAAATTGGGGTTTATCGGATCGATTTAGACGGTAATCCCCATGAAATCATAACTCAGGAACAGATGGATCTTGCTAAGCAACAACTAATAGAAAGTAAAGAAAAAACGATAGAATCCTTTAAAGAACAACCCAAAGTAAACAATAACGCAATTCATTCACAACCCAACAGTTTAATTATTACGGCAGAACAGATGGAAAAACAGTTTCAATTGACAAATAGTAAAGAAATTATTGTATATTTAGCCCAACAATTTCCTAATTGTTTTACTATTGAGGGCGAAGCAAAACCCTTGAAAATCGGCATATTTCAGGACATACTTTCACGTCTTGATGGAAACCAAGAATTAAGCAAAACGAAACTACGTGTTGCCTTACGTGTTTATACCAATAATTGGCGTTACTTATATAGTATAAAAGTTGGCTCGCATCGTGTTGATTTAGATGGTAATCTCAATGAAGTCATTACCCAAGAACAGATGGATTATGCACAACAACAGCTTAAAGAGAGCAAAAGTAAAGCTAAAGAGCACTTTAAAAAACAAAACAAATCGAAACCTAAAAGAGCTTATACTCCACCTAAAAAAAATAGAGTTTTAAAAATTGGTGATTTTGTTAAGGTTACGATGGGCAATAAACCATTAAAAGTGCAGATCATTGATATTGAAAAAGAACATATCAAAGTGAAGGTTGGTTCAGGTATGCAACTAACAGTTAAACCAGAGCACATAATTAATCAATAGAGAATGGCAATGAGTAATTTATTTAAAGGTATAAGAAAATCGTTACTTGTTCTTTGTGTTATTAGTCCAAGTATAGTTTGCCAAGCAGTTCAGACTAATTCGTCAGTTACAGAACAATTACCTACGCTTAAACAAGATCAAATTCATCAAATTGTGGCAAATAGGGTAACTAACTATTTTACTCAAGCCCATTACCGTAATTTTGATTTAGATGGCGCATTTTCAGCCAAAATCTTTGACCGTTATTTTAAACTATTAGATGGCAATAAATCTTTTTTTATTCAGCGTGATATTGATAGTTTTAGAGATAAACAAGCGTCGTTAGGTCAAGAGTTGTTAGATGGCGATTTGAAAATGGCCTATGACATTTATAATCTTTCTATTCAAAAAAGATATAACCGATTTCAATATGCTTTAAAAGTTTTACAACGCCCTATGGATTTTTCAACTAATGAAAATATTGATTTTAAAAGAGAAGATATTTCATGGGCAAGCACCGAAGAAGAACTTGATAATTATTGGGATAAACGAGTTAAATATGATGAGTTAAGTCTTTCATTATCCGGTAAAAATGAGAAAGAAATACGAGAAGTTTTAACTAAACGTTACAATCGTGTGTTAAAAACATTGTTACAATCCAAAACTGAAGATGCGTTCCAAGTGTTTATGAATGCATTTGCACGCGAAATTGATCCTCATACCAGCTATTTGGCGCCACGAAAGAAACGAGACTTCGATGCTGAGATGAATTTATCAATGGAAGGTATTGGAGCCACTTTAAGTCAAAAAGATGATTACACCGAGATTATGTCTTTTGTAACGGGTGGACCGGCTGAAAAAAGTAAACAACTAACCATTGGTGATAAAATTATTGGTGTCGGACAAGGTAATTCAGCCATTGAAGATGTTATTGGCTGGCGTCTCGATGATGTTGTTGAAAAAATTCGGGGGCGAAAAGGAACTGTTGTCCGACTCGAAATTTTACCGGCAGGCAATAGTAGCAAACCTAAAATTGTTGAATTAACACGTGATAAAATTCATTTTGAAGACAGGGAAGCTAAACTAAAAATTATTGACAATCAACGAGGGAAGGTTGGTGTTATCGAAATTCCGAGTTTTTATATAGGATTAACTCAAAAAGTCAATTCACTATTAACGCAAGCTAATCAAGATAATCTGCAAGGGCTTGTTATCGACTTACGCGATAATGGCGGTGGTTCTTTAGCAGAAGTTATTGCATTAACTGGGCTATTTATTGATACAGGGCCTGTGGTTCAAGTGCGTGACAATCTACAAAAAATCAATGTTTATGATGATAAAAATGAAAGTATCAAATATTCAGGGCCAATCGTGGTGATGATAAATCGCTACAGTGCCTCTGCTTCTGAAATTTTTTCTGCCGCAATGCAAGATTATGGTCGAGCGTTGATTGTTGGAGAAACGACATATGGTAAAGGAACGGTGCAAACCTCACGAAATATAGCTTATCCGGTAGATGCAAGATTACATCCGGATTGGCCTGAATTAGGCGGTGTGCAATATACTGTTCAAAAATTTTATCGAATCAATGGTGGGAGTACGCAACTTAAAGGGGTTGATCCTGACATTGATATGATCAATGAAAAATATGTTGACGAAACCGGTGAAAGATATTTAGATAATGCTTTGCCATGGGATAAAATACCTTCAGCGCAATATTCAAAAGTTGCAAATATCGCACCTTTATTTTCAGAACTTAAAGCCAACCATTTAGCTCGAATTGCCAAAAATCCTGAGTTTATCTACATTCAAGATGATATTAAACGGTTCAATGATAAAAAGGATAGTCGTTATATTGTTTCTTTAAATAAACAATATCGTGAAGATGAACAAAAGAGCGATGATGACCGAGATTTGAAACGCATGAATGAGCGTTTGAGTCGTGCTGGTTTGGCTCCAATTGCGAAATTAGAAGACTTACCAAAAGATTATAAACGACCCGATGCTTATTTAGATGAAGCTGTTGAAATACTGCTTGATTTTGCGCCTAAATATTCCAAAATTGCGAAAGAACAAGTAAACAGTGATGTCATTCCATTAAACATTTCGGTTGATCAATAGAATAATTAAAATTGGAGATAAAAATATGTGTTCAAATTTAAAATATGCATTATTTAGTACAGTTGCCATACTCAGTTTAATTGCTGCATTTGGTGTGATTGTTTGTATGAATTAAAAATACTTGAAAAATTGTTTTGTGACGATTATAGTATGCGCCTGCTTTTGAAAAGCAGGCTTTATAATTTAGGTGAGGTGTCCGAGTGGTTGAAGGAGCACGCCTGGAAAGTGTGTATACGGCAACGTATCAAGGGTTCGAATCCCTTCCTCACCGCCATCTCTTCCCGATTTTTGCTGGACTTTACGTTTAAAACAGCGTTATCCAACATTTTAGTTTTTAGGATATTGATTATAAAGTATCAATTTTTATTATCTATACGTTACTAAATTGTGCTTTTGATTCTTCTCTTGCTTGAGAATAGCAAATATCCGAAACGAACTGATCATAAATCTCAGCATCAACTGCGTGATTATCAAGTTTCAGTTTAATTAATTCTAGAAGTTGCCAGTCATTCTCATTGCTAAAGTTTTTTATAAGTTCGCTAGCCCGTTTATCGATCCACTCATCTCTTGCATCTTGTTTTTCAATTCTATCAAGCATTTTGCAAAAATTAGCTTCATAGGCGTTTTCAACTAATCGGTGTAATTGATGCATCACGTACCTCGTTGCTGTTTATCTCTTCCAACTAAAAAAGCAATAATCCAAACAAGATTAAAATAAAAATACCAAATAATGAAAATTTGATCTCGGTATTCGTTAATTGATAATCAGGATGAAAACGATCTTTTATTTTCATCTTAACAAAATCTCTATTCGTCATATTAACCTCTAAAAAAGCCCCGATTTCGGGGCAAAAGGGTGTAGAATATTACTGTCTTTCCAGTTGTCAGATATTCAATAAATTGGTTTACACAAACTTGTATTGAATATCTCATCAAAACCGCAGTATGTTCGTAAGCCCCTGCTAGCTACTTGAATCTTGTTACCCCATTAGTAACTCGTGGTATTGCTAACTTTATGGTAAGTTGATTAGTTTTGATAACCATAATGATAATATAAGTTATCAAAAAAGTCAATAACAAAAGTAATAAAAAATGAGGTTACGATAAAAAATTAAAATGTTAGGGCATAATGGTAGGAACATAAACCGCCGAAGCGGTAAATGTTATGTGTCGATCAATCCAATATCGATGATTGCCACCAGACTCTTCCTAGAATGGTGATATCATCCAAAGAAATAGTTTCATCATCATAATCTGAATTGTAACTTCGGATTTTGACTTGATTACCAGGCAATCTTTCCAATATTTTTATTCTTAATAACCCGTCATGATTAATTGCGTATATTTTTCCATCTCGAATATTAGTGTCTGCTTGATTGATACCGACAGTTGACCCGTCTCTAAAAACAGGTTCCATACTATCTCCATAAACAGTTAAACATACGGCACAGTCTTTATCAATTCCATATTTTCGCATTGTTGACCGTGATAATCGCAGTTTGTATCCGTTATAATCTTCAATATCATCAGCAAATCCGTTACCTGCAGAAAGCCTAACATCTTTGTAAAATGGCACTTCAACTTCATCCTCATCAAGTGGTGTTTTACTATCCCATTCATCGATAGCACCTAACATTGTCGCATTGGCACTATTTTTAGTTAATTTCGCTTTGCCAATGCCTTTTGTCAGCCACAATAAATCAACATTTAACGCGTTGGCTATTTCAACAATTTTTCTTGATGTATTGGATTTTCCTGACAGTAATTTTTGAATGGCGGGCTGACTAATTTTAACCTTTTCAGCTAATTGATGTTGAGACATACCAGATTGTTTCAATGCTGAATTTAATCTTTCTGTAAATGTCGTCATTTTTTTATCCCATTGTAATGAAGTACTTTATTGTATAACTCAAGTTATCATCATTCAAATAACATTGGTTATTGATTTTTATGATAACTATTGTTATTATTAATAATAATAGTTATTTGAAAGGAATTTTTCAAGAATATCTTTGTCATGATCAGTGCTAATAGAGATATAAAAAATAACTTTAATACTGAAAGAGAGATAAAACATGAATGAAAACATGTTGATAATTAATTCTTTTACTAGTTATTAATTTAACGTTAATAAAATGAAACTACTTGAGGTGAATAATGCTAGCAAAACAAATCAATGTTGAACAATATCAAAACCCGACACAATGGCTTAATAAAGTGAGTTTGAATGCTGATTATGATATCACTCAAGTATTAACCCGTTGGGGTAATTGGGCTCGAAAAGAAGCCTATCAACAACGCAAAGTATTTAGTTTATATCAATCCCAAAAAAAGGAATATAAACAGGTCTGTTTAGATAAAGACGGGTTAATAATAGATGGCATTATTTCGACGATGAAAAACAGTAAAATTACGAAAATAAAAGAAGAAGCAAAAGTCTTAATTAAATTTTATTATGGAGACGAAATGATCGTGGATGATCATCTTTATATTGAACCAAGCAAAACACAAATATCGTCGACATTAATTATCAAACCTAAAAATTTACGTGAAATAGCGCAGGATTTGGCCTGTAGTGAAGGCAATATCCGAAAAATAAAAAGTAGTGGTGAAAGTTACATTATTGGTGCATTATCGATGCAAACGATGTTAACCGGCACTGAACTGGAGTTATTGCAACATTTAGTGTTTTAAAAAAAGTGGGACAGTTAATCTTGACAACGTACGCTAATGTATGTATAATTATCTCAAAATCAAGAATTGTTACTTAAGCCCGCTAAGCGGGCTTTTTTATTGCCTTTAATTTGCAATTTATTATTTAACATCCTGTTTATTCATATAAAATAATTAAATCAAAATAAATTAAATTAATTAAACTTCTTTAATATAAGTCTCTTTTATTCAACCGCTTTATTGCGGTTTTTTTATGTCTACGATTTAACTATCAGTTATCACAATTCAACGGGTTCGCAGAGCAATCTCAGAAAATAATTTATACATAAGTGCTGCGTAACCCTTTCTTATTTTTAACTGCCTCAGCAGGAGGCTCACGATGAAGATGAAACCTATGCCAATCAAAGAGCCTGACCATATCAATTGGTATGTTGTCGTTTATTTGTTTTTTGTCACCTTACTGGGGTCATTAGCCAGTTATTGCTATCACATTATTAATGGGAATAAGTTTAATCTGATGATTTTAATTGCTCAGATATTTATTTCTACTTTTGCCGGCGCGCTGGTGGTGTTGGCAGCCAGTTATTTTAACTGGCAGTTTGAGCTGGCCGGCGGTGTTGCCGGTTTAGCGGGGTGGTCGGGCGCAACCTTAATTAAAGCGCTTGAAGAACGATTAATAAAAAAAACACGTGGACATGATGATTAAAAGGAAAACTAATGAAACTGACTGAACATTTTAAACTGGATGAGTTTACCTATTCATTGACTGCCAGTCGATTAAAAATTGACAATTCCGTACCGGCAGCACTGATGCCCAATATCCAATTAACAGCAATAAAACTTGAACTGGTCAGAAAAGCCCTTGAGCACCCCATCATCATTACTTCCGGTTACCGTTGTCCGGCATTAAATGCCCGGGTAGGCGGGGTGGCAAGTAGTGCACACACTCAAGGTTTGGCGGTTGACTTCCGTTCGCCATTTGGCACACCGAAACAAATCTGTCAACGATTGATAGATGCAGGAGTCGTGTTTGATAAGCTTATTCAGGAGCATAATCAATGGGTTCATATCGGATTCAGTCCCACTCATAATCGCCAAATAGTGCTGACCGCCGTCAAAAATGGTGGTAAAACGGTGTATTTAAACGGATTAGCATGATGAATAAATTAACATTGTTGATTAAGTTATTACCGTATGGTGGCATTGTAATAACCGGTTTAGCGATTTATTTTGCATATCACTGTTGGCAAGGTGAACAACTGGCAATGGCTAAAACGGTGGCGTTAGAAGCGCAATTTAACGCGTATAAACAAGGTAACAATGCCATTAAATTAATTGAGTCAAATATTCTTGAGACAATAAAAGATGAACAGGTTAAAACAGATAGTTTACGTGATGATGTGGATAATGGTCTTGTCGAGTTGCGCATCAAAGTCGCCACCCTCGAACGAAATAGTGCCGCCACCGGCGATATTGCTGACAAAGCCTTACGACTTGCAAAATCTTCTCAACAAGATTATTACCGTCTCACCCACGCAATCAGCTATAACCAAGCCCTAATCGAAGGATGGCAGCAATACTATTGTCAGGTCATTGCACCTCAAAATAACACACTGTTTATGTGTAATAGATAATTGTTTTATCAGGTGTAAATAGCTTTTTCTAATCGAATTTATTGAATAAATTTAAAAACTCTTCCTTAATTTCTGAAGTTTTTATGAAATTTATAAGCAAACAATAATTAACAAGATCTATTTTTAAAATGTCGCTAAGGAGATGATAATTTGATTTCAACAATCTCAGCATTGCTTGAATCTCACCTTGATATTATTGCAAAAAAACTAAACTTACCTGTTTTCGATGAAAATAGTGAAATTCTTTCTCATTCCGATATTTATCTCAGAACTTATATTTTACCAGAAGTAACAACAAGCGTTGATTCAGAAGGAAAATTGAAGGTTTATCGAGGTGTTTATCAAATTTCTGTTGTCGCACCTATTAATAGCGGTAAGTTACGTTCTCAACAAATATCTGATGAAATTATTCAGCATTTTCCACTCAATTTAGAGTTAACAAGTCATAACTTTTCACTTTATGTAAATTCTATACCAAGTGTTTATCCAGCAAAAATGGATAATGCTTGTTATACACTACCGATCAGCTTTAACTATCGTGCTGATTCTATATTTTAAATAAAATTTAAGGGAGATATATATTATGGGTTTTGCTTTACCTAATGGTTCTCGTGTGTATGTGCAAAAATCACACAACGAAGTAACTAACTTTAATTCAATTTCTAATGCTAAAGAAGCGGTGGTCACGTTAAATTCAGGGCATGGACTAGTGGTCGGGGATGAAGTCATGCTCACTTCATCATGGACTAAATTGAATAATATTGTCGCAAAAATTTCTCACGTAAATAACAATGAAGTGACTTTGGGTAATATTAATACTAGTAATACAACGGTATTCCCGGCAGGAGAAGGACAAGGAACTATTACCAAAATAACGGAATGGGAACAACTACCTCAAATTAAAGAGGTTGCTACTGAAGGTGGTGAACAGCAATTTATTCAAATTCAGTTCCTTGATGATGATGCAGAACGTCAATTACCGACTATCAAATCAGCGAAAAGTAAAAGTTTTACCATTGCTCATGACAGCTCATTACCTATCTACACATTGTTACAGCAGTTGGATTTAACCAATAATGTTGTTGCAATGAAAATGTATGTTCCTAAAGCTAAAGAAACACGTTATGACTCTGTCCGTATTGCTTTTGATCCGACGCCAACAACAGCCATTAATGATATTGAAACTGTAAAAGTAAGTGCGACAGTTGAGTCACCAGCAATTACTTTCTATAAAGATTAATTAGGACATTTTAATCATGGCAAAATTTAAACTTATTGCAGATCCGACATTTAGATGTGAAGTTTCCATTCCGCGTCCTGGATTGGACGATGGTCAAATTAGCTTTGATTTCAAACATTATTCAGTTGATAAACTGACCGTGTTTGAGACCGAGCTTAAGGATAAACCTATCATTGAATTTATGATAAAAATTGTATCTGGTTGGAATTTGGATGAAGAGTTTAATCAAGAAAATTTAAATATCTTATTAAATAACTATCCTGCTGCTTGGCAAGCAATAACTAATACTTATTATAAAGAGATGTTGGGACAACGAGAAAAAAACTCATAGAGCTTGCCACTGCACTTTATTCATCAACGCCTTCAAAAGCTGAACTTGATTCTTTTGGGCTATCGGAAGTCGATTATGAAGATGAGTATATAGAAATATGGTCAGATAACTGGGATGCTTTCCAGTTATTCCAAGCCATGTCAACGCAGTGGAGAACAAGCATGAGTGGTATTTTAGGTCTTGACTATAATTGCTTGCCTTGGGTAATGCAAATGCTTGATATTAAAGGAAACCAAAAAATTTTTAATGATATTCGGTTAATGGAAAGTCAGGCCTTAACAATCATACACAAATCAAAATAACCGACGAAAGTCGGTTTATTTAATATGGGTAATCTATGTCAAAAACAACTACATTATCATTAAAAGTTGAAACAGGTAATCTTGATAAAGAGATTAAAAGAATTAACGAGTTAGATGTAAAGCTTAAAACCACTGATAAAAGTTTGAGAACACTAAATACATCTAAACTAATGCATAACAATATTAGTAAACGTCAATTGGAATCTTTATATAACCAAATTGGTGTCTATAATAAGTTATTAGGAATCATTCATCCGGTCAACAAAGCATTGGATAATCTGCTTTATGTGCAACAACAATTATCTGACATTAATGGAAATGGATTTATTGATGCTCATGCTTTTCAAGTTTTTAATTCAATAATTGAAAGTTCTAAGTATCAATTAATTGGGATAATTGAATCGCAAGAAACATTTGCCAATACAAGTGAAAAAATGAGTGCGGCATTAAGTCAGATTTCAAATCAAATGAAACAGATGTCAGCACAAGCGAATGTAAAGAAAAATCCATTAATGACACTGGCTGAACATGGAATAGAAATTGGTGAATTGTTTGGTCCTGTTGGGAAAGCTATTGGTACGATAGTTAAAGTGGGTGCCGTTGTCGGTAAGGATTTGTTTGACTATTTTGATAATGCTGTATCTGCCACTGATAGTTTAAGAGAATCCCAAGAAAAATTGTATGGTATTGTTAAACTAAATAAAGATGGAACAGTGTCATTTACTGATGAATTGAAGGAGCTAGCAAATATAAATCCTAGCCTTGCGACGGCATTTATTCAAACTTCTAAAAGACTCTCCGATAATACAATTGTTCATTCGAGAGAAGCAATTAATGAGCTTTTAGAAGAGTTTGATTTAAATGCAAAAAGAGTTATAAGTTCAAAAGAATCTTTAACCAGGGATATTTTAGCTGAACATCCCCAAATAAAGTATAATCCAAGCTATATTGATGGCAGACCTGGTCATCAACGTTATATTCGTGAACAAATTGAGAAAACCAATAAGTCTTTTAATATTAGTAATGAAAATGCATCAGTTTTTTATGATAAACTTTATGAAATAAGTAAAATCTCAGATTCATTTGAATTGGCTGATAAATTAAATGAGATTGCAACTTATGTAGGAAATATATCAAAGGAAACGGGAGTAGGAAATGATAATTTAGACGATTTTATAATTAAATTGAAAGATATTATCATTAAAGTCCATAACTCTAAAAAAGTACTGGAGTCATTAAATGATTTAAATGGCAACCCTCAAGGCGATAAAGGCAATAGAAATAAAATAAATACTTTATTTTCTTCAAAAAATAGTGCGCCGTCATTATTAAAAACTAGTCAACGTGATGAGAAAAATCTTCAAATTCAACTAGAATCATTAAAAGAACAGAATGCAACGATCGGTGCGATAACGGCAGAACGTGAAAAATACTTTGATTTGCAAGCTCAGATTAACATCTTGGAACAAGAAAACAATAAAAGTAGACTAACCGCAGAAGAACGTTATTTACTAGCCAATAAAGCGTCGTTACTTACTCAATATGAAAAAAATGCGGCAATTTCTGAAGAAATCAATGGTCGAATCAAAGTCCAACAGATTTTACAAAATATTACTCACAATTCTACTCAATTACAAAATGAGATTGCAGATAAAAAAGCGACCTTTGGAATGACATCATCTCAATCGTCAAGGTATCAAAGTCGAATTAATTTAGAAAGAAACAAGGAACAAGATTTAGATCCGAGTAATAACCTAAGTCAAGAAAACATCATCACTATAACCCAAAACTACCTTGAGGCAGCTCAACTTTTAGAAGAAAGTTTTGTGCAAGAAGATTTACAAAAAGGAGATTGGATAGCTGGTTTAACAACCGGTTTGAAAGAATTTGCTGAAACATCTCAAGATGTTTTTAGTGTTGCTAAAGATTTTGCGCAAAATTCAATTGGATCTATGTCTCAAATGATGACAACGCTTGTCACAACAGGCAAAGCAAACTTTCAGGAGTTTGCAAAAACTATCTTAGTTAATCTAATTGAAATTATTAATAAATTGATTTTAGCGCAGATTATTCAATCTGCTTTAACGAGTTTTGGTGGTGGAGGAAAAGCGACCGGAGGGATTCAACAAGCTTATACAGGGGGTGAAATTCTTGGATATGCTTCGGGTGGAAGTGTGGGATATGCATTGGAACCGGGCGGTTTTACCGGACGAGGTAACAAGTACCAACCAGCAGGAATTGTTCATAAAGGCGAGTTTGTTTTTACAAAAGAGGCAACTAAACGATTAGGTGTAGACTATCTTTATAGTCTGATGAATGATTCTCATAAAGGATATGATAGCGGTGGTTATGTTCATACCTCTATTACGGCTCCGATAGCATTAGCCCAACGCACAACACCTTCTTCAAATGCAATCACTGTTAATCCCAATATTGTATTAAATATGTCTTCAGAAAATAGTACTTCTACTCATGGCAATAATACCGATCCAAAACAAGTTCAATCTCAAGTAGATGCGGTTATTAGACGGCAAATGAATGAGATGTTTAAAAAATCAGTTTCACCGGGAGGAGAGTTATACAACGTCATGTATGCGATGAAGTAATGATATTAACCATTTAGATTCTTTTAAAAACCTCTAAATAGCATAATTTTAATACTTATTCGAATATTAAAACACAATAACAACTCATTTTTAACCATCCCTATTTCTTGGAATATCATCGTATTTTAGTCGTCTATAGCGCGTAACTGGATTCATTTCAACACAATTAACTTAATTTTTTATTGCAAAAAAAACATGAAGTTTAAAGTTAAAATTGATCACTTAAATAAATATCCGTTTTGATGTTTTTAATTCAACTAAATTACCTAGACATATTCAAAACCAAATTTTGTTTGAGGAGTATATGAAAGTAGATAAATTTAAATGGAAAACAATGCATTCCCCCAATGGAGGGGAAAAAATGAGTATCACAGAAGTAAAATTTAATGATGGATATTCGCAAATTTGGAGTTCTGGAATCAATAAATCAGGTGAAACATGGGATTTGTCCTATACGGGTCATTGTAACGAATTGTCTGAAATCCGTCAGTTTCTTAACAGCCATATTATTCATTCCTTTCAGTGGGTTAACCCTTGGGGAGAAGAAAGATTATATCGTGTTCAAAACGAATCAATCAAATCTGAATTTATCTCTTCGAATGTGGTAAAGCTAAGTTTTACTTTTGTCCAATCTTATGCACCTTAATTATTCAAATGTAAACCTCAAAAAATTTTCTTAATTAAGTTTTGGGGATTGATGGAGAGAACATGTCAATAACACAAGATTTACAAGCCATTGAAGGCAATGAGCTGATACAACTTATTGAAGTTGATTGTACAAAATTTGGGCTTGATGAGGTTTTACGATTTCACTCTCATAATATCTCTGCTGAAGGGTGGGCTTCCTTTGCTGTTGGAAATTTACCTTCTATAAAATGGCAAGGTAAAGAATATTTACCTTATCCGTATGAATTAAGCGATCTTGAATTAAGTAGTACGGGTGCACAACCTACCCCTAAATTGTCAATCGGTAATATTGACGGAAGAGTGACTAGATTGTGTATAGATTATGATGATTTAGTTCAAGCGAGAGTAAAAATTCATACCACAATGGCAAAATACCTTGATTCAGACAACTGGTTAGCAGGTAATGCCACAGCCGATCCAACTCAAGAAAGAGTTCAATTATTTTTTATTAATAATAAACGCGAAGAAACGAAAGCTATTGTTGAATTTGAACTTTGTTCGCCATTTGATATTCAAAATTTACAATTGCCTACCAGGCAAATCACAACAATATGTACTTGGTGTATGCGTGGATGGTACCGCTCAGGTACAGGCTGTGATTATGCTGGAAATAAGTTTTTCACCAAAGACGGAATTGCCGTCGATGATCCGGCAAAAGATGAATGTGGAGGACTATTAAAAGATTGTAAAGCCCGACATGGTAATAAACCTCTTCCGTTTGGTGGTTTTCCTGCGGCTAATCTTCAAGGTAAGTAATATGCGACAAAAATTACTAGATTCAATCAAAAAGCATGTGGATAGCGAATACCCAAATGAAGCTTGTGGATTCATTATTGATACGGGAAAAAAACAGATCTATCTACCTTGTAAAAACATTTCAGATAATCCACAAGCGCATTTTTTAATATCACCAGAAGAACAGTTAGCTGCAGAAAAACAAGGTGAAATTATCATGATTATTCATTCTCATCCTGATGTTACGTCACTGGTTCCGTCAGAGTTTGACCGTATTCAATGTGATTATACAGGTATTGAATGGGGAATAATGTCTGCTCCTGATGGTGACTTTTGCACAATATCACCACGAATAAATCGAGATTATACAGGGCGGCAGTGGTTGCTTGGTCACGCTGATTGTTGGTCATTAATAATGAATTATTATGATCGTGAATATGGGATTAAATTAAACAATTATTCAGTGCCACGAGAATGGTGGGATAGTGGCAAAGAGCATCTTTATGATGATAATTGGCAAGCAGAAGGATTTGTAGAAGTCGGTCTGAATGATATGAAAGTCGGAGACATAATTATGATGCGCATTGGTTCGCAAGTCACAAATCATGCTGCTATTTATGTGGGTGATAATCTTATTTTACACCACCTGTACGGTCAATTATCTACACGTACACCTTACGGTAAATATTTTAGAGATAGAACTGTTCGCATTGTGCGGCATAAGGAGTTATTTAATGCTCAGTAAGTTAACATTGAAAGGTGCAATGGCAAGGCAATTTGGAAAAAAGCATACGTATGACGTAAACAATATCCGGGAATTGCTACGCGCACTTTGTGCGACAATAAAGGGATTTGAAAAATATATGAGTACTGCTCATTTAAAAGGCATTAAGTTTGCCTTTTTTGTGGATGGAAAAAATATTGGAATTGATGAGTTTGATATTAATGTTAATGGCAAAAATTATGTGATTATGCCGATAGCTCAAGGTGCAAAAAGTGGTGGTTTATTACAAGTTGTCATCGGAGCCGTTGCTTTAGTTGCTGCATTTTTCACTGCTGGAGCATCACTGGCCGCATGGAGTGCAGTGATGGCAGCGGGAACACTATCCGTTACGTCTATTTTAACCAGTATTGGTATTAATATGATGTTAGGAGGGGTTGTTCAATTATTAACTCCTCAACCCAAATTTAATGCAGGAGGAGCATCACATACCGAAAATAAACCTAATTATGGTTTTGGGGCGCCCGTTAATACCAATGCGGTAGGATATCCTGTTCCTGTTTTGTTAGGTAACCGTGAAATTGGTGGCGCAGTGATTAACGCAGGTATTTATTCAGAAGATCAACAATAGGTGGATTATGCAATTAATAGAAGGTCAAAAGGGCGGTAAAAAAAAGCAACATAGACCTTATGAACAACCCGATAATTTGCTTTCAACAGCAAAGCTCAAAGTGCTTTTAGCATTAAGTGAAGGGGAAATTCAAGGCGATCTAACAGAACAAAATATATTCATTGATAATACTCCACTAGCCAATCTCGATGGTACACGTAATTTTAATGGTGTTGCATGGGAATTCCGTAATGGTGCTCAAACGCAAGATTATATTCAAGGAATACCTGAGATAAGTAATGAGTTAAAAATCGGTTTTACAGTAAAATCTGACAATCCTTGGATACGTTCATTTAATAATTTAAACTTGGATGCAGTTAGAATCAAATTAAGCTTACCAAGTCATATTGAGTATAAAGAAAATGGTGATATGATAGGAACCGTTACCAAGTATGCTATTGACTTATCAACAGATGGCAGTGCGTTTGAAACGGTTATTCATGGTGAATTTAATGGAAAAACTACCTCAGAATATCAGCGAGATCATCGCATCAATTTACCAAATGCATTAGAAGGGTGGAGTATACGTGTTAGACGACTAACACCTGATTCGAAATCGAATAAATTGATTAATGCGTTTAGTGTTTTTTCATATGCGGAAATTATTGACAGTAAATTACGGTATCCTAATACCGCTCTACTTTATATCGAGTTAGATGCTAGCCAATTTAATGGTTCTATTCCTAAAATTAGTTGTAAACTGAAAGGAAAAATTGTCCAAGTACCAGACAATTATGATCCAGTAAACAGGACCTATTCAGGCACTTGGACTGGCGGATTTAAAATGGCATATACCAATAATCCTGCTTGGCTTTCTTATTATTTGATGCGTGATGAGATAGCAGGTATGGGGGTCAGAATTGATTCAACAATGCTCGATAAATGGTCAATTTATCAATTAGGTCAGTATTGTGATCAAATGGTACCTGATGGTCGAGGTGGCATGGAACCTCGCTTTGCTTGTAACGAATATATACAAAGTCAAGAAGAGGCTTATAACGTTCTAAAAGATTTAGTGGCTTCATTTCGGGGTATTATATTTTGGGGTAATGATCAGATCTGTTTAACCGCAGATATGCCACAAGATGAACCAGATTTTATCTATCATCCTTCTAATGTTATCGGTGATTTTACCTATTCTGGTGGTTCATATAAAAATCGTTATACATCCTGTTTAGTTGCATATTCTGATCCTAACAATCATTATTGTGATGATGTTGAGGCTGTGTGGGATCATGATTTGATGCGTCGTTATGATGTCAATGTCATGAAATTAACAGCGATAGGTTGTACTTCGCAAGCTGAAGCGCAACGACGTGGACGTTGGGCTTTACTTTCTAATGCAAAAGATGAAGTGATCACATTTTCGGTAGGACTCGATGGCTATATTCCTTTACCTGCACGAATTATTGGGATTGCTGACCCTTCTCGTTCTGGCAAAGAAAATGGCGGGCGTATTCACGCTGTTGAAGGACGAAAAATCACATTAGATAGAGCCGTTGAATATGATGTGGGCGATCGGTTAGTCCTTAATTTACCAGATGGTTCTGCGCAAAGCCGAACAATTAGAGCGATTAGTACAGACAAAAAAACACTCACTGTTACGGCTAATTATAAACTGACACCAGTTGCTGGTGCAGTATGGTGTATTGATAGTGATAATATCGCTATTCAGTATTATAGAGTAACCTCAATATCATCGTCTAATGAGGGTCAGTTTACAATTACGGCTATTCATCATGATCCAAATAAATTCAAATATATAGATCAAGGTATACGATTAGAGCCAAAACCAATAACAGTTACTCCTCCAAGCTCAGTTTCATCCCCCAAAAATATTGTTTTATCAGAAAGCAGTTATATCTCCCAGGGACTGTCGGTGGCATCATTGCAAGCTTCTTGGGATGTGGTAGAAGGTGCGACAAACTATATTGCTCAATGGAGAAAAGATAATTCGTCTTGGATTAATATTGGTCGAACTAATGGAACGAATTTTACCGTCGAAGGTGTTTATACTGGTGTATATGAAGTTCGAGTACGAGCAGTAAATGCGATTGATGCATCTTCACCCTGGGCTTATTCACAAGCCAAAGCAATCAAAGGAAAAGTTGGTAAACCTAACAGACCAGTAGACTTTACTGCTAGCGAAAGTGTGGTATTTGGTATTGACCTTAATTGGTCGTTTCCAATTGGAAGCGGAGATAGTAGTTACACAGAAATTCAATATAGTACGACTGAAAATGAAGAAAATGCCCTGCTATTAAGCAATGTTAGTTACCCAACTTGCAATTATTCTCAGACAGGGTTAGCTATAGGTCAACAGTTTTTCTACCGTGCTCGCCTTGTCGATAAAATTGGTAACATCAGTGATTGGACAGATTGGGTTAGAGGTGTTTCAAGTACCAATACTAACGATTTGACAGACCATATTTTTGAAGAAATAAAAGAAACAGACGCTTGGCAATCTCTTGTCGACTCTGCAGATAATGCTGCTATTAATTCAATAGCGAATGCAAAATCCATTATTGAAAATGCACTGGCTATAGACGCTGAGACAAAACAGCGCAGAGTTGAAAACGGCAACTTATCCGCTGAGATTCAAGAAACCCATTCAGCGTTATTAACTGAGAAAGCAGCAACAGCCATTGCTTTAAAAGAGTTGAACGCTAAATACGGTAATATAAATAGCAATTTATCAGAATTAAAACAGACAACAGCTGAACAAAATGCCGCTACTGCCAAATCAATACAGGCAATTAACACAAAAGTTGGAGATGTTTCTACCACCATTTCAGATGTCAGTGAAACGGTAAATAATTTAAATGGTAAAGTTTCAGCTCATCGTACAATGAAAGTTGAAGTAGATGACAAAGGTCAACAGTATGTTGCAGGTATGACAATGGGTGTTGAAAATACTGAACAAGGAATGCAAAGTAATATCATTTTTCTTCAAGATCGTTTTTCAATCATGAACTCAGCCAATGGGAATCCTCAAACAGTCTTTACGACACAGGGTAATCAAGTTGTCATTAATGATGCAGTTATTGGTGATGCTTCAATAACGAACACGAAAATTGGCAATGTTATTGAATCAAATAATTTTAGAGAGGGTGTATCTGGTTGGCAATTATCCAAGCATACAGGAACATTGAAAGCCATTAATGCTGACATTTCAGGGAGATTGCGTGCCACATCAGGAGAGTTGAATAATGTCGTTATCAATGAGAATTGTGAAATTAAAGGTACTCTAAATGTTAATCAAATCAAGGGAAATGTGCTTTCGGCTGTTTCATTTGTGAAAGATGTCAAATTGCAAGAGTTAAATCCGAATCAAAACGTACATATAATGAGTGTTATTGCAAATGGACAATGGCAAAAACTATGTTTTGCTAATGAAATCATTGTTAAATCTAATTATCGGAGAGGATTTACTACAGCAACATTTGAAATTTTAGAAAATTTTCGAGGTAATCCTAAAATTTTATTTAATAATCAATACCCAATGGATTTAAAAAAAATTTACACTAAAAATAGGCTTCGAAATTTATGTTTATACATTCCGCCATTTACTTATGGTGAAAAAGTGAATATTTCGATCACAATTGATAAATCAGGTGGAGGTAAACCAGTATATTTGTTTTGTTTCAATACGCTAGTATTTTTAATGAAAAACTCAGATGGTTTTATAATCGATTTGCAATAAAAAAATCTCAAAGTATTCAATCAAATTAGAGGGAATTTATGTCGAGGTATAATACAGGTACGATAGCAGTAACAAATGGAGGTAAAATAGTAACGGGAGTTGGTACTAAATGGACAAATTCATTAATTGATATTTGTGCTGGTCAAATGAACTCACCAAACTACTGGAACAGATTAAGGTCTACGCTGAACAAAATGCCAAAAAATCAGAAGAGGACGCTAAAAATGCCACAACTTCAATAAATACTACAATTTTCATTAAAAAATTGGGTGTAGATAGTCAGTCAATTAATGGCTCATTTAATGTTAAAACGCTAAAAGAAAATGATGTTTGTGTTTACTAGCCTAACAATAAACCAACGGCTGATGATATTGGTACTATTCCTGCTGTTAAAAAAGATGTGAACGGCTTACCTATTTGTCGAATAGGTTTAATTTATTCTCAGTTTTTTATACTCACGACCTCGACTATCATTATATTTATCAGTCATTTGCTGGGATTTGTGACCCAATAATGTCATGGTGTCAATGCGTTGTTCTCTATATAAACGTTCTGATAGTGATCTGATTTCGTGAAATGTGGTAGGTGTTCCGTTCCAGTAATTTCGGCTATAAACTCTATCACGTAACCGTGAAAACTGACGCGTTATATCGTCTAATTTTATTTTTTCATTGTTGAGACATATTAAATAGTCATTATCAGTTGATTCAATAATGTCTCGTAAACTAGTGCTTATTTTTTTACATTCCAATTTTATCGGTAGTGCGATTTTTGCACCTCTTTTATATTGATCTATTAATAAATAATTTCGTTTAATATTTGATTTTTTCATTTCTACTATATCAGAACGGCGTTGCCCTGTAACTAGCGCAAGCGTCATAGCATCATGCATTATTTTATTTCCTGTTTTTTCCGCCTCATTTAAAATTTTCTTAAACTCAACAAATGTCATTCGTGAACGTTTCACAGTAACTTTAGGACATTTTATTGGTTCGGCGGGGTTCCTGTCATTCCAGCCCTGTGCGTATGCTTCTCGGAAGATATCTTTAAGTAAGTGGTACATGCACTTAGCGGACGGAGCTTTATCTTGATCTGTATAGATTTTGATAATTTTTGCAATATCGGGTGGTGTTATTTGGGAGATCGGTTTAGCGCCTATTTACTGACGGATAACTTTTAGCAAATACGTTTTTATTTCGATTGTTTTGGGTTTTAAATTACGTTCGGCAAGAATTGTAATATATTCATCAAGCCAATTGTTAACGGATTTTGGATGAGTATTTTGGGGTTTAAATAATTTAGAAAGAAAAAACATGATTGCCTCATTAAGCTAAAATGTTTTTTATATCTGTTAAATTTATATTTATCAAGTCATTATTAAAAAATACTCTCCATGACTCACTATTATGATTGAGAATGAATAATTGAATATAATAAAATACTTTGATAATATTTCGCGTAGTTAAAAAATTCATAAATGAATTAAAATTAATTCTAAAATGATAGATTATCATAATGAATATATTTAATTTATTTAACTTACTTTCTTCACCCTATATTGCGAATAATTAAATTGTTGAAATAAATGAGTGATACAATTTTAACGGTTTGTTTAAACACTCGATTTGCGATATTTATTGAGAATAAGATGACCTTCATTGACGAATGATATCTTCCTCTCCTCGATCTTTTGGAGCCATTATGGAAAACTTAAGTACCGTTCAGGACTTTATTCGCTGGACAACTTCACAACTCAGTCAATCAGATATTTATTTAGGACATGGAACGGATAATCCTATCGATGAATCAAAACAACTTATCTTAGCCAGTTTGGGGTTATCATTATCTATTCCTCCCGAATTTTACGCGGCCAATCTGACGGAAGAAGAAAGACAGTTTTTGTTTGATATTATTCAAAAGCGAATTGACGATCGGGTTCCAACTCCTTATTTAACGAATCAAGCGTGGTTTTGTGGACATAGTTTTTATGTTGATGAACGAGTTTTAATACCTCGTTCACCGATTGGTGAATTAATTGATGATCATTTCAAAACGCTACTTACCACACCGCCTGGACATATTTTAGATCTTTGTACAGGTAGTGGTTGTATTGGTATTGCTTGTGCTTATGCTTTTCCTAAAGCGCATGTTGATATCACTGATATTTCGCTTGAGGCAATCGATGTTGCTCAAACTAATATCGACTTGCATGAAATGAACTTTCAAGTTACTCCTATCTTGTCGGATCTCTTTAATGATTTGCCGGTTAAACAATACGATCTTATTGTCTCCAATCCGCCTTATGTCGATGAAGAAGATATGAATGATTTACCAGAAGAATATTTATACGAACCAAAACTGGCGCTGGAAGCCGGATTTGATGGATTGGATTTAGTAAAACGAATTTTGCATGATGCGATTAATTACTTAACTCCCGACGGTGTCCTTGTTTGTGAAGTAGGAAATAGTTGGGTTAGTTTGCAAGAACAGTATCCAGATGTTCCTTTCAATTGGATTGACTTTGAGCGTGGTGGATTCGGGGTATTTTCAATCACACAGCAAGATTTGGTGAAATATCATCACTATTTTAAATAAATTTATGCATTAATCGGGATAAGGTTATTATGTCTGGAAACTCAATCGGAAAATTATTTAAAGTCACAACGTTTGGTGAATCGCATGGTGTTGCATTAGGATGTATTGTTGACGGTGTACCACCGGGATTAGCATTAACTGAATCAGACTTACAAATAGATTTAGATCGCCGTCGCCCAGGCGCCTCTCGTTATACCACCCAACGCCGAGAACCTGATCAAGTTAAAATATTATCTGGAGTATTTGAAGGGGTAACAACCGGAACCAGTATTGGATTAATGATTGAAAATACCGATCAACGTTCACAAGACTATAGCCAAATAAAAGATATTTTTCGACCTAGCCATGCAGATTACACTTATCACAACAAATATGGGATAAGAGATTATCGAGGGGGAGGACGTTCTTCTGCTCGTGAAACTGCGATGCGCGTAGCGGCAGGAGCAATAGCTAAAAAATATCTACACGAAAAACTGGGTATTCAAATTCGTGGTTATTTAGCACAAATGGGGGATATTGAGTGCGAATTAAAAGATTGGCAGCAAGTTGAACAAAATCCATTTTTTTGTGCAGATGAATCAAAACTCGCGTCGCTCGATCAGCTACTCAGATCGTTACGAAAAGAGGGAGATTCGATTGGTGCTAAAGTTTGCATTGTGGCTGAAAATGTTCCTGTAGGATTGGGCGAACCTGTTTTTGATAAGTTAGATGCTGAACTCGCCCATGCTTTAATGAGCATTAATGCGGTAAAAGGGGTAGAGATTGGCGACGGATTTGCGGTTGTCACTAAACGAGGAAGCGAAAATCGAGATGAAATCACACCAAATGGTTTTTTATCTAACCATGCTGGTGGTATCTTAGGCGGGATAAGTTCCGGACAAACGATAATCGCCAATATTGCCCTTAAACCCACGCCAAGTATTGAAATATCAGGTCGTTCGATAAATGTATTTGGTGAATCGGTTGACGTCTCTACGCATGGGCGACATGACCCATGTGTGGGGATTCGTGCGGTTCCGATAGCTGAGGCAATGGTGGCTATAGTGCTGATGGATCATTATCTTCGTTATCGAGCTCAATGCAGCGATGTGAAATTATGATGAGCAATCATTTATGAGTGATGAAATACTCGTATTATTATTTGCTATCGCCGTTGTAGCTGGCTTTATTGATTCCATCGCTGGTGGTGGAGGCCTATTAACTGTGCCAGCTTTATTAGCTGTTGGATTGCCACCCGCTAGTGCGTTAGCAACAAATAAGTTACAAAGTTGTGGTGGATCTTTTTCAGCTAGTCTCTATTTTATTCGTCAACGCATGGTTGATTTAAAACAGCAAAAGTGGGCGATTGCATTTGCCTTTATTGGTTCTGCTATAGGTACGATTTCAGTCATCCATGTTCAAGCTGAATTTTTAAAACTTTTACTACCCATACTAACTATTAGCGTAGGCATTTATTTTTTACTTACGCCAAAAGTTGGCGAAGATGATCGTAAAAGTCGTTTCTCTATTATTCAATTTGCACTTATACCTGCTTTGGGAATCGGTTTTTATGACGGATTTTTTGGCCCCGGTGCTGGTTCATTTTACGCTGTGGCTTATATCACCCTTGCAGGTTTTAATCTCACAAAAGCAACGGCAAATACTAAAGTTTTAAACTTCACCTCAAATTTAGCTGGTCTAATCTTTTTTATTTTAGGTGGCGAAGTTGTTTGGTCAATTGGTCTGATTATGTTATTAGGTCAATTTATTGGAGCAAGGGTAGGCGCTAAAATGGTAATCACTAAAGGGCGCAAATTAATCAGACCTATGTTAATCACCGTTTCGACCATTATGAGCATCAAACTAATCTACGAAAATTTTTTTATTTAATGGCAAATAGATAGGAACAAGGATAAGTCAACTTTGTTCAAGGTCGATTAATAGGTAATTATCATGATTCATATACATCTTTATGGAATCAAAAAGAGGCTATAACTGGTCAGCTAGACAATTTTAAATCGGTAGAATCAATTGGCTCTATTCATTAACACACGCAATTACGTTGCAAAATTAATCCTTTCATTTACTCCTTTCACCCATCACTTATAAAACCTGTTAGTCTAGATTTTCAACTCCTCATTCATTTAACTATCCCAATTACATTTCATTTGGTAAACAAATAAATTAAATAGTATTGTGCCTGTATGTCAGATTTAATTTTAAACAATCAGTTAGTGCACATCTGCTAATTTTTGGTATATAGTTAATAAGACATTATCCCGTAATGGGCTTATACGACTAAATAAGTGACGCTATGAAACTACAACAATTACGCTATATTTTAGAAATTGCTCGTTCAGGTTCAATTAATGAAGCTGCAAAAAATCTCTATATTACCCAACCAAGCTTATCCACAGCAGTTAAAGAATTAGAAGCAGAATTTGGTATTGAAATTTTTGTACGAACGTCTAAAGGAGTTTCATTATCCACTGATGGCGTTGAATTTTTAGGCTATGCGAAACAAGTTTTAGATCAAGCTGAATTATTAGAACAACATTATTCAAAAAAAGTCCCTTCAAAACAACTTTGTAGCATTTCCACTCAACACTATGCATTTGCTGTCAATGCATTTGTGAATCTCATCAAAAAAAATCATACTGATGAATATGAGTTTACTCTCCGAGAAACCAGAACTTACGATATCATTACCGATGTGGCTAATTTACGAAGTGAAGTTGGGATTTTATATTTAACAGATTTTAATCAAAAAGTGATTCTACGCTTACTGAAAGAACATCGATTGACATTTCATCCGCTATTTGAAGCCCACCCACACGTATTTATCAGCACCAATCATCCTTTATCATCAATGAAATCGTTAACGTTAAGTGATCTTGAAAATTACCCTTATTTGTCTTTCGAACAGGGAGAATATAATTCATTTTATTTTTCTGAAGAGATTTTAAGTACTGTTTACCATAAAAAAAGTATTCATGTGAGTGATAGAGCCACCTTGTTTAATTTGTTGCATGGGTTAAATGGTTATACGATTAGTACTGGCGTATTAAGTACGGATTTAAATGGGTCTGATATTTTATCCATACCACTTGAAGTTAATGAAAAAATTTTGATAGGTTGGATTACTTCGCAAAAAGCCCAATTAAGCCTGTCTGCACAAAATTATATTGAAGCATTGAAAAAATTGATTCAAGAAGAGTATGGCTTTGAACTTAAGTAAACTTATAGTTACGTAAATCAAATTGCTATTTTAATAAAATTCAGTATAATTGCGCCCAATTCATATTTATATGAATACCGAGGTTGTCTGAATTAGAGATCGGACATGCCATGTTTTATACTAATTTTATGAGGTTTATTATGTCTCTAACTGTAGAAGCTAAAGCGAAAATCGTAGCTGAATATGGTCGTGGAACTAACGATACAGGTTCAACTGAAGTTCAAGTTGCTCTTTTAACTGCGCGTATTAATGATTTACAAGGTCATTTTTCTGAGCATAAAAAAGATCACCACAGCCGTCGTGGTTTATTACGCATGGTCTCTAGCCGTCGTAAATTATTAGACTATTTACGCCGTAAAGATATCGAACGTTACAACCAATTGATTCAAAAATTAGGCTTACGTCGCTAATCAAAATCTACTTGAAAGAGGCTTAGGCCTCTTTTTCGTTGTTAAAAATTTGAGCTTTGCTATAATGCTCAGCTCGAAAGTAAAATTAATTCGTTTTTGTAAATCAACACATTAAAAGATTGTATCTCATGTTTCGCGCGACTAATGAGAGCTCTATAATTTATAGATCTGTCATTAGTCGTGACAGTGAAATAATCTTTTGTTGATGACCCTACATTGTTGAAATAAAAAATCAATAAGTTGTACTTAAAACTACTGCCTGTCGAGCTTTTCATTTCAACAGCATTATTAACAAGAGGATATTATTTTGTTTAATCCAACATATCAAAAATTTCAATATGGACGCCACACTGTTACTTTAGAAACAGGTATTTTAGCACGTCAAGCATCAGCTGCGGTCATGGTTAATATGGACGATACCGCTGTATTTGTTACGGTAGTTGCTAATAAAAAAGTCAAAGAAGGACAAGACTTTTTCCCATTAACAGTTAATTATCAAGAACGTACTTATGCTGCCGGTCGTATTCCGGGTGGATTTTTTAAACGTGAAGGTCGTCCAAGCGAAGGCGAAACGTTAATTGCACGTTTAATTGACCGTCCATTACGTCCATTATTTCCAGAAGGATTTGTTAATGAAATTCAAATCATTGCAACAGTCGTGTCAGTCAATCCGGATGTTAGTCCAGATTTAGTTGCAATGATAGGTGCTTCCGCTGCACTTTGCTTATCAGGTGTGCCTTTTCATGGTCCAATTGGTGCTGCTCGAGTTGGTTTAATTAACGATGAATTTGTATTGAACCCTTCAGTAAAAGAACTACAAAATAGCCGTTTGGATTTAGTGGTTGCTGGTACGAAAAGTGCGGTATTGATGGTTGAGTCGGAAGCTGATTTATTAAGTGAAGAACAAATGTTAGCTGCAGTCGTATTAGGTCATGAGCAACAACAAGTGGTCATTGATAACATTAATGAATTTGTGGCGAAAGCGAATCGTGAAAAATGGGATTGGGTTCCACCAGTTAAAAATGAAGCATTATATAATGCTGTTTCTGAATTAGCGAAAGATCGTCTAGGTGAAGCTTACCGTATCACAGAAAAACAAGCTCGTTATGCGCAAATTGATCTGATTAAAGAAGATGTGCTAACCTCTTTAAAAGCGCAAGATGAAGAACTTGATGAAAACGAAGTGATGAACATTATTATTGATTTGGAAAGCCAAATTGTTCGTCAGCGCGTTATCGCTGGTGAACCGCGTATTGATGGTCGTGAAAAAGATATGGTTCGGGCACTGGATATCCGTACCAATTTATTACCAAGAGCACATGGTAGCGCCTTATTCACACGTGGTGAAACTCAAGCGTTAGTCACAGCAACATTAGGGACTGAACGCGATGCTCAGATTATTGATGAATTAACTGGCGAATATACTGAACGTTTCTTATTGCATTATAACTTTCCGCCATATTCTGTCGGTGAAACAGGTATGGTTGGATCACCTAAACGTCGTGAAATTGGTCATGGGCGTTTAGCTAAACGTGGTGTAGCTGCGGTCATGCCTAGCCAAGAAGAGTTCCCTTATACCGTACGTGTCGTATCTGAAATTACCGAATCAAATGGTTCATCGTCTATGGCTTCTGTTTGTGGTGCTTCACTTGCCTTAATGGTTGCCGGTGTGCCAATCAAATCATCAGTTGCAGGTATTGCAATGGGATTAGTTAAAGAAGGCGATAAATTTGTCGTATTATCAGATATTTTAGGTGATGAAGATCATCTTGGCGATATGGACTTTAAAGTAGCCGGAACTCGTGAAGGTGTGAGTGCATTACAAATGGATATCAAAATTGAAGGTATCACCAAAGAAATCATGCAAGTTGCCCTTAATCAAGCGAAAGGTGCCAGATTGCATATTTTAACGGTAATGGACCAAGCGATTAATAAACCGCGTCAAGAAATATCTGAGTTTGCCCCACGTATTTATACAATGAACGTTAATCCGGATAAAATCCGTGATATTATCGGTAAAGGTGGCGCAACGATTCGTGCATTAACTGAAGAAACAGGCACAACCATTGAAATCTCTGACGATGGCACAGTTAAAATTGCAGCATCAGATGCGAACAAAGCTAAAGATGCTATGGAGCGTATCAATAATTTAGTTGCTGATGTTGAAATTGGTAAAATTTATACTGGTAAAGTCACTCGAATTGTTGATTTTGGTGCGTTTGTTTCTATTATTGGTGGTAAAGAAGGATTGGTTCATGTTTCTCAAATCGCTGATCACCGTGTCGAAAAAGTAGCTGATTACTTAAAAGTAGGACAAGAAGTCAATGTGAAAGTCCTTGAAATTGATCGTCAAGGTCGAATTCGTTTAAGTATGAAAGATGCAATTGAACCAACAACGGAACATTCACCAATTACTGAATAAAAAATTAATCATTAGGGGTTTTAAAATGAAACTTTTCAACCTGAGGATTGTCTGCTTACTTATAGCTGTTATTCTATTGTCAGGTTGTTCAAGTTCACCGCTCCTTTTGGCTGTTCCTGAGCAAGTTTCGTATAATGATGAATTGAAAATTGCTCAGATTAGCCAACAATTATCCCAAAAAAATATTGATACTGTAACCCGAATGCAGCTTATTTTTGAAAGGGGAATTGTTTATGATTCATTAGGTTTTAAAGCATTTGCGCAAATTGATTTTTCTACCTTATTAGGTTATAGCGCTGACATTCCAGATATTTATAACTTTTTAGGGACTTATGCTTTAAGAGAAGGTGACTTTGATGTTGCCTTAATGTCTTTTAATACAACTTTAGAAATCGATCCAGCTTATGCTTATGCATATCTGAATCGAGCAATCACGTTGTATCGTACAGGTCATTATCAATCTGCTAACCGAGATGCACTTCAGTTTTATCAATATGATGTGAATGAGCCAATTAGATTATTATGGCTTTATCTAATTGAAAATGAGATTGATAAGAAAACAGCATTAAATATGCTACAAGACCGTTATAATCGGTTAAATGATAAATCGATTTATAGTAGCCATATTGTTGCATTTTATTTAGGTAAAATTAATGAATCTAAATTGATGCAAAATCTTCAAGAAGGCGTTGAAAATAATCGGCAATTAGCTGAGCGTCTTTGTGAAACCTACTTTTATTTGGGTAAATATTATCAGAATAAAGGTGATAATGAGCGTGCCAAAATGTTATTTAAATATGCTTTAGCTAATAATATTTATAACTTTGTTGAACATCAACAGGCACTCTACGAAATGAAGTTACTTGAGGAAAAGTAACATGGGTCATGCCAGTTTTAAAAGTGAAAATATTGTTATAGTTTAGTTCTGATTGACTATTAATACTTGTTCAAGTTATTGATGAGTCGTTAATTAGTTATATCCTTAATCGGATCAGAGTATTGCGCAAATGTGATATTTGTCCATATAACATTCACAACAATAATCAATTATAGTATCAGTAATTAATTTTTGATGTGAATCGTAAATTTTCAATTTAGTGAGCTGGCATAAATTTATATATAGCTTTCTTTTCAAGGAAATGCAATTAAACATTTAACTATATTGAGATGAATTACTTTATTTCATTAAGCTTAATTGTTTAGCAATTAAAATAGAAAGTTTATATATATGATAAATTTATAAGCGAGTTTACATGACAAATGAAGTTTCTTTTATTGACCTTGGTTTATCCGAGGACATCCTTAACGCATTAAATGATCTTGGTTTTAGCAAACCATCACCCATTCAAGCTGAATGTATTCCACTATTATTAGATGGAAAAGATGTGCTTGGTATGGCGCAAACTGGAAGTGGAAAAACAGCGGCTTTCTCCATTCCATTTTTAATGAACATTGATGCCAGCTTAAAAGCGCCACAACTATTAGTGTTAGCACCAACACGTGAGCTTGCAATACAAGTTGCTGATGCCTGTTCAGAATATTCGAAATATATGAAAGGGGTGAATGTATTAGCCCTATATGGTGGTCAGCGTTATGATGTGCAATTGCGAGCGTTAAAACAAGGACCGCAAATTGTAGTTGGCACGCCTGGACGTTTATTAGATCATTTAAATCGTAAAACATTAGATCTTTCAAATCTTAAAGGTTTAGTTCTTGATGAAGCCGATGAAATGCTAAGAATGGGCTTTATTGATGATGTTGAAAATATTATGGCTGCCATTCCCGAAGATCATCAAACAGCGCTATTTTCAGCAACAATGCCTGCGCCAATTCGCCGTATCACTAAACGATTTATGCATAATCCAAAAGAAGTACAGATAAAAGGGACTAATCAAGCAGCGCCTGATATCGATCAAAGTTATTGGTTAGTGCGTGGAATGCGTAAAAATGAGGCAATAATACGTTTTCTTGAAGCAGAAGATTTTGATGCTGCAATTATATTTGTACGAACAAAAACAGCAACGCTTGATGTTGCCGAAGTGCTTGAAAAACACGGGTACAGTTGTGCTGCATTAAATGGAGATATGACGCAGCAATTAAGAGAACAAACACTTGATCGATTACGTAATGGTCGTTTAGATATTTTAATTGCAACTGATGTGGCAGCGCGCGGATTAGATGTTGAACGTATTAGTTTAGTTATCAACTATGATATTACCTTAGACTCAGAATCCTATGTTCACCGTATTGGGCGAACAGGTCGTGCAGGCCGTGCAGGTCGTGCAATTTTATTTGTTGATAGCCGTGAACGTCGTTTACTAAAAAATATTGAACAAACAATTAAAAAACCAATCCCAGAAGTGGGCTTACCTTCTAAAGAATTATTAGAAAAACGTCGTTTAGTTAAGTTCAATCAGCAAGTTCAACAACAGCTAGAAAGTAATGATTTAGATCAATATCAAGCAATACTGAGCCAAATCCAAACTGAAAGTGGTGCGGATCTTGAAACGATTGCAACTGCTTTATTAAAACTTGCACAAGGTGAGCGCCCATTAATTCTACCGCCTGATCCAGTATTCAAACCATCTCGTGAAGGTCGTGATCGTGATAATCGTGGTGGTGAACGTCGACTACGAGGCGATAATCGAGAGTCGCCAAAACGTCGGGAACGTCGTGATGTGGGTGACATGGATATGTATCGTATTGAAATTGGTAAAGAGAACGGTATTGAAGTTCGGCATATTGTTGGTGCTATTGCTAATGAAGCGGATATTAGTAGTCGTTATATTGGTAACATCAAACTTTATGAAACCCATTCAACGGTTGAGTTACCAAAAGGAATGCCAAAGAATATCCTTAAACATTTAGAAAAAGTACGGGTACTGAATCAACCAATGAAAATGAGCTTGGTCAGTGGTGCTCAGTCAGATGCTAAACGGGGACGTAAAAGTAACCGAACAGAATCGAACGATAAAAGTTTTGCAAAAAAACGAGGTCGTTCATCTGCACCTAAATTTTAATCATATAACCTCTACCATTTGGTAGAGGTTTTTTTACTTTTTTGTGATCTAAATCTTTTTAAGATTACCAAAACATTAACTATCTCAATTAAATTCAATCGCAATAACCTAAATTGAACGACTTTCTGGTTAAACGGATTTGGATTCATAATAAAAGAATACCTTAACAGAACTGAAAAAGGGGCATTGAGTTAACTACAAATTGAATCGTTGATTTGTTGGTGAACGTTACTGACATATCGACAAGATTTATTTTAATTTTCTCAATTTCAAAAAACTCAAATTACAACTCGGATTCTTGATTCCGTTTAGTCAATAACAATGTCGTTTTATCTTTCAAAGAATGTTATCAAAGTAAAGCTATTCTAAATAAATCCTGATGAGAATTTTGCCCTTAGATATGATTGAGAGTATACTACTGTCAATTTAATCGGTAAAACAGAGGTATGGCATGACAGATTCTTTAAATAAATGTAAAGCAAATGATACTCCGGCGTGTTGTTGCGTAGATGTTGGCACAATCATAGATAATGAAGATTGCACCGCTGAGTACGAGCATGTCTTTGCGACAGAGTCAGAAGCACAAGCTAAATTAGCATCTTTAACTCAAGCAGCAAAAGATGTGGCAACTGAGCCTTGCGAAATTAATAGCAGTGTTGATAAGGTTGACGGTGGTTTCAAATTAACGGCAAAATTTACCTTTTGTTGTGGCGCTGAATGCTTGATTTTTCAATTAAAATTACGCTAATTGGAGAGTAATGAAAGTTTGTATTATGAGGCATGGTGAAGCAGGCTTTTCTGCTTCATCCGATTCAAGTCGATCCCTTACGTCTTACGGAATTCGACAAGCAATTCAAGCTGGGCAGTGGCTTAAACAACAAAATTTTCAATTTAATATTGGTTTAGTTAGCCCATATTTACGTGCTCAGCAAACATTAGCAGAGTTATCGTCACAAGTTTCTGTTTCAACAGTAGAAACAGATAAACTGTTAGTACCTGGCGGTAATCCTGAATATATTGCCAATTTGTTATCGACATATCCTTCTCAAGGTATTGAGCAAGTGATTATAGTTTCGCATCTTCCTTTAGTTGGATATTTGGTAAATGAGCTTTGTCCTGATATCTCTCCGCCTATGTTTCCGACTGCATCAATTGCATGCATTGAGTTAACATCAACTACTGGTAAGCTTGAATGGTTTCATCAGGCGGAATAAAAAAACTCAATCTTTTTGATTTACCGTTAACAGGCCGAACACTGATTGAAGCATCGGCAGGTACGGGTAAAACCTATTCGCTTGCCTTTATATATTTAAGGTTACTGCTTGGCATTGGTGAAAATAGCTATTCTACACCGCTTGATGTTAGCCAAATTTTAGTGGTGACGTTTACCAAAGCGGCCACTCAAGAGTTACGTTCACGTATACGACAAAACATACAAGAATTAAGATTGGCATTATTAAACGGTGAACATGATGATCCTATTTATCAGCAATTAATGGCATTGATTGTTGATCGTCGACAAGCGATTCAACGACTTACTGAAGCCCAACAATCAATGGATGATGCAGCAATTTACACGATTCATAGTTTCTGTCAAAGAATACTAACTAGTCACGCGTTTGAGTCTGGCGTGTTGTTCGAACAAAAATTAATTACTGACGAGTATCAATTGCAATTGCAAGTCGTGCAAGATTTCTGGCGATACTATTTTACACCTCTTGAAAAATCGTATGCTTATTTAGTTCGAGACTGTTGGAAAGAGCCGGCAGAATTATTAGCCGATATTACCCCTTATTTATCCAATACCTTTAATGAGAAAACTGAATTAAACCCCAATATTACCGAAGCAATAGCTGAGTTTTATCAGCAAAATTTTAACATGATTGAAACGGTAAAAAAAGCATGGTTAAAGCATGTTGATCAATTAGCGGATATTATTAATCAATCGGGTGTCAGTAAACAATCTTATAGTAGCCGATATCTACCTAATTGGCTTTCAAAAGTTTCACAATGGGCTAACAGTGCAACGCTTACGTTTGCATTACCTAATGAGCTTGAAAAATTTTGTCAATCAGTTCTGGCAAGCAAAACAAAAGAAGGAAAAATCGTTCCAAGTCATTCTGTTTTTACTGAAATTGATACACTCTATAAGTGTAAACTGGATTTGCGAAGCCATATTTTAATGGATATTGTAACCATAATCCAAAAAGGCATTTATGATGAAAAAATTAAACGCACTGAGATAAGTTTTAATGACTTGCTTTGGCAGCTTAATCGGGCGTTAGTGACACGAACAGGAAAACGATTAGCACAAAGTATATCAACGAAATATCCGGTTGCGTTAATTGATGAATTTCAAGATACTGACCCGATTCAATACCAAATCTTTGATCGTATTTATGATAGCAAACGATCTGATATCGGACTAATATTTATCGGCGATCCGAAACAAGCTATTTATAGTTTTCGTGGCGCCGATATTTTTACTTATCTTAAGGCGAAACGTTCAACCGGTGATAACTATTTTACCATGGATGTGAATCACCGTTCCTCATCAGCTATGGTAAATGCGGTAAATCAATTATTCGCCCATCATGAAAATCCGTTTGTTTTTAATGATATTCCCTTTTTACCAATGAATTGCGCTGAAAAAAATAAGCAAAAATCATTGCTAATTAATGATCAAGAAAGCAATGCTTTAACAGCTTATTTATTGCCAGAAGAAGTAACAACCAAAGCTGATTATCAAGAGCAGATGGCAAATTGCTGTGCCAAGCAAATAGTCAAATGGTTATCGGACTCTTCAATATTAATTAATGATAGCAAGGGTTGTCGCGCAATAACGACGTCAGATATAGCCATTTTAGTACGAACAGGTAGAGAAGCTGAAATTATTCAGCAAAAATTGGCCGTTTGTGGTATCAAAAGTGTCTATTTATCCAATCGTAATAGCGTATTTGAATCAGATGAGGCTAAGGATGTGCTTTGTCTTCTGCAAGCGGTATTGATGCCAGAAAATGAAGCCGCTTTACGTTTGGCTATGATGACGGCGTTATTAGGACAGACGATGTCTGAACTTGAACAAATCACTGATGATCAAGATAAATGGGAAAGCTTAGTAGAAGAATTTAAGCAGTATCAGGTTATATGGCAATATTATGGCGTATTGGTGATGTTACGTCGAATGATGAAAAAACGTCAGCTAGCGGAAAATATTCTTGCTCGACAAGATGGAGAGCGTATTTTAACTAACTTTATGCATTTAAGTGAGTTATTACAAGAAGCGGCAGATGATTTAGATAGTCCACATGCTTTAATACGTTGGTTAACCAAACAGATTGTTAATCCTGATTTTAATATCGAAAATCATGAGCAGCGTCTTGAAAGTGATGAAAATCTAGTCAAGATTATCACCATTCATAAATCAAAAGGTTTAGAGTTTCCAATCGTTTGGTTACCTTTTATTTGCCAATATCGTGTGTCTGATACACAATTTTATCATGATAAAAATAACGATTTTCAACAAACTTATGCATGGATGTTAACAGATGAAATAAAACAGCAAATTGAAGATGAACGCATGGCGGAAGACTTACGTTTATTGTATGTTGCTATGACACGATCGGTTTATCATTGTAGTATTGGTCTTGCCACTATGAAGAAAGACCAATCAGCTATTCATTATCTTTTAAAGGGTGAGTTAAACAATATAGCAGCAATGGCGGATCTTATTAATGTGGAACTACCCCTTGAAAATGATAATTACACCGCTCATTGTCAGCTAAATCAATCTTTAACGGCTAATGTATTTAAACGGAAACTTTGTCATCAGTGGCGTGTAACCAGTTATACGGAACTACAAAAACATCATGCTGTTTTAACGTTCAATCCAGAAATTATCAGCGATTGGGATGAACAGACACCAGAATCCCAAGCCGCTTTGCAGAACGAATTAACCTATGATATTCACCATTTTCCCAAAGGGGCGTATGTGGGGACTTTGCTGCATAAGATAATGGAAAATGTTTCTAATAAGAATATCGAAACCTTGTGTAATGAAACAATAACAAAACTTAATTTAGATCCAACCTGGCAAGCTATTTTATTGCATTGGTTACAACAAGTGTTGTCCACAACGCTTGATCAACAAGGTTTGGTGTTATCACAGGTATTAACTGGACGATGCATTAATGAATTACAATTTTATTTTCCGATTCGTGAAGCAATACGTTGTGAACAACTTGATAGCATTTGTAAAACCTATGACAGCTTATCTAATCAATGTCCAACACTTGATTTTGAAACAGTACAAGGCATGCTTAAAGGATTTATCGATTTGGTTTTTGAATATCAAGGGAAGTATTATATTGTTGATTATAAATCAAATTGGTTAGGTTATTCAGCTGAAGATTATGGGCAAAAAGCCTTAGAACAGGTGATGTGTGAGCATCGTTATGAATTGCAATATCAACTTTATAGTCTAGCGTTACATCGTTTTTTGAAAAGCCGCTTACCCAATTATCAATATCAAACCCATTTTGGGGGAGTTTATTATCTTTTTCTACGAGGTATGCCTGACCATGGTATTTTTTATCATCTTCCTAAACAAGCTTTTATTGAAGAGTTAGATAAGCTATTTGATGGTGTTAGTTAAATACATTGCTAGTTGTTGTACCTCAAACTGAATTTTTGATATTTGAATCGATAACTTTAATTGCATGTTGAGCAAATTACGATAAAGCATAAATTTATTATGCCTTATCGTTGTTCTTTTTTTAGCATCGTAACTTTTAGTTAACCTCGAAGGTTAATTGATAACGATAATGTTTTTTAGTTAATAAAAATTCAGAATGGACATTTGGTGTCCATGAATCATCACCACCAATCCCCATATGGAAAGCATCAATACTCACATAAGCACAAGGTTCCGCCACTAAAAGGTGACGATGTGTGACCGCCATTAACTGTTGAGTACCATATTGGTTGATGTTAAATTGAAATTGCTGACCGGTGATCGTCATTTCATCCAGTATTAATTTCTTTACATCACAGCGTAAACCATTTTCACAAGGATAGATATAAGGTGTATAGAGTTCAGAAAAAGGTAATGACCATTTACAAAAAATGGCAGAGTGTTTGCGGTCTGGATAATTTTCGTGCGGCCCTAAACCTAGCCATTTAACTTTTTCTGGGATTTCGTTAAGTTGATATGTTAAACCAATACGCGCAGGTGCTGGCATATTGTTGGCAATATCAACATCAACCGTTAGCGTTAAATAGCCTTGCTGATCAAATTGATAAATCCATTTGCTTTGAATCACTCTTTGACCTTCATAAAAATAACCATGCAACGCTTCGATAATGATAGTGCTGGATGATTGTGAAGCTTGTATTCCAAGACATTTATGGGTTAAATCAAAATAACCTGCTGCTTTCCACTGTTCAACCCAGGCAAATGGATTGTTATTGCTATCATAGTCACCACTAATTCCAATATCGTTATCAATTGGCGCTCGAATAAATTGATCACAAAACGGCGAAGCCAATAATGGTTTATCCTCTTTAGTCCATTGATTTAGAAAACCAGTAGTTTTATCAAATAACCAATTTTGATTTTGATGAGAAATTAAATAATTATTTTTATTTTCCTTTAATGTCATGGGGGTTTTAAGCTTGTTAAGCTTAAGAGGCGGAATAAAGACATTCTCAAGTTGCCATTGTTCCCAAGCGACAAGATGACCAATTGGTGACCATGGAGTTTCTTCTTTTTGGATAATAATGACAGAAAGATGAACATCTTCACAATTGATATAGTTAGGTAAGCTATCAAGTAATTTTATTCTGATTGTACTATCTGGTTGCATATCAAGGGTAATTTGACCACTTCGTTGTTTATTACCATCGATTAAGATCTCCCATTGTAATAGTTCATTATCAGTACGTCGAAACAAATATTCGTTGGTTATTTCGACAACTAAAGGTTTTTGACTAATGAGTTTGAATTGAAAAGGTTGCTGAACTTTTTTGGCTTCAATTAAGCTTGGATGCGGTTTTCGATCGGGAAAAACTAAGCCGTCCAAGCAAAATTGCCTATCGTGGTAAGCCTCGCCAAAATCACCGCCATAAGCCCAATAACTTTCTCCTGATGATGTTTGGCAACGAAGACCATGGTCTGCCCATTCCCAAATAAAACCACCTTGTAATCTTGGATATTGCCTAAATGCTTGCCAATATTTATAAAAAGCACCAAGACTATTTCCCATAGCATGTGCATATTCACATAAAATAAGTGGGCGGTTTTCATCGGGCAGGGATATCCATTTTTTTATAGCCCATTTAGGTACCTTTGGATGAAGTTGATCCTGATCGACTCGAGCGTACATAGGGCAAATAATATCGGTGGCAGCCGTATCTGCGCCTCCTCCTTCATATTGAACGGGGCGAGTTGGATCATTACTTTTGATCCAAGCATACAGTGCATCATGTGATGAACCGTGCCCGGATTCATTCCCAAGTGACCAGATAATAATAGATGGGTGATTGCGATCTCGTTGCACCATGCGTGTAACCCGTTCACTGTATGCTGCGAGCCAATAGGGGTCATCTGATAAACGGGACATAGGGAACATGCCGTGAGATTCTATATTCGCCTCATCGACTAAATAAAGTCCATACTGATCACAAAGTTCGTACCAACGAGGATCATTGGGATAATGACTGCAACGTACTGCATTGAAGTTGTGTTGTTTAATCAGTTTTATATCATGAAGCATGGCTTCTTCAGTGAGAGCATAGCCTTGATCCGGATAAAACTCATGGCGATTGGTTCCTTTAATAAGTAAAGGTTGACCATTAATACAAAGCTGACCATGTTTGATCTCAACCACTCGGAAACCAATATTATAAGCTTCGGATTCAATAAGCCCAGATTTTTTATGATATAAACTGATTACGACACGATAAAGATTAGGTGTTTCAGCACTCCATAATTCAGGTGAAATAACTGGAATATGACAAAACAGGCGATCATGATAGCCCCCTTTTTCATCAATGGGTTCGGTACCAATCAGTTGAAATTGTCCGGAAATCAAATCGCTATTTTTCCATAATTCAATGCCAATATTTAATTGATCCATATTGTCATTGTGTTTTACGTCAACTTGTATCGATAACGTAGCATTCCGATAACAGGCATCAAGTTCTGTCTTAATTTGGATATTTTTTAGGTGTGATTTAGGTTTATTAAGTAGCGAAACATTTCGAAAAATACCGCTTAATCGCCACATATCTTGATCTTCAAGATAACTTCCATCACACCATTTTAAAACTAAGACTGCTATTCTGTTTTGCCCAACTTTTAAGTAAGGGGTTAAGTCAAATTCCGCAGCGATTCGACTGTCTTGTGAATAACCCACCCATTGACCATTACACCAAAGATGAAAAGCAGAACTAACACCGTCAAAAATGATTCTAGTTTCCCCTTTATCTAACCATGCTTGCGTAATATTGATATAACGAGAATAACAACCTGTTGGATTATCGTTAGGAACAAAAGGGGGATTATAAGGAAATGGATAACGTATATTGGTGTAAATTGGTGCATCGTAACCGTGTAATTGCCAATTAGATGGAACGGGAATGGTATTGGTGTCTATCTCTCTTTCTAACCATGATTCCGGAACGTGTTTGGGGTTATCAAAATAGCTAAAAAACCAATCCCCATTTAAAGATAATATTGATTCTGAATCAATATTATTTTTAGCTTGTAATTTATCACGCCAACTGTGGAATTTAGAATGTGTCGGAAGCCTATTAATACTAAGAACTGATAAATTATTCCAATCATTTCTACTTATGATTGTATCTAAAGAGAGATTCATTTTTTCACCATTTTAATCTTAACAATTTAGTACTAAATGATTTACGTTAATCTAACCAATTTTTGAATGCGAATTATTATAACTAAATTAGGACATACAACAGTGAACAATATAACATTTGTCTAATCGGAATCATGTATAAAATTGTAAGTTTCTTAATTCTGTTTATTTTTTTTTGTTTACGGTTACATTTTTTATCTTTAAATAACTTTTAATTACTGTGACTTAAGTCACAACATCAGGATTTTATTTTTGAAACCATTTTTTTATTTGTTATATTGAAAACGCTAATTATTAGCTTTTGGATTGCTACCGATATTAAGCGGGCAAAACCTAAAGAATAGTTGTTGTTACCTATTCTTTAGGTTTTTTTTTGTCTTAAATTTATAAGACTAATGAATGAACAATTAAATTATGAGTAGAGAAAAATGAAATATCTAACAAAATCATTAATAAAAGTAAAGCCTAAGCGAATTGTTTTAATTACCATGCTCGGTTTATTTTATTTGCCTAATGCGATAGCTGCTACTCAAGATGAGTTAGAGGCAAGAATTAATTTATTAGAGCAAAAATTAATTGCGCTGAGTAATGAATCTATTGATTTGAAAAAACAGCTGATTGAATCGAATAAGCAAATTGCTGAGTTAAGTCTTAATTTAGAAAAGCAACAGTTAGTGATAAGCAATCAACAAAAAGAGATAAAAATACAAACCGCCGCACTTAAACAACAAAAATCAGTTAATCTACAACCTGTTAGTGTTACGCATCCTACTAACAATAACGCAATTGTGTTAGTCACTGATAGCCAAACTAATGAAGAACAGAATAGTAATATTGCCACTAAAAAATCGTTTACGTTAACAGAATTCAAAGATTATATTAAAGAAGAAATTGGATTTTCCTTTAATGGGTATTTTCGTGGTGGTTGGTCAACTTCGATGAATGGTAAACCCAAAAATTATGCCGAAGGCGCTCTAGGACGATTTGGGAACGAATATGGGGGGTGGTACGATCTTGTCTTCAGACAAAAAGTGTATGATCAAGATGGTCGTCGAGTGGATGCAATTGTTATGATTGATGGTAATGTGGCAACCGATAAAGCGGCTGGATTGTTTAATACGCAAGACGACAATATCATGCAATTTTCTGATATATACTTAGCCACCAAAGGATTTGTTCCTCTTTTTCCTGAAGCGACTTTGTGGGTAGGTAAGCACTCTTTACCGTATAATGAAATTCAAATGCTTGATTGGAAAACCCAAAAATCGCCAGCTGGTGGGGGTGTCGGTATTGAAAATTTGGAAATTGGCGTAGGAAAGCTAGATTTAGCATTGTTACGTGCTGATGTGAATGTTAAGGTCAATAAAAAAACAGCGGGAACAGATATAGCTAAAGTAAGGCGTGAAGAAGTTGATATCAATGAAATTGAATTGCGTTACCGAGATATCCCATTATGGCAAGATGCATTGTTTGCTGTTAATGCCCGATACTCAGCGCCGAACAAATCGAAACTACAAGATGATATCACTGTTAAAAATGCTTGGTTAGGTAGTGTTGTTCTACGTCAAAATAACTTTTTTGGTGGTTTTAATCAGCTAACGCTACAGACTGCAACCAATTCAGTCGCTTCACATTTGGGCAATATCAATACCAATAATCCAGAATTTGCCGCTAATGCTGATAATGATTATATAGGTAAACACACTGGAGGTAAGGCTTATCGATTAGTTTCTGAAGGTGAAGCGTATTTTTCTGATAATATTATCGTGGCGCATGCATTAGCTTTAACAACAGGTAAAGATGTTTATTCTTATGATTTAAACTTACCTCATACAGATTTTACCAGTTTTAAATCAGCAGTAAGACCTGCTTATATTTGGGATCAATACAATCAAAGTGGTATTGAAATTGGTTACTTTAAACAAAAAAATAAAGTTAATGGTCGAACTTATAAAGAAGAAGGCTACAAAACAACCCTGTATCATTCATTTAAAGTAGGTGAAAGTATTTTATCCTCTCGTCCCGATATTCGTTTCTATCTATCGTATATTGAGTCATTAAATAATGATATTAGTAAATTTGAATTTAATGGTAAAAAACATCAAATTAGTTTTGGGGTGCAAACTGAAGTGTGGTTTTAATTTAAGTGATGAAATAGAGACCTAAATTCGTGATAATAGGTCTCTATTTTTCGACATTTAAATTTTTTTAAAAGCCCTTATCATTTGTTTCTGGACACCAAAATAACCTATCATTATTAGCTGCTCAAGCTATTTTTTTGATACTTTGACTGAGTGATCGCCAACATTTTTTTTCACTATCGGCAACTTGGTGTAATAACTCAGATACCTCATTAAATCCAGTTTCGTTCAAATTTCGGCATAATTTTACCGTACGGCTAGCAAATTTACGCCACGCATCGCCAATATTAGTCATATTATCGGCAGCCTCAATCAATAATGGTTTGTGATTTGATGAGAAATGATCTGCTGCCTCTTGAAGAAATGAAGCATACATATAACGAAAACCAGCTCCACCTGTTCCGATTTCCTCCTGCATTCTAACAATATGACCTAGATAAAGTTTTTTATATTGATCACTTTTCATCGAATTTTTTAGTTTTTGAATTCGATTAGCTAAAAGATGAATACCTTTAATACCAATAAAAGGTAAAGGGGCTTGCATTTGGCGCGCATTTTTAAGGATTGCACTGCGAATCACTTGTGATAGATTTACAGGGTGATCCTGTTTTTGGGCATCTTCTAATGTATACATTAATCCTTTTCCTGCCAATGCACCTTTAGCAAAACGAGCCCGTTCCAAGTCTGACGCTGAGCATTGAACTGGTAATTCCATAACAGGATCACTAATCAAATATTGTTCTGCTTCTTTCCCATAGACAAGAATATTATGCGCATTGAAATGAAAGCGCAAAGCATCGGGAATGTAAGGTAACCAAAAAACAGAAGTTTGTAGTCCAACTAATTGATTGTTGTCTAATGCTTGATCCAATTTTTGCATGCCTTGTGTTGCGGAGACAAATTTTTGCATGTTCAGTTTAATGCCTAATCGTTTGCAAGAATTACGAATAATTGTTTTTGGTGGCATACGATAAGCGATGAGTGGCATACCCGAAAGTTTTATAATCGGTAAATAGGCAAATGTAAGTGCAGAAGATAAACCAAAGAGCATGGGTTCACTGTAATCAAAACCGTGGTGCTTGAGTAGCGTCGACATAACACCGCTTTCACAGTGTGCGGTGTGCTGATGTTGAAAATGATGAATTGTCATTATGTTGCCTGATTATTATGATTATACAAAGTCTAATAAGTTTATTTAAATGGATAATTGTTTTGCGTTTGATTATCTTCAGTCGGAAGCTGTTTTAGCTGTTCAATGGATAAATTAAAGACTTGTGCATAACGATTTAATTTTTTATCTGATAATTTTTTGAAAACCTGAGGTTTGAAGTGCCGTTTGATTTGCCAACGAAAAAAACCACTTGTTTGAGCAAGGCTAGTGATATCATGACGATATAAAAACATATAGTAAAAGAGTGATGAGCGTTGTTCATTCTTCACTGCATGAAAAGCCAACTGAGTTTGTTCTGCTAATGCATCTACAGCTTGTAATGTTACAAACTCTTCATCTTCCCAACCGCTAGTAGTTGCTTTTGTATAACTTCCATTTTTAACAGCATAAACCACTTTGGCATGACCGCCATAAGTTTTACTTTTATCTTGTGGAATTTGGTTAATATCCATAAATTCTAATTCTCTTGGTTAGCATCAATGACTTCAAGTAACATAAAACAAGATGAGAATCGTCCACTTTCTGGGATATAGCATAATATTTTTTGCCCATGCTTGAGTGAATGCGTCCGCAAAAATTCCTCAAGTATAATATAGATAGAAGCTGAACCTGTGTTACCTTTTGAAGTAAGATTGGTAAACCATTTTTCATAAGGAATTTCAAAATCAATATTTATCAATCCTTGATAGAGTTTTTCACGAAAATAATGAGAAGAGTAATGAGGTAAAAAATAATCGATATCATTTTTTTTCAAATCATGTTTTTTAATTGAGTTAGCAAGCATCTTTTCAACGGTATACTTAACAATATTTTCATTTAGCATTTTTACATTCTGTTTAACACTTAACAAACTTTGATTTTGTTGATCAAGTTGAGTAAATTGCTTCCAACCTGTGAACTGATCCTGATAGTAGTCACCGCCTGCATACATGCATGCTGGCATCTCATTTGCGTAGGATAAAATATCAATCCAGTGAATTTTTAATGATAATTGATGACTATTTGGCTTACTACTCAATAGCATAGCCCCAGCTCCATCAGATAGCATCCAACGTAAAAAATCTTTTTCAAAGGCCAGTTCAGGTTGTGTAGACAACGCTTTCACTTTTTGTTCGATTTCTGCTTCAAAGTTCTCACTTCTCATTACAGCAGATGCAGTTTCAGATGCACAACTAACGGCGGTACAATGATCACCAACTTTTACAGCATTAAACGTGTGTTTCAGTGCTGACATACCTGCAACACAAACACCTGAGCTGCTGTGAACTTCGCAAGGATGAGTTTCATTGAGTTCGCCATGAACCATGACTCCATGACCAGGCATAATCTGATCTGGATAAGAAGTACCACAGGCTAAAAAAGTCATTTCATTTATACCAAATTGATGGTTATCTTTGAACAATAACTTTATGGCTAGTGCTGCTAAATTGGCATTGCTATGTGTTGCCTGACGAGTGTGCGGGTCAATCGCATAGTATCGCGTTTTTATCCCATTACTTTTTAAAATAATTGCTCTTGCTCTGGACGGTTTGTGACCAACTTGTCCAAGGACATTTTCCATGGATGAATTATCAACAGGATTATTCGGTAAAAATGCGGCAATTTTATTAATATAAACATTATGTGTTTTCATTGTCTTACTCTTATATTTTATTCGCCTGAAGGCCAACTAAATAAATGTTTTTGTTTACTGATTTTGTTTTTTAACCATGGGGATAGTAATGTTTTGATCAGTGCACTAATTGGCACAACGGTTAAAATGATTACTACCAAGAAAATAATATAAAAATAAAGTAAACCTTGACGAAGTGGTCGAGCGATTTTACCTGCTTTAATGATCAGTTTGCCCCATAAATAGAAGCTGCGATAACCAAATTTTTCACTAAGAATCAAACGTTCATTGACTTTGACTGCCCCCATGTTTTTTAACATTGGCTCAGTGATTTTGGGTTGTGTTAGCAATACGGTTTTAATTTTTTCACCATATTTAGCACAATCATTAATGTCCTCATCAGATATGCCCGCTTTCGGTAGCCAACGTACGGGCTGTTTTTTCCCCGTAAACATCCAAAGCGGTGTAGCAATAAAACTTGCAGGCCCGCCACAGCTATCTATGCGAACAACATTGTCAACTAAATTAGCATTTGCTTCTTTTAAGTATTTCTTCACGGTTTCTTGTGCCATTAACCACATGTTGCGACATCCAATTAACGTGACAACAGGGGTATCGGCTAAGAGTTGTTGCGTGTTTTTATCTTGTAAAAATGCGGTGATAGGCTGAGAAGGGGATAAAAACCACACAGTATAAGCTAGAATGATTAAATCATATTTTTGCTGTTTAAATTGTGGGGCAACAATGGGTGAAGGCATTAAATGAACCGTTTCTGGAAAAATATTAAAAAAGTGGTTAAAAGACCATGGAAAAGAATAGGCTTGTTGAGGTTCAATAGCAAGCGTTTCTAAATTAATATCTTCATGATTAGCTAAAGGTGATACGAAATGTCTAGTAAGTTGTGTTAATTGACCCGTTTGTGAATAGTACACTAATAGAACGTTTTTTTTATTACTCATTGTTATAATTGATTTATTAGATTTTAGCGTTAATTGTTTACCTAACATGCATTTTGTTATAATAGCATAATATGTTAACATTCTGTTTATAAAAATTAAAATTATTTTAAAGAATTTTATGTTAAAGCTCCAAAATGTAACTCATCGCTATAAAAATGCTAATAATTATGCGGTGTGTGATATTAATTTAGAAATTGAATCCGGCACATGCTTTGGATTATTAGGGCCTAATGGCGCCGGCAAAACAACATTGATATCATTAATGTCGGGTTTACTTTCATTACAATCCGGGCAAATTTATCTTAATAATCAGATCTTCTCTCAGTTGTCACGTCAACAGTTGCAACGTATTTCTTTAATTCCACAAGAATATGCTTTTTATCCTCAATTGACGGTTTTCGAGAATTTACAATTTTTTGCTTCGTTGTATAAAATTAAAGATCCTAATTTTCTAATTTCATTGATGAAAAAAGTCGATATTTTAGACTATAAAAATAAGTTGTCAGCGAATTTGTCGGGTGGATTAAAACGTCGATTAAATTTTGCTATAGGGCTAATTAACTCGCCAACGCTAATTTTTATGGATGAAATTACGGTCGGGGTTGATCCTGCATCCCGCCAATTTATATTAGACAGTGTGAAGCAATTAACTAAAGAAGGGGTAACTGTCATTTACACTTCTCATTATCTACACGAAATAGAAAGTTTATGTCAAAAAATTGCCATTATGGAGAGCGGTAAAATTTTGTATTGCCATTCCATTGATCAGATATTGACACAACATGCTCAACAACAATGTATTATCACGTTAGCGCAAAGTGTGCCTTCACATGTGCTTGACCAATTTAATGCCACTTTAATTCGACATACCCCAATGCAAACAGTTGTCATTGATTCATCGCCTGAGCAGATCACAACAATATTACAAGAATTTCAACAATACCAAATACAAAATATTCAGTATGGTCATGGTTCTTTAGAGTCATTTTATTTGGACTTCTTGAATAAGTCAGTATTGAGGCATGGAGGGCAAAGCAATGCTAGCTGCAATCGCTAAAGAATTTCGTCTGTTGAGTCGTGATTTACATGGTATAGCTGTTCTTTTTATTATGCCTATGTTGTTTATGTTCATTATGTCTGTGGCATTAAGCCAACGTGATGATTTCAATCAAAATACTAAAATAGCCTTAGTCGGTGAATCATCCAATTTATTGAACTCGCAGTTAATAGTGATTTTGGGCAATCAAGAAAATATGAATGTTGATTTTTTTGATATAGCTGATAAGGATAATGCAAAAGCTAAATTAATCGAGGGAAATTATGATTTTTTATTAATTAATTCCAATCAAAATACCGAAAATTTGAGTAATGAATCGCCTTTAGCATTAATAACCTTAGCGGGGATCGATCAATTAAGATTGATGAATTTACAAACAATTATCCAGAAAAGTTATTTACAGCTGCGGCTTAAAGATATTTTTTCAACGCCAAACAATGATTCTTCTATAATGGATGAAGATGCAATCGAAATAAAACGGCAACAACAACTAGATGACTATTTGTCAGGAAAAATAATCACTGAAGAGTTCATCAATGTAGAAGGCACTAAAGTGGTTAAACCGAGTTCGGTACAACAAAGTGTTCCTGCTTGGTTAATTTTTGGTATGTTTTTTATCATGATTCCTTTATCAAATGTCATGACTTGTGAAAAACAAACGAACACTATTATTCGATTACGACTAGCAAAATCATCGGCATTTTCATTACTTATCGCAAAATTGTTACCTTATTTTTTGATTAATCAATTACAGTTTATTGGCATGATTTTGTTAGGTATTTATATTTTACCTTTAATCAATATTACAGGATTTGTTTTAGAAGGCGCTTATTGGAACTATGCATTGTTATCGATAGCAATTAGTTTATCTGCTTTGGGATATGCACTGTTAGTTAGCGTACTTGCAAAATCGGCAGAACATGCTGTGGTATTAGGTGGTGGGGGAAATATTATTATGGCAGCCTTAGGCGGTATTATGGTACCGAGTTATATGATGCCCGAAACCATGCAAATAATTTGTTTAATTTCGCCTATGTCTTGGGCTTTGAAAGGCTTTCATAATCTTTTGCTTGATCAGTATGATTTTGTACAAATATTACCACAATGGTTGTCGTTAATAGGTTTTGCGCTAATTTTTTTATTGCTAGCAGGAATTATTTACTATCGGCAATTAAATAATAAGCATTTATAAATTTTTAATTAAATAATAAAAACAAGAGGTTAAATTTGGATAATTTAATTTTTAAATTAAAACAGTTAATTATTACCGAATCTGAAAAAGAAGATATCTTAACTGCCGAGGAGTTAACAGATAATGAGCCGCTGTTTGGGCCTACCAGTCGATTAAATTTAGATTCTTTAGATGCATTACAAATTTGCGTAGCGTTAAAAGAGCAATTTGGCGTTCGTTTACAAGGTGACCGAGAAGTAAGAATACATATGGTCACGGTTTCGAAACTCAATAAATATGTACTTGAGCAAATAAAAAAATAATATTATGGACAATGTTTACATTAATGGTTTTTCTGCGGTGTGCGCACAAGGTGATAACTGCCATGAGATTATTAGCAATATTCTTTTTCATCCAAGAAAACCTAAATTGATTCCTTTAAATACAGCAAGTGAATCACTATCTGTTAATTATTTTCCAGCCTTTGATAAAAAACGGCTAAGTTTAACTGAAATTGTTGATCGTATAGTATTTCAAATTCTGCAAACTTTACAGGCGTGTCAGTGGCAAGAATCAGAATTGGAACAAATCCCAATTTTTTTAGCTTCCACTTCTTTTGCAATGTCTTCGCATGAAATTACTTTTTTTAATAAGGAATTATCAGAATTAACAGAAGCATGTTATCACCAACCTTTTTCTTTAAATGAAATAGCAGAACAACTTAAATTAAAATGGAAAAATCTTAATGTGATCAATGTTGCGACGTCTTGTACTTCAAGTTCTAATGCATTACTTTATGCAAAAAATTACATTTCCCAAGGCATAATTGAACGGGCAATCATTGTGGGATTTGAATCATTCAATTCTATCACTTTAGAAGGATTTAATGCTTTAGGATTACTAACAAATAATTATCAACCACCATTTTTAAGTGTTAGCCAAGGACTTATTTTAGGGGAGGGGATTGGTTGTATTGCATTAAGCAATCAACCACGATTAGCAAACAATAATCAATTTATCTTAAAAGGCGGTAAAACGATATGTGATACCTCTAATATTACCACAACGGATCCTAAAAATGTTAGCACACTCATTAAAGACACGTTAACGCAATTCGATGTGACTGAAACCGATATTGTTGCTATTAAAACTCATGCGACAGGTAGTCCAATGAATGATAAAGTTGAACTTGATAGCTTAACAAATGCTTTTACAGAGCGAAAACCGTTAATATTTTTTAAACCTTATCTTGGTCATACATTAGGGGCATCTGGTGTACTTGAGATGATAATATTATTGTTGATATTCGAATCAAAACAGACGCCTAGTTATCCAAATTATCACATGGCGCAATCTGAACCTATTTATACAAATGGTTTTACAGACATTTCAAAACCTTATCCTCAAGGTTATTATTTATTAAATTGTATTGGATTTGGCGGTAATAACGCTGTGTTATTGTTGGAGATAACAGAATAATGCAAAGTGTTTTTTTACTCAGTACATCGCAGTTTATCGCAGAGAGCCATAGTGAAGAAAGTAAGTTAAAAAATTTGCTTAAACAGCAATTTAATATTAATAGTCGACGTACAAGTCGTTTAGCGTTGTTATCATTGTTAGGTGCGCTTTCCATAGAAAAGATTAATGCTCATTGTGGCGTGTATGTGACCTCAATTTTTAGTTCACCCAGTAATATGTATGAACTGGAGATGGATATTTTTCAACGTAAAACACCACGACCATTTAATTTTATTAATAGCATAAATAATGCGATTTCTTTTTATGTCGCTGATGCTTTGAAAGTGAATGGACCCAATCTTTTTATTTCGACAGATATTTGTAATTGGTCACAGATTTTACTCCCAGCCATTACGGATTTACAACAAGGTGTGGTTGATCAGGCATTGGTGGGGTGGTGTTATGAATCACGTCGTTATGATGAATATTCTAAAGAAGGCAGTTTTTGGTTATTGTTGACTCGGCATCCTGATACTTCAGCTTTAGCCAGTTTAACCATTGCCAACAAACCTTGCCAGGGTGATGTCAGCAATCAACCAATAATGACCCATGCGAATTATTTTTATGATTATGTTTTAAAAACGTTTGATTTAAATAGCCAACTAAATTGCGATGTAATTTCGGTTGATCTGATATTAAATAAATTATTATTAATAAAAAAATTACCTTTACATAAACATTGATTGTTCAATACGATTATTTAATCGTGGCTTAACATTTTTCTTTATTGTTAAGCCGCTAATATTGAAACGCTTTATTGAATGTTTATTTCTACCTTAGCCTATAGAATTGACAGAATAACGTTTAGTTAATGTTGGGGTAAAAATATTAATTAAGTTATTTGAGGGAGCCTCTCCTTTAGCGAGGGATAAGGCAAGCTCAGCTGCTTGTTCTGCCATTGCTTGTAAAGGATACCGAACCGTTGTCAGTTTAGGATGTAAATAATTAGCCATTAATAAATCATCAAACCCAATAACAGAAATATCAGCTGGGATTTTTAAATCATTATCATACAGGACTGACATGGCACCCGCAGCCATAGAATCATTATAACAGGCTATAGCGGTGATGTTTCGATTCCTTTCTAATAAGGATTTCATGGCTTCTTCTCCACCTATTTCATCAGGCGAAGAGTAGGTAATTAGATTCTGTTCTATCTCGATATTAAATTCACTCAACGCATCTTTATAACCATTTAGTCGATCTGAAGCGTCTGAAATTTCGTGATTCGAACATAAATAACCTATTTTCGTATGTCCATTTTGAATTAAATGTTTGACCGCGATATACGAGCCATAACGGTCATCAAGTGCAATACAACGTGCTTCAAACCCTTTCACTATACGATTGATGATAACCATGCCTGGCACTTGTTGCATCAATTTTATGAGTGTTTCATCGGAAAGTATTTTGGCATGAACAACTAATGATTTACAGCGGTGCTCAATAAGCTGAGTAATGGCATTGTATTCTTGTTTTTCTTTATGGTATCCATTGCCAATTAGCAAAAAATGACCAGTTCGATAAGCTACTTTTTCAACCGTGCTAACCATCGCCCCAAAAAAAGGGTCGGACACATCGGCGACCACAATGCCAATTGTATTAGAGTGTTGTTGAGATAATGCGCGAGCGTTAGCATCTGGATAATAGTTTAATGTCTCCATGGCTTTTTTTACGACTTCACGTGTATTTTTACTTACATTATTTGCATTATTTATAACTCGGGATACCGTTGCAACTGAAACTTCAGCTAAATATGCAACATCTTTTATTGTCGCCATAAAAAAACCTTTTATTAAATTACTATCGCTAAAATAATTACTCAAACTAAATTTATTTCATGTAAATTTTTATAATTTAAGATTGCCAATATAGAGCTATGTAGACTACCAACGAAATAAAAATGAAAAGTATTTGTAAAGCGGGAAGTAATCTGTACTAAAATATCTTTTACTTTACTTACATCTTAAAACTTCTTTTAGTTGATCCAGTTTGTTTCTCTTAATAATTGACTATAACTATTTATTATTCCTAACTAATTATAATAAAGGAAAAAAAACTATTTGCCAATAATTCGATTAAATTCTGATCATACAAACTTAATTTAATACAAAGGGAAAATTGCATTATGGCCTTTTTCCCCTTGTTATTTTCAAAAAAATATTAATTTTTTGTAAATTTATTGTGTGCTTTGTAAGTCAAAAGTTTTTATTGAGCTACCACTCTAATTAACATTGCTGTTGCAGGATCTAAAACGGGTAAAGGTAGTCCAATTTGCATTAACCAGTCGCCTGATAATATCGTTTTGTTGTCCATCCAATAAGGTAGAGCTTTCATTACATGTCCATTTATTTTCGGATCAATATTATCAGGTAGATCAAGTATTTCAATCAAATATTGTTTTTCGGGCAGTAGACCAGTCAAGCGTAAGTTACCACTTAAAGCATAAGTTGGTAAGGTTAATTGGGCAATGATAAACGCAGCATCATTTTTATCTTGGCTTACTACTCCATAACTTTGCATTGCATTGCTGTCATCAACATCCAATCGATAATTGTTACCATTATGCAATAAATTTCGTAATTGTTTATGTAGTCCAATATAATGTGCAAATGCATGCTGTTCAACTTCTGATTCTTTTACGGGGTCAAGTTCAACGCCCATATGACCAAATAAAGCAGTTAATCCCCTAAGATTCATGTTCAGTTCACGATAAGTTGTATGACACAAAGCGCCACCAATATGTGCGCCCATGACTTCTGGCGGGAAGAAATAACTCATTCCGCGTTGAATGATTTGTCTGTCTAATGCATCGTTAGAATCTGAAGTCCAGAATCGTTGTGTTCGTTTTAATATTTCATAATCTATCCGTCCCCCCCCTGATGAACATGATTCGATTTCTACGTTCGGAAATTTTTCTCGTAAAATATCGAGTAAACGATACAATGCTTTTGTTTGTCCAACAATAGCTGGATTGCCATTGTGACCCGCTTGAACAATTTCTCGATTCATATCCCATTTGATATAATCAATATCATAACTACCCAGTAACCATATTAATCTTTCAAGTAAATAATCAATAACAGCAGGATTTTGCAAATCTAATAAATATTGATGACGTCCTTCAGGTTGTTGATAACCCGATAACTCAAGTAGCCAATCAGGATGTGCTCGATATAAATCCGAGTTTTTGTTGATCATTTCAGGCTCAACCCAAATACCAAATTCCATGCCCAAATTTTTCACGTGCTCGATAACCGGTTCAAGTCCATTGGGGTATTTTCGTTCATCAAGGTACCAATCACCTAAACCTTGGTAATCGTCATCACGCTTGCCAAACCAACCGTCGTCGATAATAAAGCGCTCAACGCCCATTTGTGCCGCTTTACTTGCCATTTTCATAATGTAATCTGGATTATGGTCAAAAAAGATACCTTCCCAAGTATTAAGATGAACAGGACGTGCTTTATTTTGTGGAAAGGTGATAATATTGTTACGCAGAAATTGATGAAAGTGGTGACTCATTTTATTTAAACCTTCATCACTGTAAGTGGCATATAGCCATGGTGTTGTAAGGGTTTCACCTTGGGCGAGCGATATTTCGCCTGCGCTATATAATGCTTCGGCTTGAATAAAGCGTTTACCATTACTTTTAACCGCAACTTGGATACGATGATTACCACTCCAACCTAAATGAATTCCCCAAACTTCGCCTGTTTGTTCTTTAAACCCTGTGGTACCAACAATCATACCAGGGAAATATTCATGTGAAGTTCTTCCTCGGCGATTTTCTTGTAAATAGCTACAATGTTCAATTTTTGTTCTGTGAGGAAAAAATTCTTTAATCCAGCGTCCACTAAAAGCCATTAATTCTTGTGCACGTTCAGGAATAGGAAGCGTTATTGATAATCGATTGACTGAATAAGGTTCTTCACCTAAGTTGGTCAGGCTATTTTGACATTGTAATACCCCACAATCATCCAAAATAAACTGACTGGTTAAACGTAATTTTGCGATACTGTCTTCACTGATAATTGTTATTTGATTGTCTGATTTTTTTACATCTTTGGTAACAAATACGGGAGACCAATCTTTTCCATTCCTGTGTCCTTCTAATCCTGGCGTACTAAAATTACCTAATCCTTCTTCTGGACAGAGAGTAAAAGGGACGTGAACATCAATGCGTGAATTTGGCACTGCCAGAATAAATAAATCATAATTTTCAATGTGATCATCATGTAATCGTTTACCAAAATAACATAATTCTGCATAGGGTTTTGTTCGAATAAGAATATCTAAATTTTTATTGCTAAGACGGCAGTTCATAATATCTCCCATTGTTAATTGCTTTGCTAAATATAAATTAGCGATTATTCTCTTTTATTTAAATAATAAATTTTTTAATCTGTGATTAAGATCGCATAAAAATGTAATCGTTTTCAATTGATGAGGCGAATTAAGTATTGGATAATTAAGAAACATAAAATGTAAAATGATTATGCGAAATATCCAATTTTTATGTTATTATGTAATTATTTATGGATGATTAGTTGAAATTTTATGAAGAAACAAAATATTTTTACCTTAATTTCTCTTATTGCAGTTGCTTTTAGTGCAAATGCTGTTGATAAATATGTTATTGATGAGGTTGATGTTTACTTACGTCGTGGTCCTAGCCAACAACATGCTTTCACAAATACGATCAAAAGTGGTTCAAAAGTCAATGCGCTTGAAAGAAGTGCGGATGGTAAATACACTAAGCTGCTGCTGAAAAGTGGCAATGTGGCATGGATCGAAACCAATAAATTAAGCGATACACCAAGCCTTAAAGAGCGTATTCCTTATTTGGAAGCTAAAATAGCCGAATACAAAGATAAAGTTGATAATGCGGATAAATATCAACAGAAATTAGTGACCGACTATGTGCAACAATTACGAACCTCAGAAGAATTAGTTCAGAACTTGAAAAATAAAAATATCGAATTGGAGAAACAAGTAAAAGAACAAGCAGCAATGTTAGACTCAATGTTAAATCAAGTAGATGATAAGCGACGTGACTTAATTGTGACTTGGTTTACTTATGGTGGTCTTGTTGCAGGTGGTGGACTTATCTTAGGTCTTATTTTACCTATTATTATGCCTCGCCGAAGTAAAAAAGACCGTTGGATGCGTTAGATGAGTGAAGTCTATCTTGTTGGTGGAGCAGTTCGGGATAGATTATTAGGTCTGCCAGTTTTCGATCGAGATTGGGTTGTCGTTGGCGCAACCCCCGAAGAACTTATTTTGTTAGGTTTTGAGCAAGTCGGTCGAGACTTTCCGGTATTTTTACATCCAAAAACGAAAGAAGAATATGCTTTAGCGCGTACTGAACGTAAATCAGGAAAAGGGTATTGTGGCTTTATTTGTGATTTCAGTAAAGAAATTACCTTAGAACAAGATTTAATTCGTCGGGATCTCACCATTAATGCTATTGCCATGGATGAGCAGGGGAATATTGTCGATCCTTACCATGGCGTAGATGATATTAATCAAAGATTGTTGCGTCATGTTTCAAGTGCTTTTCGCGAAGATCCCTTACGTGTTTTACGCGTAGCCCGTTTTGCTGCTCGGTATCATCATTTAGGATTTACAATCGCTCAAGAAACAATGGATCTTATGAAAGAGATGATATCCATAGGCGAAATAAGCTATCTCACTCCTGAAAGAGTGTGGAAAGAAACGGAAAAAGCATTAGCCAGCGAAAATCCACAAATTTATTTCCAAGTCCTTGAGCAATGCGGAGCACTTCAAATTTTATTTCCTGAATTAGTGTTAACGACCAATATAATCTATGCTTTAAAAAAATCAGTAAAACTTACCCATGAGTTAACTGTGCGTTTTGGCGTTTTATGTGGTGATTTAATCAGTAAAGATTCCGTTGAACGTTTATGTAAACAGATAAAAGCACCAACTTCATTTTCTAAAATTGCCAAAATAGTTCAACAATACAGAAAGGTTGTTAGTCATATAACAGTGCAAAGCGCTTCACAAATTTTAGAATTATTAAATGGTATTGATGTTTGGCGTCATCCTCATCATTTAAAGCAATTGATTATTGCCAGTGAAGCTTTCAATGAAAGCGCAACTTATCCGCAAGCTCAATATCTTGAACATGCTTATAATTTAGCCTATAGTGTGAATGTGCAGGAAATTATTGCTCAAGGGTTTACTGGACAATCCATTAATCTTGAGTTGCAAAAAAGGCGAATTGAAGTGATATTAAACTGGATTCGCTTGCAACTTAATCAATCATAACTTTTTTTTAAAATATCTAAAAAAAAGGGTTGACGATTTGCCTCAACACAAGCATAATGCGCCTCGCAGTGTTGGTTATGACGTTGCGAATGAAATGGCTACGTAGCTCAGCTGGTTAGAGCACATCACTCATAATGATGGGGTCACAGGTTCGAATCCCGTCGTAGCCACCATTAAGATTAAGTTATACTTTTACCGGAAGTATATCATGCGGGTGTGGCGAAATTGGTAGACGCACCAGATTTAGGTTCTGGCGCCGCGAGGCGTGGGGGTTCAAGTCCCTTCACCCGCACCATTTTAATCTTAATGTTATCCTTTATTGGGGTATAGCCAAGCGGTAAGGCAGCGGGTTTTGATCCCGCCACGCCCAGGTTCGAATCCTGGTACCCCAGCCATTCCAATCTGCATATTTTGATATCTATTAGTTAATCTGTTTTATCTCTGTTTGTTACTTTCTTGAGTATTCCAATACGGGTATGGCGGAATTGGTAGATGCGCTAGATTCAGGTTCTAGTTCCGAAAAGGTGTGCGAGTTCAAATCTCACTACCCGTACCACTAGATATCTTTTTCCTGAATAATATTGGGGTATAGCCAAGCGGTAAGGCAGCGGGTTTTGATCCCGCCATGCCCAGGTTCGAATCCTGGTACCCCAGCCATTTATTCTTCTTTTCTTATTACAAAGAATCAATCGTTTCTATTTTCCAATAAGATCTAAATTTAAATTTCAATAAATTTTGTTCAAATTGGCATCGCTTCAGTAAACTTCAATATTTTATATTTTAAAAAAATCAATTTATCACTATTATTTTTTAAATCATCAGTTCAAATAAGCGTATGATTACAGCAAAATCCTCGAACAGACGCGTTATCATTTAAGCACACAAACAAAATTGATCGGTTCATCTTTCGCTAACCATTCAATCGCACCAATAGATGGCCCCACTGCATATTGATGATTAGTATCTCTTTCTTCCGATGTCCAATATAAAATATTTTTAGGAAAGTTATTACCTGGATAAGCATGGTAATACTGGTTTTGTTCATTGGTGATATCGCCCCATTCAGCAAAAAGACTCTTTCCAACTTTTCGATAATAATGATTACTCTTAATTGCCAGACAATTGTTAGAGTTGTTATCTGATTTACATGCTCCAGAAGTGATAATTGTTTGATCACTATTGGTAAAGTCTTCAATCGTTGGAACAACATAATTGCCTTGGCAAGCTTGTGCACTTTGGTCATAAGTGGTTGCATTTAAATCAGACGTAGCAAACCATTTATTAATTGTAAAAGTGTATATTTCGTTCCCATTGGACTTGATTGAAAAAGTAGGCTTGTCGATCGCTTTTCCGGATAAATGAAATTGCAGAGAAGTATTAACTAAGTAGTCATCAATATCATTGTTTTTAAGAAGATTAGTTGTCAGATTTACACCATTTGAATTTGTCGATGTTGAAATGGTGGATAAATCAAATGGAACACCTGCAAAAGACATGGTGAATTGAGCATGGTCAAACCCAGTTGTTGGAAAACCTTTTGAACGCACCTTATTAACCAGACCAGAGTCATACGTATATTCATTATTTTCACCCCAAGTTAGTTTAGCCCAGTCTCCTGTATAATCCCGACCTTCAAAAACAAATGAGTAAGCAATAGAAGGTTTGGCTGCGCATACGGTGGGTCTAATTGCATTATAAATAAAAAAGTCCCGTTTAGGCGATGCATAAACTCTGAAGTTTGGTTCTCCAAATTCGGTCACTAAAACAACAGGGCCTGATATTCGAATATAGGGATTCCAACCTAATCGAGCCAATTCACAAAAAGTTCTATTTCTATCTGATTCCAGCAACAAAAAAGATTGATTGATAGAGCGATAAAACCAATCGATTTTTAATCCTGCATCAGGAGGATTTATTTTAATTGGAATATCACCTTCATCATCAGCAACATTATTCCTATCATCGGCAACTAACAAAGGGTTAAATGGAAGTATAGTCCCCTCTAATCCATAACTGGATTTTAACAGCGCTAACAGTTGATTGGGTGTGGTTGTGTTTGGATCGACGGCGGAAAATCCAGATTGTTTTATCGCCATGTTTAGATCATTCATTCCCGAATACGTTGCACCTTTGAATTTAACACCAAAATAAATAAAATTTGCTTTATCGTAATCACGAGCACCTTCAACCCCTACTTTGTCAGCTTGAGTAAAATAAGGCGCAGTGCCTTGAATAACTTGCGCTGTTTTAGCACTGAGTGCATCAGTTGTTGAACTAACAAAAATGATGACAAAAGAACTGTGTTTTAATATTTTTTTCGTAACATTGATATATCGTTTAATCCTAACATTTTTTAATAACATACGTTTCCCAACCGTTTTAATGCAGTGATTGAAAATGAGAAAAATCAGGTGTTTCTTAAAATTATGTTTTGTAATGAATTTAGATATATGTTTTTAACAAATAAATTATTAAACAGATAAAGGTTGGCTATTTAAACAGCATTATTCACTATTTAAGTATTGTAAGATTTTATGTTTTCCACGGGTTAAAGTGATTGAGTTCTCTAACACGTGGAAAATGCAATTAAGATATTTTATTTATATAAATTAACATAAACTGTTTGTGCTGTATTGGCTGGGTTGGTTGATACCTCTTTCACGTAATAAAATTGAGCGCCATTTGCAATTGCATGTTTCTGTGCAGCAGCACTTATTTCAGTAGTGTTGTTAAAGACGCCATGGAAAACAATTGTGGTATAAGGTTTCATCGTTTTAAATGCATCACTACTGATTTCATAAGCATCTTCACCTTCAATTGCTTTGGTAACGATATAATCTCTTACTGGCGCATCTTTTTTATATAAAGCAACTTCAACATCTTGAGATTGATTTTTTAGATTAGAAGGCTCGATAGAGCTGATATAAAAGGCATAAGCATCTTTATCTGCTGCGATTTTACTTGCTTCAGTGGTGATTTCAGATGTGTTGTTAAAACTTCCTTTAAATTTGACAACTTCAAATGGTAAATAATAAAGTGCTTTGTTACGTTCATAAGCAACTATACCATTATAAGTTGTTTCTTCTTTATTTAATGCAATCGGTGCATTAGATTGATAAATATCAGCATAGACAATAGCAGAATCAGCTGAGCTTGATGTTTCTGCCGCTTCAAGTGCTTTAATATGATAATACTTAGCTCCAGCTTCATCGGCTGCTTTTGAAATATCATCTTCCGCATTTTGCGCTTGCAAATAATTACCTGTTACCGAAATCTCTTTCATTGGAATTAAATTACTACTTTCTTCATCGGTTAAAGGTAAGGCAGCATAAACACTAACGAACGGTAACGATAATACTACAGCTAATGCGATCGATGATTTATTGAAACGTTTCATGATAATACCCTTATTTTTTAAATGATTGAAATTAATAATCAATGTTTAACAATTATTCAATGGGTAGAGATGAAATCTTTAATAGAGAGTGTAGAAATCTTAAGTAGCTCTCAGATGTTGTCTTTTTTTAACTTTCAAAAGTGTTCAGACGTAAAGTTGTTAACGAGAGATAAATTAAACAACGCTATCTATTTAAAATATTTACTGAGTGATTCTCAAGGATTTTTTGTTACATGGACATATTGTTTAGCATTAATTGCTAAAATTACTACAAATTGCTACAAAAAAAGCTTTAATTAAATGAATAATTAAATTGGTTTCGAGTTATCCATTTTAACTAACGACTAATTGTATTGATAAAATTAGATAAAATTTGGGCAGTTAATCCCCAAATAATACGATTATTATATGAATAATACAAGATATTATGCTCCGATCTTTTTTGCCAGTCAGAGCGGATATTTGGTAATAGATGAAAAGGAAAGTTATCTGATGGTTTATGCCCGATTAGCATTACAGCTTGTTGCGGGGGATTTTCAATAAACCAATCAATCGGTACGGTAAATATTTGTTCGACCTCATAACGATTAAGCTGTAAATTATCAAGGGAATCTATTTTTGCAACAAACGGATAAATGACTAGCCCCAATGTGGCGATAAATTTAGGCATTTTTCCTAAAATAGTCATTTGACTCATTGGGATACCTAATTCTTCAAATGTTTCTCTTTTTGCGGTATATTCTGGATCTAAGTCAGTCAATTCTACCCGACCGCCAGGAAAACAGATATCGCCTGGTTGCCATTTAAGTTTGTTCGATCTGACCTGAAATAACAATTGAGGTTGTTTGCCATCGTTAATAATGGGTAAAAGTACTGCAGCTTTGTTATCAATCGAGCTCGCGTTACTATTTGTTTTAAATTGATTCGTAATTTTTTCTATTGTTATCATAATAGTTCACTTAACAAATTTTTATATTTTTTATTCTATTTACCTTCTACTCATAAAATGTTAGATTGAGGCAGTCCGTTAGGAGTACACGTGTTTCATCCAGATAAAGTTATGCTATATTATATTAATAACATAAAAAAAGAACTTAAAGATCTTGTTCATCTAAAACATGAACGTGCTTTGACTGGGATGTCAATTGAGTTTCAACGTGTATTTTCTTTGCTACCCGCCATTTTTCATTTTCATCACCCTAAATTGCCTGGCTATCTTGCTGAAGATACTCCATCAGGAATCGCTTATTACCAGACAACCGATGAGATTTGTTCGCAACTCAAGAACTGTTTTGAATTTGAGGCTATTCCAAATGTGAACAATCCCGAAATATCGGCACTCTACTCCATGGGTAGTACATGTTCCATTGGACAATCAGTCGAATCCGATTTAGATATTTGGCTTTGTATTGAAAATAATTTATCCGAAAAAAGAAAGCAAGCCTTAATTGAAAAATGTCGTTTAGTCGAAAATTGGGCTAAAGAACTAAATGTAAAATTAACCTTATTTGTCGTTGATGTGGATCGCTTCATCAATAAACATCATGAATGTTTAATGGGGGAAAATTGTGGTTCTGCGCAACACATTTTATTACTTGAGGAATTTTATCGAACAGCCACACTATTAGCAGGAAAATATCTGTTATGGTTTGTGGTGCCCTATAACTTCACCGTGAATAACGTTAGCTATTCGACTTATGAACAGTGTGTGAATGCTTTGGTTGATTCAAAGCTAATTAAGCGGGAAGAGTGGATCGATTTTGGACCTTTAACAGGTCTTTCTGCTGAAGAGTATTTTGGAGCCAGTTTATGGCAACTCTACAAAAGTATCGATTCTCCTTTTAAAGCGGTGCTCAAAACGTTACTACTAGAAGCTTATTCTTGGATATATCCGCAAAATAGACCCATAGCTTATGAAATGCGAGAATGTATCCAAAAATCGCTAACTCAAAAGGGAATAAATTTAGATTCTTACTATATGCTTTTAGATAGGATCACTCAATATTTAATCGAGATTAAAGATTTTGAAAGGCTGGATCTGATCAGAATCTGTTTTTATCTAAAAGTAAACGAAAAACTTTCTCAAACAAAAAAAGCTGTTTCATGGCGTCGGGACGTTTTGAATGATCTGGTAAAAGAGTGGGGCTGGACGTCAGAGCGTTTAGCTAAATTGGATGCGAGTCATACTTGGAAGATAGAGCAAGTTCGAGAAATGCATGAAATATTACTGCAAACCATGATGACAGGATACCGAAATTTACTTAATTTTGGGCGCCGTAATAATTTGGATTCTCTCATTAGTCCACAAGATATGGCAATATTAACTCGTAAGCTTTACGCTTCTTTTGAAGTATTACCCGGAAAAATAACGACGTTAAAGTTAAATATTGCTAATAATTTGCAAGAACAAGCATTAACGTTTATCCACGTAAAAGAAGATAGAATTAATCGTGCTGGTTGGTATGTGTATAATCAAAAACCGGTATTAAACTCAATTTCAGGTCATCAATATTTAGAATATAGTAAATATCTGGTTAAACTAGTCGGTTGGTGTTATTTTAATGGCTTAATCTCAGATAAAACTCAATTTTACTGTCATGACGGTGAAAAAAGAGATAACTCGAAAATCAATAAATTAATTGAAAACTTAAAAGAATATTTTCCTATAGAAATTCCAAAGGCGACGGAAGAACAGTTATATGGGCCTTGTGAAATTCGTCATTTAGCAATCATGTTAAATCTTGAAGATGATCCTAGTACTAATCTAGATTTTGAATTTGAGTTTAGCAACAATGTGTTAAATTACGGAAAAAAAGAGTTAAGTTTAGTGGGATCGGTTGATTTGCTTTATCGCAATTCATGGAATGAAATACGTGTACTACATTTTAGCGGAGCGTTGTGCGTACTGGAAGCGATTAAAACGTTATTAAATCGCATGCACAAAGATGCGGATTTACCTAATCCTATGGAAATTTTTTGCTACAGTAAATATTTAGGTAATGAAATTAAGCAACAAATGAAAACATTAATGGATGAGTGTATAGAATTACGATTAACCACGACACAAAATAATTCGACACAGGTTAAACCATTACGGATAGGTGGTTCTTCATGGTATCTCTTTTTTGAAAGGTTAGGGGTCTCTTTTCATCAGTTTGATAATGCAATCGATTTTTATGGGGCAGTATCGAACAATAAAGTACAAGGTCGCCCGTTAAATATTTTGGATCAAACAAATGAGTTACCAAAAGAAATTGACAGTGTTGCCTATGAGGGAATCATTCAATTCTTTTTTGAAGATACCGATTCAGGATTCGATCTTTACATTTTGAATGAAAATAACCAAATAGAAATTTACCGTAATTGCAACGGCACAAAGGAGAGTATGGTTAAAGATATAAATGATTTTTATGTGCTATCCGATGATCGTTTTACCTTTAAAACGAGTAGTTCAGTCAATTTTAATCTACCTCAATTCTACCAAATCACCTATAATGATGCTGGTAAGCGTGAGATCTTTTTATTAAATTAGCATTATTTAAAATGTCATTACACAATAGTGTTATGAAAAATAGTTAAATAAATCAACTGGTTTTAATTTTAAAAAACTTTAATCTAATTATTAATAGATCCCAAATTAAAATTTCTATTAAAATAATGGAACTTTTTTTTAATTTAAGAATCTAACTGTGTGAGTGCAGCGTTTTGGCCGAGCAACAGTTATTAACATAATGAGGAATGGCCTTTAATGGGGGAGCAAGTAACAGACCAAGTTTTAGTTGACCGTGTATTAAACGGAGATAAAAATGCGTTCAATTTACTTGTGGTTCGTTATCAAAATAAATTGTCTCACTTGGTTTCTCGTTATGTACTCGCTTCTGAAGTGCCAGATGTTGTACAAGAAACCTTTATCAAAGCTTATCGTTCGTTAAGCTTATTTAAAGGGGAAAGTGTTTTTTACACATGGTTATACCGCATAGCGGTTAACACAGCAAAGAATTATTTAACGTCTCAAGGTCGAAGACCACCTTCATCGGATATTGATGCAAGCGAGGCGGAAAGTTATGAAGGAGCTGATTCGCTCAGGGATCTTGATAATCCTGAGAATTTAGCGCTTTCTGATGAAGTTAAAAAAGCCGTATTTGAAGCAATTGATGCGCTTCCTGATGATTTAAGAATAGCAATTACATTACGTGAAATTGATGGTTTAAGTTATGAGGAGATTGCAGAAATAATGGATACGCCGGTTGGAACAGTGAGATCACGCATTTTTAGAGCAAGAGATGCGATTGATGAAAAATTAAAACCATTAATTGGTTGAATACAAAATGATAATGAGTAGTCATAAATTTAAGGTATCTACTATGCGAATTGAACAGAAAGAGCAACTTTCATTGCTTATGGATGGCGAGTTTACAAGTGATCATTTCATTGATGAAATATCAAATGATGAAAGCCTTCAATCATGTTGGCATCGCTATCATATTGCCAGAGAAGCAATGCGTGGTGACTTGCATAGTAGCGCATTAACTTTGGATATTTCTAAACAAGTGGCAAACGCCATTGCTAAAGAAGATATCTATAACAAATTAACCAATCAACCTAATCAGGATGAAATATCGCGACCAAATAAACAAAATCTTATTTGGATTCGTCTCAAAGACGTCATGGCAAAAGTCAGTCAAGTTGGTCTTGCTGCTTGCGTTACTTTAGCGATTATTGCGGGTGTACAATATCAACAACGTCAATCTGATAGTGATAGTAATATCCCAACTTTAAATACCATCCCTGTTGGTGTCAATGTTGCTCCTGTTGGAGGACTACAGCAACAGAATGATCAGCAACTTCTAGAAAAAAGACAATATGATAAAATCAGATTACTTGTACAAGATTATGAACTGCAAAAAAGGTTAAATGCTCAGTAATCCGAAATGAAATTAAAATTTTATTCAAATTTCCAAACAATGATAAAACAGAGTAGCTATATATTTGCTAGTCTGTTTTTTCTGCTAATGTCCCTGTCAATTCAAGCTAGTGAAAATAATGATCCTGTCGCTCTGCTTAATAAAATGAGCAAGGCAGTGCAAACTCAAGATTATCAAATTCACTTCTTATCACAAGATAAAAATCAATACGTTAGTACATATGAATATACGCATTTAGGTGCGGAAAATAAAAAAGATGTCAAAGCGTTGTTACTTTATCTTGAAGGTGCTGCGAGAGAAATTATTTTACATGAAAACGTCATTAGCTACTTCCAACCGGATAGCGAGTCTTTTTCGATAAGCAGTTCACGAATTGTTGAGGCTTTCCCAGATATTATATATAACGATTTTAATGAACTTACCGATGTATATGACTTTACTTTATTAGGAAAAACACGGACAGCAAATCGTAGCGTACAATTGGTTAAAATGGTCGCAAAAGATAAAGATCGTTATAGCTATGTTATTTGGGTTGATGATGAAATTTACCTACCGATTCGTATAGATTTATTAGATCAACATAGCGAAATTATCAGCCAACTTAAGGTAGTCGATCTCGACGAAAATTTTGATAAAAAAGCAGTAAAGGAATACATCGAAACTCGAAGCTACCCTATTTTATTATCTATTGAAAAACAAGAAAACGTACTCGATTCATGGCGATTAGCATGGCTACCTAAAGGATTTAAAGAAGTGGCAGCATATAATGTCAATTTTTATAATTCAGATATAGCTACAAAGCTTTTTTCAGATGGCGTTTTTTCATTTACGGTCAATGTTTCTTCCGAAAAAGCAAATCAGGCTAATCAGTTTATCCAACAAGGTGGACGAACCATTTTTTCAACCAATATTGCTAAAAAGAATATTATCATTATTGGTAATCTACCGCGAACGACTATAGAACGTATTGCACAAAATATTATTGAGAAATAGTGGTTAACTTCTCGATAACGCTATGCTTAGCAGTGATAAATGTGTAAAATGCTACTCTTTCTAGCTTTATAATTATTATGAGATACTGTTTATCACTATTCGGTATTTAAATAGTTAATTGTTTACAACTAAAATACAAAATATAATTTATTGATATGAATAAAAATATCCGCAATTTTTCAATTATTGCTCATATTGACCATGGTAAATCTACACTTTCAGACCGCATCATACAAATTTGTGGAGGTCTGTCTGATCGTGAAATGGCAGCACAAGTTTTAGATTCAATGGATCTTGAACGTGAACGTGGTATAACAATTAAAGCACAAAGTGTTACGCTCGATTATCATGCAAAAAATGGTGAGACATATCAGCTTAATTTTATTGACACCCCCGGTCATGTTGACTTCTCTTACGAAGTATCGCGATCGTTAGCGGCTTGTGAAGGGGCGCTGTTAGTGGTTGATGCAGGTCAAGGCGTTGAAGCACAAACTCTGGCAAACTGTTATACCGCTTTAGATATGAATCTTGAAGTTGTCCCAGTGCTAAATAAAATTGATTTGCCCGCTGCTGAGCCGGAACGTGTGGCAGAAGAAATCGAAGATATTGTTGGTATTGATGCCTCTAATGCTGTTCGCTGTTCAGCAAAAACAGGTGTGGGGGTTATTGATGTACTCGAACAATTGGTTAATGATATTCCGCCACCTGAAGGCGATTCAAATGCACCTTTGCAGGCATTGATAATTGATTCATGGTTTGATAATTATCTTGGTGTTGTGTCTTTAATTCGCATTAAAAATGGTGAATTAAAGAAAGGGGATAAAATCAAAGTGATGAGCACAGGTATGACTTACAATGTTGATCGCCTTGGAATATTTACCCCAAAACAAGTCGACAAAACCTGTTTACAATGTGGTGAAGTAGGTTGGGTTGTCTGTGCAATTAAAGATATTTTAGGGGCTCCTGTTGGTGATACATTAACATCTGCTAAAACACCAGCAGAAAACCCATTACCGGGGTTCAAAAAAGTAAAACCCCAGGTTTATGCTGGGTTATTCCCGACTAGTTCGGATGATTATGAAGCCTTTCGTGATGCACTTGGAAAACTAAGCCTAAATGATGCATCGCTATTTTATGAGCCAGAAAACTCAGGTGCATTAGGGTTTGGTTTCCGTTGTGGTTTCCTTGGATTATTACACATGGAAATCATTCAAGAGCGGTTAGAGCGTGAATACAACTTAGATTTGATTACGACAGCGCCAACAGTAGTTTACGAAGTGCTGACAACGTCAAACGAGATAATCTATGTTGACAGCCCTGCTAAACTACCTGCTGTTAACAATATTCAAGAATTGCGTGAGCCTATTGCTGAGTGTAACATTTTGGTACCACAGACTTATCTTGGCAATGTTATTACACTTTGTGTTGAAAAGCGTGGGGTACAAACGCATATGGTTTATCATGGAAATCAGGTGTCGCTAACCTATGAAATCCCTATGACCGAAGTGGTTTTAGATTTCTTTGACAAGTTAAAGTCAACTTCTCGTGGTTATGCTTCATTGGATTACAGTTTCAAACGTTTCCAAGTTGCCGATATGGTCAGGTTAGATGTACTTATTAACGGAGAACGTGTTGATGCGTTAGCGTTAATCACTCATAAGGACAATGCACCTTATCGCGGTCGCGAATTAGTTGAAAAAATGAAAGATTTAATTCCACGTCAACAATTTGATATTGCTATTCAAGCAGCAATCGGAAATCATATCATTGCTCGTTCAACCGTTAAGCAATTACGTAAAAATGTATTAGCAAAATGTTATGGTGGTGACGTTAGTCGTAAGAAAAAACTTTTACAAAAGCAAAAAGAGGGTAAAAAACGCATGAAACAAGTGGGTAATGTTGAATTACCACAAGAAGCGTTTTTAGCTATTTTACATGTCGGTAAAGATTAACCAGTAAAAGAGGAAAAAAAATGGCTAATACATTCGCCATCATATTAACAATAGCAACATTGATAACAGGTATCTTTTGGTTTTTAGAAAAATACCGCTGGAAGCCTGCAAGACAGCGTAAAGTTGAGGAAGTCCGTAAACAATGCAATGGTGAAATCGATGGAAAAGTGCTGGCTCAAGTCGGTAAACCAAAAGGTTGGGTAGAGAATTTAGCCTCATTTTTCCCCGTTCTTTTTGTTGTATTTTTCATCCGCTCGTTTCTATATGAACCGTTTCAGATTCCGTCTGGTTCGATGATGCAGACACTTTTGATTGGTGATTTTATTGCTGTTCAGAAATATTCTTATGGATTGCGTGATCCCATTACTAATACGGTCATTATATCGACAGGGCATCCTAAACGAGGAGATGTTGCCGTTTTTAAACACCCAGATGGTTCAAAAATTGATTTAATTAAGCGTGTAGTTGGCTTGCCAGGTGATAAAATTGTTTACTCAGTTCAAGACAAAAAACTCTTTATTTATCCTGCTTGCCAAAGTAGTGATACCAACTGTGTAGGGCAAAAAACGCAACCACTGGATTTACATTACAGTGAACCAAAATTAAGTAATTGGAAACAAGTTTATCAGCAATTCAAATCAGGGCCTAATTTTTATACTTTAGAACAGTATAAAGAAAAAGGTATTGCTGATTCAAACTCTGTCGAATCATTAAATATAAACATACAGCAAGAAACACTGGGTGATGAACCACACGATATTTTAACAACGGAAAACATAATTGAAAAACCTCAATACTTCTTCCATCAAAATGGACAACCGCTTGCGACTTGGGTTGTACCAGAAGGCAATTACTTTATGATGGGTGATAATCGTGATAACAGTGGCGACAGCCGTTATTTTGGATTTGTGCCTGAATCAAACTTCGTTGGTAAAGCGACAGCAATATGGATTAGCTTTGAAAAACAACCCGATGAATGGCCTACGGGTATTCGCTTTAGCCGTATTGGAGGCATACACTAGTCGCCATGAGTATTAAAAATTTAAAATCATTGCAACAGTCGATTGGCTATCAGTTTCAAAACCTTTCATTACTTGAATTAGCCTTAACTCATCGAAGTGCGAATAAACGACATAACGAACGCCTAGAGTTTCTAGGCGATTCTATTTTAAGCTTTGCCATTGCAGACGATCTTTTTCATCGATTTAAACAGCAAGATGAAGGTGATTTAAGTCAGATGCGAGCAAGCTTAGTTTGTGGCACAACATTGGCTGAAATAGGCAAAGCATTTAATTTAGGAAATTATCTGACTTTAGGACAAGGTGAATTAAAAAGCGGTGGTTTTCGTCGGGAATCAATTATTGCTGATGCGGTTGAAGCCATTATTGGTGCGATCTATTTAGATAGTAATATTGAAAATGTCAGGCGGTTAATACTGTCTTGGTATCAGAGCCGGTTAGCAGAAATTAAGCCGGGTGTGAAACAAAAAGATGCGAAAACAAGACTTCAAGAATACTTGCAAGGGATACATCAAGAACGTCCCTGTTATTTGATCCTTGAAGTTACAGGTGATAAACACGAGCAAGAATTTTTGATTCAATGCAAACTTGAAAATGATGATCATCAATATTTAGGGCGAGGACTTAGTCGCCGTAAAGCCGAACAAGCTGCTGCTCAACAAGCACTCAATCAATTAGGTATAAAATGACAGAAACAACACAACATTATGGATTCGTTGCCATCGTAGGTCGACCAAACGTCGGCAAATCAACATTATTAAATCAATTATTAGGTCAAAAAGTTTCTATTACCTCGCGTAAAGCTCAAACAACACGTCATCGTATAGTGGGCATTGATACTCAAGATAATGACCAAATAATTTATATCGATACACCCGGTCTTCACATTGAAGAAAAAAGAGCCATTAATCGCCTTATGAATCGAGCGGCGACTAGTTCTATTGGTGATGTAGAGTTGGTGATTTTTGTCGTTGAGGGGACACACTGGACAGATGATGACGAAATGGTTGCTAACAAATTGAAAGATTGTAAGTCGCCAGTCTTATTAGTGATTAATAAAATTGATAATGTTACCGATAAAACCCAATTGTTACCTCATATTCAAGAAATCAGCCAAAAAATCAATTTTCTTGATGTCGTACCAATTAGCGCTGAAAAGGGTGAAGGCATTGATATCATCAAAGATATTGTGAAAAAACATTTACCGGTTGGTGAACACCATTTTCCAGAAGATTACATTACTGACCGATCGCAACGGTTTATGGCATCTGAAATCATTCGTGAAAAATTAATGCGTTTTTTAGGGGATGAATTGCCTTATTCGGTAACCGTTGAAATCGAACAATTCAAAGTTGATGAACGAACTGGCATGTATCGAATCAATGGTCTAATATTGGTCGAACGTGATGGTCAAAAGAAAATGGTTATCGGCAATAAAGGTGAAAAGATCAAAAAAATTGGGATTGAAGCGCGTAAAGATATGCAATCTTTTTTTGATACCAAGGTTCATTTAGAGTTATGGGTTAAAGTCAAAGCGGGTTGGGCTGATGACGAGCGTGCATTACGCAGTCTTGGCTATAGTGACGATTAAACCTTATTGCTTGGTTATTTAATGAGTTATCAATTTAGTTTAGCTTATTCCGCTTTATTGATAACTCATTTTTTAACCAAATAAATTTTATTGCGATAGGAATACATTAGAACTACCTATTTATCAATTTTTCGGTTACTACCAATCAAACAATACTCTTTATTTTTTAAAATCAGATCACTTTTATAGCTAAAAAAGCTTGTTCTATTTTTCAAGGTAAATTTTCAAATGCTCCATATGCTAGGCTTAAAATGTTAGATTCGCTTTGCAGGATATAATTAAATTTATCAGAATATAAACTAATCACTAAACATCGATGATGCTTTTCTATATAATACCGATTCAATTGATTTGGATTTAAAGTATTAACTTCGGAGCCCCATCATGCAGCAGTTTCGACCTATTCATCGCGCTTTACTTAGCGTATCTGACAAAACCGGTATTATCGAATTTGCCCAAGCTCTTCATCAACGAAACGTTGAACTTCTTTCTACGGGCGGTACCGCTAAATTGCTTATGAAACACAATATTCCCGTCATTGAGGTTTCAGACTATACTGGATTTCCTGAGATGATGGAAGGAAGAGTCAAAACGCTTCATCCTAAAATTCATGGTGGAATTTTAGGGCGGCGAGGTTTAGATGATGATGTGATGCATCAACATCAAATTGCACCGATTGATATGGTCGTGGTTAACTTGTATCCCTTTGCTGACACCGTCGCTAAATCAGATTGCCGTTTAGAAGATGCCGTTGAAAATATTGATATTGGTGGCCCCACCATGGTACGTGCAGCGGCTAAAAATCATCAAGATGTCGCTATTGTTGTTGATTACAATGACTATGCGACCATTATTGAATTGCTTGATCAGCAAGATAATTCTCTTAGCTACCCATATCGTTTCAATTTGGCGATTAAAGCTTTTGAACACACAGCAAAATATGATGGCATGATTGCCAATTATTTTGGGCAGTTAGTGCCGCCTTATTATGGTGAAACCGATAAAGTGTCTGGACAATTTCCACGAACATTGAATCTTCAATTTATCAAAAAGCAGGACATGCGTTATGGTGAAAATGCACATCAAAAAGCAGCTTTTTATATTGATGAAGATATAAACGACGCATCGATAGCGACCGCTAAACAATTACAAGGTAAGGCACTTTCTTATAACAATATTGCGGATGCGGATGCAGCACTTGAATGCGTTAAATCATTTGATGAGCCAGCGTGTGTGATTGTCAAACACGCTAATCCTTGCGGAGTGGCTGTGAGTGACACCCTTTTGAATGCTTACTTAAATGCGTTTAAAACCGATCCAACGTCTGCTTTTGGTGGGATTATTGCTTTTAATCGTCCTTTAGATTCAAAAACGGCAACCAGAGTTATAGAAAACCAATTTGTAGAAGTGATTATAGCACCGTCAATTAATGAAGATGCACTTGCCATAATGCAGACAAAAAAAAATGTACGGGTATTAGCATGTGGTCAATGGTCGCAATCATCGAATAGTCGTTTAGATTTTAAACGAGTAAATGGTGGACTCTTAGTTCAAGAACATGACTTAAGTATGGTCAACGAAAATCAATTGACAGTGGTGACCAAACGGCAACCAACTAAAAAAGAACTATCAGATGCACTGTTTTGCTGGAAAGTGGCTAAGTTTGTTAAATCAAATGCCATTGTTTATGCCAAAGACAACATGACCATTGGAATTGGAGCAGGACAAATGAGTCGTGTGTATTCGGCTAAAATAGCCGGTATAAAAGCGAAAGATGAAAATTTAGAAGTAGCGGGCTGTGTGGTCGCATCTGATGCATTTTTTCCATTCAGAGACGGCATTGATGCTGCGGCTAAAGTAGGGGTAACTTGTGTCATTCAACCAGGTGGATCTATCCGTGATGATGAGGTTATTCAAGCTGCTAATGAACATAATATTGCAATGATTTTTACTAATATGCGTCATTTTAGACATTGATCGTATAATATAAATGTCAGTTAAGAACAAATTAAAGGAATGGGTATGAAAGTATTAGTTATTGGTAATGGTGGTCGTGAGCATGCTTTAGCATGGAAAGCGGCACAGTCCCCTTTAGTTACAAAAGTTTTTGTCGCACCGGGTAATGCAGGTACAGCACTTGAGCCTAATTTAGAAAATATTAATATCAAAGCAAATGATATTAGTGGATTACTTAATTTTGCCCAGCAACAGCAAATTGATTTAACTATAGTGGGGCCTGAAGTCCCATTAGTACTTGGTGTTGTTGATAGTTTTCAAAAAGCTGGATTAAACATTTTTGGGCCAACTAAATCGGCAGCTCAGCTAGAAGGTTCTAAAGCTTTTACTAAAGATTTTTTAGCGCGTCACCAAATCCCCACAGCTGAATATCAAACTTTTACTGAAATTGATCCTGCCATTGCCTATATACGTGAAAAATGCGCTCCCATTGTGATTAAAGCCGACGGGCTAGCGGCCGGTAAAGGGGTTATTGTCGCCATGACCCTTGAAGAAGCTGAAAATGCTGTACGCGATATGCTAGCGGGTAATGCATTTGGTGATGCGGGTCATCGAGTGGTTATCGAAGAATTTTTAACGGGCGAAGAAGCTAGTTTTATTGTCATGGTTGATGGCAAGCATGTCGAGCCAATGGCAACAAGTCAAGATCACAAGCGAGTCGGTGACGGTGATACGGGTTTAAATACGGGGGGAATGGGCGCTTACTCTCCAGCACCTGTTGTGACAGATGAGGTATTTACCAAAGTTATGGAACAAATTATCTATCCAACCGTAAATGGCATGGCTCAAGAAGGCAATGTTTATGTTGGTTTTTTGTATGCAGGCTTAATGATTGATAAACAGGGTAATCCTAAAGTGATTGAATTTAATTGTCGTTTTGGCGATCCCGAAACCCAACCCATTATGATGCGTATGCAATCAGACTTGATTGAGTTATGTTTGGCGGCGGTAAATGGTCAATTAAGTACGGTTAAATCCAACTGGGATCGAAGACCTGCATTAGGTGTCGTTATGGCTGCTGGTGGTTATCCGGGTGAATATAATACCCAAGATACAATCATTGGTTTACCTACTGAATCGACAGCTGATTGTAAAGTCTTCCATGCAGGTACGAGTTTTGAAAAAGGGCATGTGTTAACTAACGGTGGTCGTGTACTTTGTGTCACTGCTTTAGGAGATACGGTATTGGAAGCTCAGCAACGTGCTTATCAACAAGTTGATAAAATCCATTGGCACGGCTGTTTTTATCGTCATGATATCGGTTATCGCGCCATTGAGCGTGAAAAAAACACTAAATAGATGAGTAAAACATAATTGAATTTATATCATTTATAGGCTTAGAAATGGCGAATTAGATTTGGTTTTGATGTTAATAATTTAGTTTTGTTTAGCTATGTAAATTATATCGATAAAGATTAGTAGTAAAAAGGAATGTTTATTTTAAGTTACATAACTCTATGTTATGCTACCGATTAAATATGATCTCTGGATATTCCTTATGATAAACGATCCATTCTATGAACGAGAAGCGCAGAAATATGATTCACCGATAGCCAGTCGCGAATTAATATTAGATTATCTAACCAAAGAGGCGAAGCCTGCTAATTTAGAAAAAATTGCCCAAGCCGTTTCCATTAAAAATGAAGAACAAAAAGAAGCACTACATCGCCGCTTACGTGCAATGGAACGCGATGGTCAAGTCGTGTTTACACGCCGTAAATGTTATGCATTGCCTGAAAAGTTAGATATGGTTAAGGGGAAGGTGATTGCACATCGTGATGGTTTTGGCTTTTTACGTGTTGAAGGAAAACCTGAAGATTACTTTTTATCGCCAGAACAGATGAAAAAAGTCTTACAAGGTGATGTAATTTTAGCCCAACCACTGAGTAATCAATATCGTGGAAAAACAGAAGCACGTGTTGTGCGTATTTTAGAGCCTCGCAGTAATTTAATTGTTGGTCGTTACTTTATTGAACAAGGCGTTGGATTTGTGGTGCCTGATGATAGTCGCTTAAATTTTGATATTTTAATCACTGGTAAACCGAAACGCACAGTACGCATGGGAACGGTCGTCGTTGTTGAGTTACAACAACGCCCAGAACGTCGTCAAAAAGCGGTCGGTGTCATTAAAGAAGTCCTTGGTGAAATCATGGGGACTAACTTAGCCATAGATATTGCTCTTCGTAATCATGAAATCCCATATGAATTTCCTAAAGCCGTTGAAAAAGAGGTGAGTAAATTTGGTGATGAAGTGCCCGAAAAAGCCAAAAAAGGGCGTAAAGATTTACGGGATCTACCTTTAGTTACCATTGATGGTGAAGATGCACGTGATTTTGATGATGCCGTGTATTGCCAAAAAAATCGTGGTGGAGGTTACCGATTATGGGTGGCAATAGCCGATGTCAGTTATTACGTCAGATCCGATAAAGCACTTGATAAAGAAGCCTGCTTACGCGGTACATCGGTGTATTTTCCTTCTCGTGTCGTGCCGATGTTGCCTGAAGCTTTATCAAATGGACTTTGTTCGCTTAATCCACAGGTAGATAGACTATGTTTAGTTTGTGAAATGACCGTATCAAACAAAGGCCGTTTGACCGGTTATCAATTTTACGACGCTGTGATGAATTCACATGCCAGATTGACTTACACGAAAGTTGCAAAAATTTTAGACGGTGATAAAGAACTACGTCAACATTACCATGATTTAGTGCCACATTTAGAAAACCTATATGGCTTATACAAAATATTGGATAAGTCACGAATTGCTCGTGGAGCGATTGGTTTTGAATCGGAAGAACCGAAATTCATTTTCAATGCCGATAAACGGATCGAAAGTATTGAGTTAGCACAACGTAATGATGCACATAAAATTATTGAAGAGTGTATGATTTTAGCTAATGTTGCAGCAGCAAAACTGGTGATTGAAGCGGACGTACCTGCTTTGTTTCGTGTTCATGATCGTCCTGATGAAGAGCGAATGAATAACTTACGTAGCATCTTACAAGAACTAGGATTATCGTTAGGTGGCGGTGGTAATCCAAAATCAAAAGATATTGCCGAATTGATGCTAGCGATTGAAGATCGTATTGATAGTGATATGTTACAGACAGTTATTTTACGTTCGATGAAACAAGCGATTTATGATCCAGAAAATCGGGGTCATTTTGGGCTTGCACTTGAAGAGTATGGTCATTTTACCTCGCCAATTCGACGTTACCCTGATTTACTGTTACATCGAACTATTAAGTGGATATTAGCCAATGAACAGCATAAAACCAGTAAGACAGGCGGGCATCGTTATACCATTAACGAAATGCTCTATTTTGGCGAACATTGTTCACTGACTGAACGTCGAGCCGATGAGGCAGTGCGTGATGTGGTTGATTGGCTCAAGTGCGATTATATGCAAGATCATGTGGGTGAAGTCTTTAATGGTACCATATCAAGTGTTGTGAACTTCGGGTTTTTTGTCAGATTAGATGATCTGTTTATAGACGGTTTGGTACATGTTTCATCGCTTGAAAATGATTATTATATATATGACGCATCTCGAAATCGTTTAATTGGTGAAAATACCCATTACAGTTACCGTTTAGGTGATAAAGTTAGCGTTAAAGTAGAAAATGTTAATCCTGAAGAAAGAAAAATTGATTTTGCCTTGGTCAGTAGTAATAATAAGCCTAAGCGTCATGGTAAAACCGCAAAAACTAAGGCTAAACAGCTAAATGATAAAAATAATAACGATATTGCACCGGCTAAAAAGCGTAAAAGCAAAAAACAAGTAGTGAGTGGCAGCGTTAGAAAAAAGGTGAAAGCGACAAATAAAAATAAAGGAAAGCGCAAAAAGGTAGATAAAAATGCGGTTCAAATCGCATCGACATCAACAAGTAAAACGGCTAAAAGTAAGAAAGTAAAGAGTAAAAAATAGATGAGTGAAACAGTTTACGGTATCCATGCTATAGAAGCACTTTTAACACGTGCCCCTGAAAGAATTATTGAGGTTTACATCGCCAAAGGGCGGGAAGATAAACGTCTTAATAGTCTTGTGCATGAAATAGAACAACTTGGTTTAATCGTGAAAATAACCCATCGCCAGTGGTTAGATGACAAATCTAAAAATGGTGTACATCAAGGTATTTTAGCAATAGTAAAACCCTGTCGTACCTATCAAGAAAATGACATTCCATTACTAGTTGAACAGCAACCCAATCCCGTTATTCTGATTTTAGATGGCGTAACAGATCCACATAATCTTGGTGCCTGCATCAGAACAGCAGACGCCGCAGGGGTTAATTTTATTATTGTCCCGAAAGATCGTTCGGCTCCGCTTAATTCGACGGCACAAAAAGTGGCTTGTGGAGCAGCTGAAAGTATCCCTGTTGTTCGGGTAACCAATTTAGCTCGTACCATGCGAATGTTACAAGATGAGTATCATGTGTGGATTGTGGGCACAGCTGGAGAAGCAGAACACACACTTTATCAAACTGACTTTTACAAATCATCAACAAATATTCCATTGGCTCTGGTTATGGGCGCAGAAGGGGAAGGCATGCGACGTTTAACCAAAGAACATTGTGACGAATTGGTCAGTATTCCAATGGCGGGAATTGTGTCATCGCTGAATGTCTCGGTAGCAACGGGCGTTTGCTTATTTGAGATAGTCAGACAAAAAAATAAGTAGTTAAAAAAGGACAATAAGCTTGGTTTAGTTAAACCACTAACCAAGCAGTAAATAAAACAATATTTGATTGTTTTCTCAAGAAATTCTTCCAAATAACCATCAAAACAGTTTTATATTTATCTATGAATTTTCAACAATAGAGTTAAGTCCTGTTCGCCAGCCAAAATAAAAGTAAATACAAATAAATAGCCTGTTTATTTAACTTAGCGCTAAATTTATTAACCATACAGTGCCGATTAAGCAAAGTCGGCACTGTGGTTATAAGGTGAACTAACTTTTGATAAGATCGATTTCAATTCCTAACCCATTGGCAACACCAGAACCATAATCAGGGTGGACTTTATAAAAGTGTTTAAGTTGTCTAATTTGGATATCACGATCAACGTTTTTCATTGAACCGACAATATTATCAATCAGGAGCTGTTTTTGATCGGGACGCATTAAATTGAATAATGCGCGTGGCTGTGAATAGTAATCATCGTCAACACGATGATCATGTCTATCCATTGTACCAGCAGGCACATGCATCGGTGGCTCAGCATATTGTGGTTGTTGTTTAGGTGCGCTATCAACACTATTTGGCTCATAATTAGGCGCATTATCTGGTGTATAAAAGCGCATAGCTCCATCACGTTGATAATTGTGTACCGGACATTTCGGCGCATTGATCGGTAATTGTTGGTAGTTTGTGCCTATACGATAACGATGTGCATCGGCATAAGCAAAAATTCGCCCTTGTAACATCTTATCTGGCGATAACCCCGTTCCAGGCACGACATTACTTGGTTCAAATGCGGCTTGTTCAACTTCAGCAAAATAGTTTTCTGGATTACGATTAAGTTCCATTACGCCCACTTCAATTAATGGATACTGTTTTTGTGACCACACTTTTGTCACATCAAAAGGGTTTTCAGGATGATGATTGGCTTGTTCTTCAGTCATTACCTGCATGTAAAGGCGCCATTTAGGATAGTCACCGCGTTCAATTGCATTAAATAAATCTTCTTGTGCTGAGTCGGGATTACTACCATCTAATTCGGCTGCTTTTTTAGGATGGATATTTTTAATACCTTGTTCCGTTCTAAAATGCCATTTAACCCAAGTGCGAACATTATCTTTATTAATAATACTGTAAGTATGACTACCAAAACCATGCATATGTCTAAAGCCGTCAGGAATACCACGGTCAGAGAACAGAATGGTGACTTGATGAAGTGATTCCGGTGACAAAGACCAAAAATCCCACATCATTTGCGGATCTTTTAAGTTGGTTTTAGGATCACGTTTTTGGGTATGAATAAAATCTGGGAATTTGAGGGCATCACGTATAAAAAATACCGGTGTATTGTTGCCAACAATATCCCAGTTACCTTGATCGGTATAAAATTTTACAGAAAATCCCCTAGGATCACGGGCTGTATCGGATGAACCTCGTTCACCACCAACAGTTGAAAATCGGGCAAACACGGGAGTTTGTTTTCCCACTTTGGCAAAAATACTGGCATAAGTATATTGAGTGATATCATTAGTCACGGTAAATGTACCATGTGCACCCGAACCCTTAGCATGTACACGTCTTTCAGGAATGTTCTCACGATTAAATTGTGCTAATTTCTCAATAAGCTGATAATCATCAATTAATACAGGGCCTCGAGGACCTGCGGTACGGGAATTTTGATTATCGGCTATTGGTGCTCCATTGTTGGTGGTTAAGGCTTTTTTTTCTGACATTGCTACACTCCTTTTTATTATAAAAAAAAGTCTTAAGAAATAAAATTCCACCATGAGTTAGAATATTTATTCCCTAAGACTTGAGTATGAAACAATAATACAAAACAAAAAAAGAACTAAAAGGATGAATAACATACTGTAAAAAGAAAGATTGTAATTTACAAATTATTACTTTTGAATAGCCATTGTTTAAAAAAACAAAGTTAAGAAATGAAGCGTAAATAAGTATACAACTATTCAATTTTAAATGATACAAATTTCAATCACTTTTTTTAATATAATTGTAAAGGTGATTCAGGCATAAATGATTTGAGGTAATTGGATATCCCAAGGTTGATTGCTTAGTTGCTGAACTTTTTGGCAGGCAAACCCTAAACCAATCGGTAAAATTTGGTCTGCTTTATAATTAGCTAACAAACGATCATAAAATCCGCCACCCATTCCTAAACGATAACCTCGATCATCGAATGCAACTAAAGGAGTGAAAACAATATCCAATTTTTGATGGGGAATGACATCTAATACATTTAAAGCGGGTTCTAAGATACCATACTTATTTTTGATTAATTGACTGTAAGGGGTGTATTGAATAAAAAGTAAGTGAGTAGGTACAAAAGGATGAATTATCGGTAAATAGACAGATTTATTTTGCTGCCATAAATATTCAATAATAGGTTTAGTTTCAATTTCGCCATCAAAAGAGAGAAATATTGCGATATTCTTGGCTTGACCAATCGCAGTATGATCAGCAATTTTTTGGTAAATACGTTGCTGGGCAATTTGACGTTCATGAGGCGATAATTGACGCCTTTTTTGGCGAATAATCTGTCGGATGTTCATTAAGTTATCACTTATGAAGAAAAGGAAAACTCCAAGATGTCGTTAGGGTCGTAACCCTTGAACCCAAGGTTCAAGGTGAACAACGTGTTTTAATTTTTAGGTTTCCTTAACATTAAGGCATACACACCAATTAAAAGTCACATCATTCTAAAGTAAAGAATATCGGCTCAGGGGACTAACCCTTAATCGCGAACATCCCAGAGATGGGTAACATAATACAAAATTTGAAAAATCATACAATAGTATTTTTATTAAATTTACAATTAGAGTGATTCATTGTTAGAGTTTAAAGCCGAATCAAGTAACTGTTGTAATAATTTTAAGCGACCACTAAACTGATCACTCTTTTCTTTTTCTTTAGTCAGTTCGTAAGAGATATTCAGTGCAGCCGTCATAATTAGTTGATCACTTCCAACTTGTGGTGATTTTTCACGTAAATTTGTCAAGCGTAGATCGAGATCTCTCGCAGCATTATTGAGGGCGTCCACTTCATCAACTGGACAATTAAATTTTAACGTTCGTCCAAAAATTTGAATAGTGACAGCTTGAGTTTCCATATTTTACCTATTGATTTATAAATTTATTGATTTTATCGATAATATGTTCTGAGTTTAATCCCATTTCAGCCCTAATTTCACTTTGTGATCCTTGTGGAATAAACCTGTCAGGTAATCCAATGTTTAAAATATCACATTTTATTTTTTTCGATAACAGGAATTCATTGATGCTACTTCCTGCTCCGCCTTTAATACTATTTTCTTCTATTGTGACTAGTATATTATGGGTTTGGCTAATCTGCAAAAGTACTTTCTCATCTAATGGTTTTACAAAGCGCATATCAATAACTGTAGCATTAATTTGCTCGGCAGCTTGTAAAACTTCAGGGAGTAATGTGCCAAAATTGAGTAAAGCTATTTTTTCGCCTTCTCGGCATACCTTAGATTGACCTAATGGAATGGCATTTAAAGGTGCTAGCGGTGTTCCTGTTCCTTCTCCTCGAGGATAACGTACCGCTGCAGGCCCTTGATGAAGATAGCCAGTATATAGCATTTGACGACATTCATTTTCATCACTTGGTGTCATGATAACTAGATTTGGTATACATCTTAAAAAACTTAAATCAAATGCCCCTTGATGGGTTTCTCCATCTGCACCCACGATCCCCGCGCGATCTATTGCAAACAAAACAGGCAGATTTTGTATTGCAATATCATGAATAACTTGATCATAAGCACGTTGTAAAAAAGTAGAATAGATTGCCACAATCGGTTTAAAGTCACTAATAGCAAAACCTGCCGCTAACGTTACCGCATGTTGCTCAGCAATAGCCACATCATAAAACTGGTTGGGATAACGTTTAGCAAATTCAGTCATACCAGAACCTTCACTCATTGCGGGGGTAATAGCGATCAATCGCTCGTCCTTTTCTGCCATTTCACACAGCCATTCACCAAAAACTTGCGAATAGGTGGGTGCAATTTTTTTATCTAACGGGAAAGTTCCATCAATAGGATCAAACTTTGGTACACCATGCCAGAGTGTCGGGTTCTTTTCAGCAGGCTCATAGCCTTTCCCTTTTTGTGTAATGACATGCAATAACTGAGGACCTTTTAATTGTCGCACTCTTTGTAATGTGGAGACTAAATTTTCAATATCATGTCCGTCAATGGGGCCAATGTAATTAAAACCCAGTTCTTCAAATAAAATGGCAGGAGTGATTAAACCTTTTAAATGTTCTTCTGTTTTTTTAACTAACTCTTTTAATGGCGGAATATTGGAAAGAACACGTTTGCCACTTTCTCGAAAAGAAGTATAGGCCTTACTGGATAGAATTTGCGTTAAATGTTGATTTAATGCTCCGGTATTTTCAGAAATGGACATATCATTATCATTTATAATCACTAACATATCGGGTTTGATATGACCTGCATGATTCATTGCTTCAAATGCCATGCCTGCTGTTAATGCACCGTCTCCGATAATGGCTGCAACTTTTTGACCTGATTGTTTTTTTTGTTCACTAATGGCAATACCCAATGCTGCACTGATTGAAGTTGAAGAATGTCCTGTAGTTAATACGTCATATTCGCTTTCTTCTCGATGTGGAAAAGAATGTATGCCGTCTTTTTGGCGAATAGTCAGCATCTGATCACGGCGACCCGTTAAAATTTTATGTGGATAGGCTTGATGTCCAACATCCCAAATAATTTTATCGAATGGCGTATGATAAACGTAATGGAGGGCGACCGTTAATTCAACTACGCCAAGACCGGAAGCTAAATGTCCACTGGATTGACTTACACTAGTTAACAAAAATTGCCTAAGCTCACGACAAATCGCAGATAATTGCGAAAGCGGATAGCGCCTAAGATCGGTTGGAGAGTTAATTTGTTTTAATAGCGGATAATTATCTAAATTCATCTTTATTATTGAGTGAGTGTGTTAACTATTACGATTAATAATATAACTAGCAAGGTCTTGTAATGGCTTACTATTATAAGGTATTTGCTTCACACTATCGATAGCTTGTTGATAAAGTTGTTGTGTCAACTGTTGCGCATTTTTTAATCCCATTAAGGACGGATAAGTGCTTTTTTCATGTGCAATATCTGAACCTTGTCGTTTTCCCATAATGGCTTGTTCGCCAATAATATCTAAAATGTCATCTTGAATTTGAAAAGCAAGTCCAATTGCCTTTGAATAATGATCTAAATTAGCATAATAAGGGATAGCTTGATTACCGCTCGCATAGGCGCCTAAGCGTATCGCTGCTTTTATCAAAGCGCCAGTTTTGTAGCAGTGAATTTTTTGTAAATGCTCAAGTGATATCGATTGGTGTTCAGCTTGTAAATCAAGTGATTGTCCTAAACACATCCCATCTAAACCACTTGCTTGTGCCAGCTCGGTTATCATTCTAATTTTGGCTTGATCATCGAGGAATTGGCTTTCAGCTAATAATGTAAATGCTAATGATTGTAATGCGTCTCCGGCTAAAATAGCCTGTGCTTCATTAAATTGAATATGGCAAGTAGGTTTACCTCGCCGTAAATCATCATTATCCATAGCAGGTAGGTCATCATGAATAAGCGAATAGGTATGGATCGATTCAATTGCGGCTGCCGGTTCGTCCAAATTAGCAAGTGGACAACCAAACATTTGACCTGTTAAATAGACTAAAATAGGGCGTATTCGCTTACCACCAGCAAGTAAACTGTAACTCATAGCTTGTTGCAAAGTCGATGCCGATTTTTCTGATAAATACGACGTTAAAAAAGCATCAATACGATCTTGCAACGTTTTTAAGTTATTCATCATCATCCACTAAAAAATCTGACAATTCAGCATCACTATTTTCAGATAATAAAATTTGTATCCGTTGCTCTGCTTGTTTTAACTGTTTTTGACCCGCTCTGGCAAGCTTGACCCCTTTTTCAAATTCATTCAATGCTTCATCTAGGGGGAGGTCACCATTTTCTAAATGTGTGACGATAGTTTCAAGCTGTTTCAGTGTTTCTTCAAAACTCGGTTCTTTAGTCGTTTTTTTGGGCATAAGGTAATCCTCTTTTTACTCAGTAAGTATACACGTTATTTTAAGAATGGTGAATGACACTTTATCTGTATATTCTAGCATTTAGCGATCTTCAATGCCTGACGTTCTTCATTATCAATACAATACCTACTTATAATGATTGATTTGAAATAGTCTCTTGCTTCTGCTCCAATTCATCTAGTGACACTAAAGCAAGATCAGGATCGATCGGTTTTTTAACTTCAACACCTAATTCCCGAAATTTTTCAATTTGACCAATGACGTTACCTCGTCCTTTAGCCAATTTATTCATTGAATTTTGAAATGTTTGTTGTGCTTTATCTAAACAGTTACCCAAATTTTCCATATCCTCAACAAAACCACGGACTTTATCATAAAGTTTACTTGCTCTATCGGCAATTAATTCGGCATTGCGATTTTGATATTCAAATCGCCATAGATTATGAATAGTTCGCAGTGCCACTAAAAGCGTGGTTGGACTGACTATCATAATATTATTTTTTAGTGCCTCATTGATTAATGAGGGATCCTGATCTATGGCACATAAAAAAGCAGGTTCGACAGGAATAAACATCAGAATATAATCTAACGAATTAATGCCGATAAGTTTATGATAGTCTTTTTGGCTAAGTTGTTTAAGATGATTACGGACTGCTATCAAGTGGTCTGACATGGCTTTAGCTTTGATGACCTCATCTTCGCCATTAAAATAGCGCTCATAAGCAACAAGGGTGACTTTTGAATCAATCACAACATCACCACCTTGAGGTAAATGTACAATGACATCAGGCTGTAATCGTCGATTATCGTCATTGGTTAGATTTACTTGTGTTTCATATTCATAACCTAAACGTAATCCAGAATTATCCAAAATTTGACTGAGGATAAATTCACCCCAATTTCCTTGAGTTTTATTATTTCCTTTTAAGGCATTAGTAAGATTAATCGCTTCTTTAGTCATAAGCTCATTGAGTTGCTGCAAATTACGAATTTCGTGTGTCAGTGTATGACGCTCTTTCGCTTCTTGACCAAAACTATCTTGAACTTGTTTTTTAAAGCCTTCTAACTGCTCTTTAAGTGGTGACAATAAAAAATCTAAACTTTGTTTATTTTGTTGTTCAATTTTTTTACCACTGTGTTCAAATATGCGGTTAGCTAAGTTTTCAAATTGGGTTGTAAGACGTTGCTCGCTTTGTTCAAGAATAGTTTGACGTTCATGCGCAGAATTAAGCGTTTCTTCTAAGCGAGTTTTCAGTTCGCTAATTTTCATATTTTGAGCAACGTGTTGTTGTCGATACGCATTAAGTTCATTTTCTAACTGCATGACTTGTTTGACAAGAGTCTGCAATTCCTCTTTTTTCTGTGACAATTGAATATCAAATAATTGTTTGAGATTATGGCTGGTAAATTGGTACTTAAAAACGATTATCAATAAAATTAAGGATACACAACAAAAAATAATTGCAATCCAATCAATTAATCCCAACGCAGCAAGCATAATTAAGCCCTTTCAAAAGTAAATGATACCACATCCGCTAAGCTTTGAGACTCAAGCGCTAGCATGATTAGGCGATCTAATCCTACCGCAACGCCTGCACAATCAGGCAATCCTGCTTCCATTGCTGCTAATAATTCAACATCAATATTTTGTTGTGGTAAGTTTAATTTGGTGCGATCCAGATTATTTTGTTCAAATCGTAGCTTTTGTTCTTGCGCATTTGTCAGTTCTTTAAATCCATTGGCAAGTTCTACACCTTTATAATAGAACTCAAAACGACTTGCAACACGATGATCTTCGGAACTGATAGTGGCTAATGCTGCTTGAGAAGCAGGAAAATTAAAGACAGCTATGGGTCTATCTTTCCCGATATGCGGTTCAACGCCTAAGGTAAACAAGCACTGTAATAATGAATCTCGATCATAATCTTCAGTTTTTATACCCATGTTGAGTTGATTTGCGGCAGTAATTAATGTTTGGTGATCTGCTTCGAGCGGGTCGATATTTAAATGACGTTGAAAAGCTTTTTGGTATGAAATCCTTTCAGCAGGCTCACAATCTAAGACGTATTGTAATAGATCGTCGACTTCGTTGATCATTTGCATCATATCAAATTGAATTCGATACCATTCAAGCATAGTAAACTCGGGATTGTGAATTCGACTCACTTCTTCATGATTACGAAAGGATTTACAGATTTGATAAATAGGACCACTGCCCGCAGCCAGTAAGCGTTTCATATGGTATTCAGGACTGGTAATGAGCGTCATTTTTTGTCCTTGAGATAGTTCAAATTCGCCTGGTTTATAAAAAGTGGTATCAAAGGAACTTAAATGCACATCCGTGACAGCATATTGGCTTAAAGTTGGAGTTTCAACTTCTAAAATACATCGGTCAGCAAAGAATTGTCTTACTTGAGAAACGATTTTTGCGCGCTTAAGAAGGTTAGTGATAGATGCAGAAGGTTGCCAAGTCATAAAAAAATCCATGAGGGTTGATAATTCATAAAAAAGAAATAGGGCTAAAGCCCTATAAATTACTATTGACGCTCATTTTGCCATAATTGGAACAAATTGTCGTATTTTTCTTGTTGCAGCCAAATATGGCGATGCAATTGAGAAAGGATGAAAGGATCTTCTAAAATTGCCAATTGTTGTTCTTTACTAATTTTTTCAAGATCTGTGTGTAAATAGTGATGAACTAATTCGTCACGTACTAATTGATTTTTTTCATTCGCTAAATGACGTGAAGTAGATAATGCACATGCCAGCGCATTATAAACCGGATCTACAAGTGCCATAATAAAGCCATGTTGCACAAAAGCAGCCTCGGTTTGTTGTAAATAATCGTCTGTCAATGTGACGGCACGAGTTGGATGCGTTTCTTCAGGGGTTAAAAATAAACCTGCTTTTTGAGCTTTGATTCCCACACTAGAAAGACCCGAAATACGAATAACCAATGGAGAAATAGTTAACGGTATCAGGATTGCAATGTACCAATAGGTAAATTGCGGGTTGAGCCAAATTATTATCGCTAACCAAATAATACCTAATATTGACAGTGGCCAGCAAAAATAGAATGACTCGCCCCATGTTAACGCGTCATCATTTCGTGAAGGGGATTTCCACTGGATTTTACTACCCAACCATGCTTTTACCACAAATTTACTATGAAATATCATGCGGATAGGGGCTAAAATCATCGACCATATCATTTCAATAAGGATAGATAAGGTTAATTTAAAAATTCCACCTACGTCTTTTGCTCTGGTTTTGGCAATGATAATACCATAGCTAAAAAATTTTGGCGCAAATAATAATATTAACGTTGTCGATAATAGTCTTATTGCTAACTGTTCATCCCATTTAGGCCAAGTAGGATAAAATTGATTGGATTGGTAAAAATATTGCGGTTCTGAAATGTTAAATACCAATAATAATAATGTAGAAAAGATTAAAAAGACCAACCATAAAAGTGACGAAATATAAGCCATACCACTGGTCAAAAACATAATGCGGTGGGTAAAGGTAATTCCACTTTTAAAGATTAATCTTAAATTGATTAGATTTCCCATACACCAGCGATTATCTCGTTTAAGATCTTCAATCATGTTGCCAGGAAGCTCTTCATAGCTACCATTAAGATTATAAGCAATCCAAACTCCATAACCAGCCCGTCGCATTAATGTCGCTTCCACAAGATCGTGTGACAATATATGAAGAGGCCCTTTACGTTTTTGTAAAGGTGATAAAATACAGTGTTCAATAAAGGGTTTTAAACGAATCATCGCATTATGTCCCCAATATTGTGCTTCACCCAATTGCCAAAAGTGAGTACCTGAACAAAATATATCACTATATATTTGATTAGCGAATTGTTGAATACGCCCATAGAGTGTTTTCATTCTGACTGACTTCGGAGGGGATTGCAAAATACCTGCATTAGGTGTCATTTCCATCATGGCAATCATTTTTAAAATACAGTCGCCAGTCATAATACTGTCTGCATCAAGAATCATCATATATTCATATAAATGACCCCAACGACGACAAAAATCATCGATGTTACCACTTTTACGTTTTACGCGGCGTTTGCGGTGACGGTAAAAAATTTGACAGCCGTTATCGGCTTTTTTAGCGTTGAAATCAGCCCAAGCTTTCAGTTCATTAACATAAAGATCGGGATCATTGGTATCACTTAAAATGTAAAAGTCACAACATGCGGCATGACCGGTTTCGACGAGTGATTGGTAAGTTGCTTCTAATCCGGCAAAAACACGTGCCACATCTTCATTACAAATTGGCATAACTAAAGCAGTGCGATGCGTATTGTCAATATGGGATGCAGGATCAGTTGGAATCGGTATGGTGAATCGATCTTTACCTATGACCGCCAAAATTAATCCCATAATACTTGTCCAAAAACCAATTGAGATCCAACAAAACAAGATAGCAAACAGGACTATTATAATTCCTTGAATAATATAGGGAATCACGTTATATATTGCCAGTTCAGGATTTAGCTGCCAATTAGCCATAAAATTAATTTTGTCCCAACTTTGATAGGGTAGCAAAGAAGATAAATAATTTGTGCCTAAATAAGTTTGAATGGCAATCAACAAAAACATGATCAAACGCCGAATTGTGGCAATAAAACTTCTATTTGGCTTGGATTTTGCTTTGAAAGGTTTATTCCAAATTTGAGGTTGGATTGCTACACGCTCAATGTCTGGATAGGTAGGTTGTTGCTTTCTGTCATCATTAAAATCACGAGTATCACTAATTTGATGCAAGCGATACTTCAAAAATGCCACATCATCAGAAGGCATTTCCTGTTCATTTGATTTCTGACACCAGTTATCGGCGTCAGAAAGATGTGAAAAGTAATCATTTTTCATAGGATTATCACTATTGTGCAGGGTATTGACCACTCCATGTTTCGGATAAAATTTCGTTAGTTTTCTCAGAAGCTAATTGAATACGAATATCAGTGGCTTTTTTGTTATCTTCAACATTAAACCTTACAATGACACGCCATCCTTTCGTGACCGAATTATATTGTGAGTCTGTGCTAACAATCGATCCATTGGTGATACTTGAAATCACCTTAACAGGTATTTTATTGGATAATTGAGGTCCTGCAAAATCAATGACGTAAGCATTAGAACCATCAAGTTTACGAATTAGATTTGCCTGTTTGATATCGCCTAGCGATAAACGCGTACTAACTGCTCTGGCAACATTACTTGGGTAACGTTGCCGATCATTTAACGTATAGTGTAATCGATAGCTAATATCAAGAACATCACCAGCATTGTACTGTTTTTTCGGAACCCAGAACGTTACGATATTATCGTTAGTTTCATCGGCGGTCGGTATTTCAACGAGTTCCACACGACCTTTTTGCCAATCGCCAAGAATTTCTGTCCAAACACTTGGTCTTTGCTCATAATGGTCGTCAAGGTCTTGGTAATCTTGAAAACCATTATCACGTTGAATCAAGCCAAATTGTTTAGGGTTTTCCAAGCTATAAGATGAAAACGATAGACGTTTAGGATTGTTTAACGGACGCCAAATCCATTCATTATTGTTGGTTAAAATGGATAACCCATTAGAATCATGCATAGCAGGGCGATAATTCAAAATTGGCGAAGGTTGATTTGGCCCGTATAAAAACATACTGGTTAAGGGTGCAACACCAAGTTTTTTTACTGATGTACGGAAGAAAACTTTAGCTTCAACCGTGACAGTGGTATCAACACTTGGGATTAACGTTATTTTGTATGCACCTGTTACACTAGATGAATCAAGAAGCGCATAAATCACTAAATGTTTCTGATTCGGTTCGGGTCTTTCTATCCAAAATTCTTTAAAACGAGGAAACTCTTCTCCCGATATTTCACCTGTATCGATAGCAAGCCCTCTCGCTGAAAGACCATAGATTTGGTTTTTACCTATTGCCCGAAAGTAACTACCACCGAGTGCAGTAAAAACTTCATCATCGGTTTTTGTTGGCGAATTGATAGGATAATGTACTTTAAATCCCGCAAAGCCTAAATTTTTAGTATCTAATTTATCTAAGTGAATCTGACTAAGGTCAAAATAACTAGGATCATATTTTATTTCTTGAGCGTGATTATTGACGACCTCATTAATCTTAACGGGGGTATCGAAATACATACCTTCATGATAAAACTCAAGTTTAAAACGAGTATCTTCATCATTCCAATAAGCTTTTTGATGATTAAATTGAATTTTCTGATAATCTGCAAATTGTAATGATGCAAGTTCACTCGGGATATTTTTGGATGGTTGCTGATAAGCTTTTTTTGACAAGTCTTTAGCTTTGTTTATCACATCCTCATACGAAAATGCCCAAGAAGAAAAGCTAATTAACGAAACAGCACACACGCAAAAAATTTTGCATGTGACTGTTTTATAAAATTGGCTGTTTGGCAATAAATTGTGCATAAAATACTCACATTGGGTTTATCTAAATATATTGAAATAATTAATAATATTATCTTTTGGATTGCCTAAACACTTTTCAACATAATCGTTTTTCATTTCTAAAATAATGCTTGGGTTTTGGTCAATCAAAAAGTGAGCATAATTATCTTTATTGATTTTAGAATAGAGTGCTGACATATCTTGCTCAGACATTTTAAATAAGGGTTGATAGTAGTTGGCAATCTTGGTTGTATCTTTTGTATAAATTGCCGAGACAAAATCAGCAGAAAGATCACAATAATTTTTGATATTGCTGCGAGATGCCTTGATTTTATTCAGTTCAATTTGACGCTCAGCTTCGTTTTCTTCAGTTATTTTTTTGAGTTGCAGATCAGATTTCAGCTTATAATATTCAGTCAAATAAAAATTTAAAACACAAAAGGCTGAATTATTATCATTTTTACACGTTAGCAATCCTCGCTTAATAACATAGTTATTAAAATTTTTGTTGCCAATTAATTGAGCTAGTTGATTTTTTGCATTAACAACATAGGGATTGTTATATTCAGTTTTATTTTGTAAAGCCAATAATTGATCTGTTTCAGTATTCCCTTCAGCTTTTTTCTGTGACAAATCAGATCGAAGTGCGCAACTTGAAACAAGAATAGCAACAATGGCACATGTTAAAATATTACTTATTTTCATATATAAAATTCCATGAACTTATTCTTGAGTTATAATTCAATAGGATGCTATATAGCTATTATTAAAAAAATTATATACTTTTTTTTATAATAACACTTTATAACGACGTATTTTTTTGTAAAAAATGTGATAGAACTTACAACTTTATCATTAGTGGTGACAGATCTTCTGAATATTAACTGTAAATTGCGTATTTGTTACAGGTGAAAATTTTGCTTTCGCTTTCAAAAAAGCAATCAGTTCAGATGCATTCATATCTGTTTTAGAGCAAGTATGAAATTTAGCATGTTTTCCAAATCGTTGTTCAATAGCTGCCAGTAGAGATAATTCTGTGTAGCTATTCCCTTCCATCATTTGTAAAACTTCATGACCATGAATTGATACCATAAATCCCTCTTGATGTTACCGATTAATGCTATAACAACGACACTTTTATAACCCATTTATCTTATAAAAGCAATGTTTTAACAAGGTTGGGAAAGATATCAGATCTTATCACGAAACAAAAGGATTTAATCGTTAAGATATTGTCAATATATGATGCCTTGATGCTAAATAATTACAGCATTAGGTAAAGATTAATTATCATTAATCTGCAAGGCATCATATTTTTAATTATTCATTAATATTTGTTAATTTAACGATAATTGATTGATTTTCATTTTTTACTTGAAAGATAGAAACAGGGATAATATCAGTGAGTTTATAACCGATGTTATCGTTTATTTTAATCACGCCTTCATCGGGTAATGAAACGATTTCTTCCCTTACAGAATGTAGCATGGATAAAGGTAAAAAAGCATAAGCACCAATATCGGTAAGACGAACTCTGGCACCGCCACGATTGATATCCACAATTTCAGCTGTGTATGTTTGACCAATTTTATCTGATAAGTATTGAGCAAATAGATTTTCGGCCATATCTCGTTCTGCCAATCTTAACATTTTTCGCCGTTCATTCATGGTTTTGAGTTGATTTGTATCCGGTGGTGTTAACGCTTCCTGGCGCATATAAGCTTTCAATAAACGATGATTAACCATATCGCCATATTTACGAATTGGTGATGTCCAAGTTGCATAAGCGTCAAATCCCAATCCAAAATGAGGTTGAGGTTCAATTGAAAAATCAGCCGGACTTTGGAATTTTCGTAATCGCATTGCTAAAAACGGATCATTATCAATGATGCGACGAAGTTTTATATAACCTGCAAACGAAGTTAGTGACGTTTTATCAAACTCAGTTATCCCGTTGTCGGCTAGAATTTTTAATATTTGATCCAGATATTTGGTGTCAAAACCGGTGTGAATATTATAAATACCAAAACCAATTTTTTCATTTAACATCGTGGTTAATGCTTGGTTTGCAATCACCATGACTTCTTCAACAATTTGATTAGCGATGCGACGCGGTTCTTTTATAATAGCTTCAACTTGGCGATTTTCATCAAGTACGAAACGGTAGTCGGTTACATCCTTAAAAACAAGTGCATTTTCTTGTCGCCAATTTATTCTGACCTTAGCTAAATTGGCTAAAATATTAAGTTGTTCGGGTAAAGATGAATGACTTGAAGATAATTGCTCATTGTTTTCCAAGAAGTCAGAAACATTGTGATAAGCAAGTTTGGCTTTCGATTCTATCCAAGCAGAGGTAAAACTGATGCTATCAAATAAGATATTCCCTGATGAATCAACTTTTAGCTTGCAGACCATTGCCGGGCGTTTTACATTCGCTTGCAAAGAACATAAATCATCGGCTAACTCTTTAGGTAACATTGGGATATTGAAATCGGGAAGGTAGGTCGTAAAATTCCTCATTTTTGCAATATTATCAATATCACTATCTTTCAAGACAAATGCTGTGGGATCGGCAATGGCGACATGAAGATTAAAATTACCTTGTTCATCCATATTAACCGAAATCGCATCATCCATATCTTGAGTGTTTTCACTATCTATGGTAAAAAAACAGATGTCAGTTAAATCTTGACGATTTTCAAGCTCTTTTTCAATAATCGATAAAGTATCAGCTTGCGGAACTGTTGTTTCTAAATTATAACGTGCTAGTGTTTTAAGCCATAATTTGTATTTTGAATCATCTTCAACGATGAAGTCGGTAATGGCTGCAACAAATTTTTTTTTGTCTGCGTTCAAAGGATGTGAAATTAGTGTTGCAACGACCCAGTCATTTTCTTTCAATTTTTGTTGAAGTTGACTATTTACTTTGCAGGGGATCGAAAAACTACTAGGCATGTTTTCTGGATAGATAACCATTGAACGGTCTTGGAAACTTATTCTTCCAATAAATGATTCTAATGCGCTTTCAAGTAATACTTCAGGTTCAAAAGATTCTTTATCGTTGTTTTTGACAACGATTCCAGAAACTTTGTCGCCATGACAAACGGTTTTCATTTTAGCCATTGGTATAAAATAACTGGTTTTGTTATCAACGTCTAAAAAACCGAATCCCTTCTCATGGGCTCGGACTGTGCCTTCAATGCGTGGCGTTTGTTGATGAAGCTCTTGCTTTAGTTGTGCGAGTAATGGGTTATTTTGAAACATATGACTTAATATATAATGAAAATAAGTGCTGAATTCTAACACATTTATAGCTTATATTGTTACAGAATTAATCACTAAATTATTATCAACTATTGGAATAAATTTTAAACATAAATATTAGAGTGGAAATATGAAACTAAACTATAAAATTCAGGGCGAAGGACAGCCTATTTTATTTTTGCATGGTATGTTTGGTAGCTTGGATAATTTGAATATGTTAGCAAAAGATTTTGCTCCGCATTATCAAACTATTCAGGTCGATCTGCGTAATCACGGACTTTCGCCGTGGTCAGATGAAATGAATTATGACGCTATGGCTAATGATGTTGCTGAGCTTTGTCATGAATTACAATTGAAAAATCTTATAATTGTCGGCCATTCAATGGGTGGAAAAGTGGCAATGCAATTAATTCGAATTGTGCCTGAAATTATACAGAAAGTTGTCGTCATGGATATTGCACCCGTAAAATATTTACAGTCGCCTAATTTTGATGTTATTCAATCATTAGAAAAGTGTTGTTCACAGCATATTACTGATAAAAAACAGATTATGCATATTATGGAGCAACAAGGTGTGAATACAGCGACTATCTATTTTTTATTAAAATCATTTAAAAACGATCACTGGCTATTTAATGCTAACATTATTGTTAAAAATTATTCTGATTTAAGTGATTGGCAAGCAGACGCGCCCAGTATGAAACCCATTTTATTTATTCGTGGTGGGAATTCAACATACATAGCTGATCAATATTTGGATACACTGTTTTCGCAATTTCCACAGGCTAAAATTGTAACTATTGAAGGGGCAGGTCACAATGTTCATGCTGAAAAAACCGCTCAAGTATTAACGGCATTGCATGAGTTTATCGAAAATAAAATTTAATTGTTATTGGCAAAATAATCGTTGTTGCTCATTTTTATCATAATTAGGTATTGTTATTGTTATGATGACCAATGTACATTGATTATTGTACGTTTTATTTTGTACGTGATATGTCCAATGTGTTGGAATAATATGTTGGGCAATATCAGGATAGCTATCGAGTAATTGGAAGATAACCTGATCAGCATGTAGTTTGTTGGTAATGTAATGGCGCTGATGAAATAAGGCTTTTTCCAACTGCATAAAACTAAGAAGAATGATTGAAAATAGTAGTGAGGCGATCAATACTTCAATCAAACTAAAACCGCCAGCATGTTTATTCACAATCATGACTTCTTTTCTCTGGGCAATAATCAAGCCACTGTCCTTTATGAACGATGAGTCTGTAGTTGTCTAAATGCGCTAAAGTATAAAGAAAAAATCCATTAGCTTCTCCTCGTACTAAAATGGCATTATCGTGACTCAAGTTCGATTGTTTAATACAAACTTTTAATTGTAAATTTAGCTCATGTTGGCATTGCCAATGGGGTTTAGGGCGCTGCCAACGTTGCGTTATTGCCCAACTTAATGATGAACTGGCGGTATTAAATTGTTGATAGTATCGTCTTTCTGTCATGGCAATTTTTTGCCATGATGCAACTAAAATATGAAATCCGAACAATAAAGATAAGCCTATTATCATTAAAATAATCACCATAACAATAGCACTAAATCCCGATTGATTAACAAAACGATTACCTGTTTTCATTTTTGATTATCTTGGTAAGGTGATATTGAATATGAGCATGTTTTTTTAATTCAGCAGTTAACTTTATTTCAATTGTCTGACTGCGTTGCTTGATACTAAATTGAGTGACACTCACATCATTTGGATCAAACAGGCGTTGCCAATTCAAACCATCACATTTTGTAGCTGCGTGTTTGTATTCAAGATTATTTTGGTGATAGCGAAAAGTAAAGACATCAAAATAAGTAGAATATAAAGATTTGCGACTCCCATTATCACCTAATCCACTGTCATAACGAATAACAATACAATCTTGTCGATCATTAATTTCAATGGGTTTAAATTTTATTTCTGTAGAAATATGATGCGTAAACCCAGCACGCTTAATATCTTTAGATAAGCCAGCCAGTGCTTGGTGAACTGTTTGTTGTAAATGTGATTTTAAATAATCATCACTTAGCCGCATTTGGAGTTGTTGATAACATTGACTTGTGCCAATCAAAATTAAACTTGCTATCATTAAACAGATTAATACTTCAAATAGCGAAAATCCTGATTGTTTTAACATGGAGGCATACCGGATAGATAACCTTGCTCATAACAAAAGCGAACCCTTCCTCGAAATGAGATAAAAATTTTTGTTTCGCCTATCTGATTATGAAGTTTTAAAGAAGCTGTTTGTGCCATGTTTCTTCGTCCCCAAAAGGAAATGATTTTTTTATTGGTTAAACCGCTTATTTCCACCGAATTGTTGGGTTTAATATATCGTAATTCACTCTCCATACAGGAATTGGGTTTATCGCCTTTACTGGCAACTAAACACCAAGGCGAGGAAAAAAGATAGAAATGATAAGTATGATTATAAGTGTATGCGTTAATTTGCACTTCGTTAAAAAAATGCGTTAATTGTTTAGTGGTGGTAAGTAATTCTTCTTTAAATTGTAACGTTTTCCATTGTGTTACACCAATGGAAGCAAATATGGCACAAATGCCCACAACAACGAGCAACTCTAATAAAGAAAATCCTGAATTTTGCATCATACATATTGGTTAAATTAGCGATATGATGATAGTAAATAATGACATTCAAATAACGATTTTTTATTGTCAAAATTGGAACACATTTCACAAATTAATGTCCTTTTTATTAAACAGTATTAAGATGATATGACAAACCGCTTAAAAAGTGCCGGATATTATATTATACTGTCAATCCTGATTAAATTTGCCAACGGACTTAAAAGTTAAAGGAAACAAGAGATGCAACAATTACAAACTATTATTGACGCCGCATTTGAACGTCGTGCGGAAATCACACCATCCAATGTAGATGCTGTTACACGTGATGCAATTAATCAATGTATTCATCTATTAGATAGCGGAAAAATGCGTGTCGCTGAAAAAATTAATGGTGAGTGGGTCACCCATCAATGGTTGAAAAAAGCTGTATTGCTCTCGTTTCGTATTAACGAAAATCAGTTGATCAATGCTGGTCCAACTAATTATTACGATAAAGTGCCGTTAAAATTTGCTGACTATGATGAAGCTAGATTTGCGCAAGAGGGTTTTCGTGTTGTTCCGTCTGCCATTGCGCGTAAAGGGGCTTATGTCGCTCGTAACACCGTATTAATGCCATCTTATGTTAATATTGGTGCTTATGTTGATGAAGGAACAATGGTTGATACCTGGGTTACTGTTGGTTCATGTGCCCAAATTGGTAAAAATGTTCATTTGTCTGGTGGTGTAGGTATTGGTGGAGTCTTAGAGCCATTACAAGCAAATCCAACGATTATTGAAGATAACTGCTTTATCGGTGCCCGTAGTGAGATTGTAGAAGGCGTGGTAGTTGAAGAAGGTTCGGTTATTTCAATGGGCGTATTTATTGGGCAAAGTACCAAAATTTATGATCGTGCAACCGGTGAAGTTCATTATGGTCGTGTGCCTGCAGGTTCTGTTGTTGTTTCCGGTAACTTACCAACTAAAGATGGTAAATATAGCCTTTATTGTGCCGTTATTGTTAAGAAAGTGGATGCCAAAACTTTAGGAAAAGTGGGTATCAATGAGTTACTTCGTACTATCGATTAATTTTTTAATCGCACTTAAAAATGCCACTAACTAAGTGGCATATATCTTTGTATTTTTCTTAGAATTCTATTTATATTTTTAATCTTTTGAAGAGGAGAGTTTATGCCTTCTTTCGATATCGTATCAGAAATCCAAATGCCAGAAGTGAAAAATGGCGTCGAGAACGCGTCACGTGAATTGACCACGCGCTGGGATTTTAAAAATGTTGAAGCTTCGTTTGAATTGAACGAAAAAAACGAGACAATTAAAGCCACCAGTCAATCTGAGTTTCAAGTTCAGCAACTTCTTGATATCTTACGAGATAAATTGGCTAAACGTGGTATTGATGGCGGTGCTTTAGACATTCCTGAAGAATTGGAGCATAGCGGTAAGCTTTACAGTATCACCGTCAAACTGAAGCAAGGTATTGATAAAGAGTTAGCTAAAAAAATAGTGAAATTAATTAAAGATAGTAAAATTAAAGTTCAAGCTCAAGTTCAAGGTGATCAAGTTCGTGTAACTGGTAAGTCTCGTGATGATTTACAAGCGACAATGGCTTTAGTCAAGAATGGTGAATTAGGACAACCTTTTCAATTTACCAATTTTCGAGACTAAACAACGCTTAAATTTGCCGATAATGTTGTCGGCAAGTTTGCTTATTGAATATCTGGTCTTCATTTTAGCATAATCCTCATTTTTTCTTATTATTACTAAAAAATTTCACCATACTATCATAAAGTTGATTTTCACAAATTTAGTAAAGATTGAGATTTTTTTTAGCGATTCAGCTATTCTATTCTTATTTTAATCCTCACAACGACAGTGACAGCGAACCTAATGATGAAAAAATTAATCTTATTGTTATTCATGTGTCTCTTCTCTTCTTCTATTCTTGCGCAAAATGAAAATAGCGAGGATAAAAAAGCCTTTATTGATGCGCTATTATCAAAAATGACCATTGAACAGAAGGTTGGACAATTGCGTTTAATCAGTGTGGGCGGAGAACTCACACTCGATAAAGTCTTAGATCAAATTGAAGCTGGCGAAATTGGGGGGATATTTAATACTGTTGTCGAGCCTGACTTGTCACGAATGCAAGATCGTGCTTTAAAATCACCTAACAAGATCCCGTTATTATTAGGATTTGACATTGTGCATGGTCATCGCACTGTGTTTCCAATCAATTTAGGTATTGCCTCTACTTGGGATCGCCAAGCAATGGCTCTTATCGCACAAGTTTCCGCTGATGAAGCTACTTCTGATGGACTTAATATTACTTGGGCTCCTATGGTTGATATTACCCGAGACCCACGATGGGGTAGAGTTTCTGAAGGTTTTGGTGAAGATCCTTATCTTACTTCAGAAGCTGGGCGGATTTTTGTTGAACAAATGCAAAAGCCGTCTTTGGCGGAAAAAAATTCGTTGGTGACAACCGTTAAACACTTTGCGCTTTATGGTGCGGTTGAAGGTGGGCGAGAATACAATAGTACCGATATGAGTGAACGAAAAATGTTTCAAGAATATCTGGTTCCCTACAAAGCGGCAATAGATGCAGGAAGCCAAGCTATTATGGTATCGCTGGTTACGGTAAATGGTGTTCCGGCTACCGCAAATCATTGGCTTTTGACCGATGTGCTACGTCATCAATGGCATTTTAATGGCGTAGTCATTAGCGATCATGGTGCAATTCGGGAACTGATTAATCATGGTGTTGCCAGTGATGCCAAAGATGCTGTTCGAATCGCAATTAAAGCCGGTATTGATGTTAGTATGAATGATGAATATTTTCTTCAATTTATCCCTCAACTGATCAAAGAAGGGGCATTGAGTGAAGATGATATTAACAATGCATGTCGACACGTGTTGTCACTTAAATATGATATGGGATTGTTTCGTCACCCTCATCGTAATTTAGATCCAAACTTAGACATTGAAACGATGTTTGCTGATAATCGATTACATCGAAAAGAAGCCAGAGAAGTGGCACGACGCAGTATTGTGTTATTAAAAAATGATAATAAGGTTTTACCTTTATCTAAAGATCAAAAAATTGCGGTTATTGGTCCACTAGCAGACTCCAAACGCGATATATTAGGGAGTTGGTCGGGTGCAGGTCGAGCTAATTTAGCCGTGACTCCCTTGGAAGGCATTAATCACGCAATAAACAACCCCAAAAATGTCAGTTATGCATTGGGTGCTAATCTTTCGGATGATCCCGCACTATTTAAATTCTTAAATCTTTACGAAGTTACGGCAAAATTTGATGACAGACCTGTTGAAAAGATGATTAGTGAAGCGGTCGAATTAGCGAAAAATGCAGATGTTGTTGTCGCTTTCGTTGGTGAAGCGCAAGGAATGGCACATGAGTCGTCAAGTCGAACAGATATTTCCCTTCCTGAAAGTCAAAAAAGATTACTTCGAGCACTTAAAGCAACCGGTAAACCCCTTGTTATTGCTTTAATGAATGGTCGCCCGTTAACATTAGTCGATGAATTTCAACAAGCCGATGCGATGCTTGAAACATGGTTTTTAGGTACAGAAGGCGGTAATGCCATTGCTGATGTATTGTTTGGCGATTATAATCCGTCTGGAAAATTACCTATGTCATTTCCACGTAATGTTGGACAGATACCTGTCTATTACAGCCATTTAAACACAGGTCGCCCACACGGAACGGAGAATATGGGGAAATACACGACATCTTATTTGGACAGTCCTAATGAACCTTTGTTCTCTTTTGGCTATGGACTAAGTTATACTGATTTCAACATCACTTTTTCTCTTTCAGCGACAGAAATGCAACAAAATGGTCAAATTATTGTGACAGCAATAGTTGAAAATACAGGAAACAGGGAAGGTACTCAAACCGTTCAACTTTACTTACAAGATGTGACTGCTTCGGTAAGTAGACCCGTTAAAGAGCTAAAAGGCTTTGAGAGCATTACATTGAAAGCACATGAAAAAGGAGAAGTGCACTTTATTATTAAGCCTGAAATGTTAAAATTTTGGAATGACAAAATGCAATATGTGGCAGAGCCAGGTAAATTTAATGTGTTTATTGGCTCGGATTCAACTACACAAAACAAACAAACTTTTACTTTATTGAATAACTAAACTTTTTTATCCCATTAACCTTCGTTAGTGGGATAGGCTTAATAGATTTAAATTATGCTTGAATTCGATCTAATTCTACAACTTTTACAACAGATGTGTGTTTATTTAGTTATTGCCTATTTACTAAGTAAAACCCCAATTGTTATTCCTCTCATGCAAGTCACAGTGCATTTACCGCATAAATTAGTTTGCTATTTTATCTTCTCACTGTTTTGTATTATGGGGAGCTATTTTGGACTTCACATTGAAGATACTATTGCAAATACCCGTGCTATCGGGGCGATCTTAGGTGGTCTTCTTGGTGGTCCTATGGTTGGTTTTTTAGTCGGTGTGACAGGGGGAATTCACCGCTATACATTGGGGGGAATAACGGCTGAAAGTTGTATGTTATCGACTATATTAATTGGGCTAATCAGTGGATTATTGCATTACGCGTTAATGAAAAAAGGTCGGGTTGATCTTATCTATAATCCTTTGTTAGTCGGCGTGCTGGGTTTATTGGTCGAATCGCTTGAAATGATTTTAGTATTATTAATTTCACGCCCTTTTGATACTGTTTTACATGCGGTAAAAAGTATTGCAGCGCCCATGATTATCGCCAATAGTATTGGTTCAGCGATGTTTATGCGAATTTTATTGGATCGACGAGCTATTTTCGAACGCTATACTTCGGCTTTTTCGGCAAAAGCATTACAAATTGCAGTGAGCACTGAGGGGCTGTTACGTGATGGTTTCAATCAAGAAAATAGTACAAAAGTGGCAGAAATTATTTATCAAGAGTTGGATATTGGTGCGGTTTCCATTACAGACAGAGAAAAAATCTTGGCTTTTATTGGAATTGGAGATGATCACCATTTACCGGGTACACTGATCACGTCAAATAGTACTTTAGAAGCTATTGAAAAAAATGAAGTACAATATCTGGATGGCGCACATTTACCGTATCAATGTTCAATTAATAAAAATTGCCGTCTTGGATCAACGCTGGTAATTCCACTGCGAGGTGAAAATAATACTGTCGTTGGTACGATTAAATTATATGAGGCAAAAAATACTTTATTTAGTTCAATCAATCGAACATTAGGGGAAGGGATAGCCAGTTTATTATCGGCACAAATACTAGCGGGTCAAAATGAGCATTACAAACAATTATTGTCTAAAACCGAAATTAAGTTATTACACGCTCAAGTTAATCCACATTTCTTATTTAATGCCTTAAATACGCTAGTCGCGGTTATTCGGCGTGATAAAGTGCAAGCGTCTGAGCTGGTGCAAAATCTATCGACATTTTTTCGAAAAAATCTTAAAAGAACGGACGAAATAGTTACGCTCAAAGATGAAATAGAGCATGTTAATGCTTATTTACAAATTGAAAAAATGCGTTTTATGGATCAACTCACGCTTGATATTCATATCCCAGCAGATTTAGAAAATGCTCGTCTTCCTGCATTTTCATTGCAACCAATCGTTGAAAATGCCATAAAACATGGTACTTCCCAATTGATTGGTGAAGGAAAAGTAAGTATAAATGCTTATACAAAAGATTTAACATTGTATTTAGAAGTCATCGATAATGCGGGTAATTATCGAGAAAATAAAAAAGATATGAAAGGATTAGGACTAAATTTAGTCGATAAAAGAATTCATATTCGTTATGGTGAAAGATATGGTTTAGCAATTTTTTGTCAACCTGACGAATATACGAAAGTGATATTATCACTACCATTGCAAGAGGATGTAATTAGTTAATGTTAAATGTTATTATTGTGGATGATGAACTCCCTGCACGTGAAAATTTACGTTGTTTGCTCGAAAAAGATCCCGATGTTGCTATTATTGCTGAGTGTCATAATGCAATGGAAGCAATCAGTAAAATACACCGCCTACAACCTGACGTGGTATTTTTAGATATACATATGCCCAAAATAAATGGGTTTGAAATGTTATCGATGCTTGATCCCCAGACGATGCCTAGCATTGTCTTCTTAACTGCATACAGTGAATTTGCCGTTAAAGCTTTTGAAGAACAAGCCTTTGATTATTTACTTAAACCGGTAGAACAAGACCGTCTCAATAAAACACTATGCCGTTTACATCAACATCAATTACCTAATAATGTAAAGCATTTAGATATGGTTAATCAAAATTTAGATTATATCCCTTGTGTTGGTCATAACCGTATCTATTTATTAAATTTAGATGATGTATTTTATATCGCTTCCAAAATAAGTGGTATCTATGTATTTAATCAAAACAATGATGAATATTTTACTGAGTTAACTTTAAAGACATTAGAAGATAAAACCCCTCTTATTCGATGTCACAGACAATACTTAGTTAATTTAAAAAAACTCAAAGAGATTCGCTTTAATGAATCAGCGGGAGTAAGTATTATTTTAAATAACGATATTTCAGTCCCTGTTAGTCGTCGATATCTAAAATCACTCAAAGAAATGTTAGGATTATGATTTCAATTATCGATTTATGTAAATTTTATTAAACCGCTCATTGACTGATTTTAACCACTCATTGTTGCCATTCAACCTATGGCTTAAATAGCGATACCATTCTTATCAACAAAAATTTACTATAAGCTTGATATATAAGTCACAAAGGTATACTCAAAACCATAAAATAGGTAAGGAATAGTGGAAGATAGTAAAAAAATTGTTTTTTATTTATCCAAACACCAAGCCAAGTAGCATTTTAATGGTGTTAAGTATCGTTTTTATAATCTTAAAACCCAAAAAGAGAATCATTATGAATAATAAAATATTAAAGCATATTCCTTGGGTCATTCTTGCTTTTGTTGGTGCATGCTGTCTAGCAGTTGTTGCATTACGGCGAGGTGAACACATCAGTGCATTATGGATTGTTGCTGCTGCTGTATCTGTATATTTAGTTGCTTATCGATATTATAGCCTTTATATCGCTAATAAGGTTATGCGATTAGATCCTACTCGAGCAACGCCTGCTGTCATTAATAACGACGGACTAAATTATGTTCCAACCAATAAATATGTTTTATTTGGTCACCATTTTGCTGCTATAGCTGGTGCAGGTCCACTAGTTGGTCCCGTTCTTGCTGCACAAGTTGGTTATTTGCCTGGTACACTTTGGCTACTTGCTGGTGTTGTTTTTGCTGGCGCAGTACAAGATTTTATGGTACTTTTCCTTTCATCTCGCCGTAATGGTTCTTCATTGGGTGAAATGATTAAAAGCGAGATGGGGCCAATTCCTGGTGCTATCGCCTTATTTGGTTGCTTTTTGATTATGCTTATCATTTTAGCGGTTTTAGCGTTAATTGTTGTGAAAGCATTAGCAGAAAGTCCTTGGGGTGTTTTCACGGTGTGTTCAACCGTACCTATTGCGCTGTTTATGGGTATCTATATGCGATTTTTAAGACCCGGTCGAGTTCTTGAAATCTCAGTCATTGGCATTGTTTTACTTATATTATCCATTTGGTTTGGGGGCGTTATTGCTCACGATCCTTACTGGGGACCAGCGTTAACATTTAAAGACACAACGATCACTTATGTGCTAGTCGGTTATGCCTTTATCTCTGCGATGTTACCTGTATGGTTAATATTGGCACCACGTGATTATTTAGCGACGTTTTTGAAAATTGGCGTCATTGTTGGTTTAGCAATAGGAATAGTCATATTAAATCCTGATTTAAAAATGCCAGATGTAACACAATATGTTGATGGGACGGGCCCTGTTTGGAAGGGATCATTATTTCCATTCTTATTTATTACGATAGCTTGTGGTGCGGTTTCTGGATTCCATGCGCTTATTTCTTCTGGTACCACGCCTAAATTATTAGCTAACGAAAAAGACGCACGCTTTATCGGATATGGTGCAATGTTAATGGAGTCATTTGTCGCCATAATGGCGTTAGTAGCAGCTTCAATTATTGAGCCTGGTCTCTATTTTGCGATGAATACTCCGCCAGCAGGATTAGGGATTACAATGCCTGATTTGCATAAATTGGGGACTGATGATGCACCAATGATAATGGCGCAATTAAAAGATGTCACCGTTCATGCAGCTGCGACAGTGAGTTCATGGGGCTTTGTGATCTCTCCTGAACAAATCCTACAAACCGCCAAAGACATAGGTGAACCGTCCGTCTTGAATCGTGCAGGTGGTGCACCAACGCTAGCGGTAGGGATTGCTTATGTATTCAACCAAATATTACCAGGAGCGAATATGGGCTTTTGGTATCATTTCGGTATTTTGTTTGAAGCCCTATTTATTTTAACGGCGCTTGATGCAGGAACACGTTCAGGTCGATTTATGTTACAAGATTTATTAGGTAATTTTGTACCGTTCTTGAAAAAAACAGACTCACTTATCGCCGGCTTTATTGGTACGCTGGGGTGTGTAGGATTATGGGGATATCTCCTCTATCAAGGCGTTGTTGACCCATTAGGTGGTGTGAAGAGTTTATGGCCACTATTCGGTATATCTAATCAAATGTTAGCTGCTGTCGCGCTGATTTTAGCAACAGTCGTATTGATTAAAATGAAACGTGCGCAATACATTTGGGTCACGATCATTCCGGCAATTTGGTTGTTAATCTGTACAACATGGGCATTAGGTCTAAAATTATTCAGTGATAATCCTCAATTAGAAGGCTTCTTCTATTTAGCTAATGAATATAAACGTCAAATTGCTGAAGGTAGTAAAGAGTTAACTGCTCAACAAATTGATAATATGCATCATATTATTATCAATAATTATACCAATGCAGGATTAAGTATTTTATTCTTACTTGTGGTATACACGATTATCTTCTTTGGTATTAAAACCGCGCTTAAAGTTCGCAACAATAAACAAAGAACAGATAAAGAAACCGCTTATGTTCCTATACCAGAAGGTGGTGTTAAAACTTCTATGTCACATTAAGTGGTCTGGAGCGAGATGTCATAGTGATATTACCTCTCGATAGTAAACTCCAATTATTTTAGTTAAAGCTCAACAATGAGACATTGTTGGGCTTTTCTATTTTTGCAATGAAAAAATGCTTACAATATTCTAAATAAAACTTGTTAAATTAAGAAATTTAGCGTTGTCGGCATAACTCTCTATATGTCATTACCAGTGGGATAGCATATCGCATCGATAAGTCAAAGGAAGGTGAACAATTTATCGTCACTGTTATGACAAATATTTGCGGTTTATTAACTAAAAAAATTAGCCAATAATGATTATTGGCTAATAGGATAAATGAATGTTAAGATTAATAGTATCGAATCAATGATACTGCTTTGTTACACAATAAAGAATGCATAAATTTTGGTGCATTTTGGGTATCATCTTTCCATATATAAATCTTATTTTCTTTACAAATTTCAATCATCTTCTCAATGTTATTTTTCTGATATTTGTTTTTCAAATATGATATGAAAACATTTTAAATGATAGGTTCAACACTTAAAATTATTCCATCGACAGAAGTAACAATAACGGATTGACCTACTGGTAAATCTTGATTACATCTAGCTGACCATGTGCCATCTTTAATTTTAACTCGACCAGTACCATTAATAATTGCATCAGTGACAACGGTTTTAATACCAATTAAGTCTTGTTGAGGTTGATTAATTTGGTTTTTACTTGAACGATGTTTTCCTTTGCTTTTAAGCCAGACATACCAGAGATAAACAGAAACGACCGTAAAAATTGAAAATAAGAACCATAAAGTTGGCCAAGATAATGGAATTACCCAAGCTATTATTCCCACACAAATGGCTGAAATTCCACACCAAAGTGCATATCCACCTATACCCAATAATTCGGCAATCAGAAAAATAACGCCTAAGGCAATGAAAATCCATTGAGGAGAGTTATAAATAACTGTAAAAAAATCAGCCATTATTTTTACCTTTCATTTTATAAAAATTAAAATAATGCCTCTGCTTTAGCACTGTATAAATTCGCTAAATTAGAGGCATAATTATCGAAAAATTATTATGAATTAGTTTTTGATTCTTTAATTAATTCTGCAATACCACCAATACTGCCGATTAAATTAGATGCATCAAGTGGCATCATAATAACTTTACTGTTATCTGATGAACCGATTTGTTGTAATGCTTCGGTATATTTTTGGGCAACGAAGTAGTTAATCGCATTAATATTCCCTGCTGCAATTGCTTGGGACACCATTTGTGTCGCTTTTGCTTCAGCTTCAGCGGCACGTTCACGCGCTTCAGCTTGTAAGAATGCGGCTTCTCTTTCACCTTCAGCTTTCAAAATTTCAGATTGTTTTTCACCTTCAGAACGTAAAATAGCCGCTTGACGCACCCCTTCTGCTTCAAGAATTTCAGCACGCTTATTACGTTCTGCTTTCATTTGAGCATTCATAGCTGCAATTAATTCAGCAGGTGGACGAACGTCACGAATTTCAATACGGGTAATTTTAATCCCCCAAGGGCTAGTTGCATCATCGACAATACCCAATAATTTTGAGTTAATATGATCACGTTGTGATAACATTTCATCAAGTTCCATACTACCCAGTACAGTACGTATATTGGTCATCATTAAGTTAATCACAGCACGCTCTAATTGATTAACTTGATAAGCGGCTCTTGCTGCATCTTGTACTTGGATAAAACAAACCGCATCAATTTGCACATTCGCATTATCTTTTGAAATTACTTCTTGTGATGGAATATCAAGCACTTGTTCCATCATATTAATTTTTCGTCCCACACCATCCATAAATGGAATAATGATATTTAATCCGGGTTCAAGAGTATGGGTATATTTACCAAAGCGCTCTATAGTATATTGAAAACCTTGCGGAACAATAGTAATGGCTTTTAATACAGTAATTAAAGCAAGTATAACGATAACGCCAATAACGATGTAAAAAGTAGGCATAGACAACATTTCCTTAGTAATTAGAATTCGGGGCTATTTTAATGATAAATTTCTATTTTGACTAGTTATTATTAACTTATTTATATTAAAACGATTATCGATACTTTACTTAAATTTAATTGTTGACAACACACTAATGAACTAGTTTAATAGTACAAAATATATTAAACAGATAATGATGATGACATTACAGTACTTATACCTAGTTATTTATTCATTCATAGGCTTTGGTCGGTGGCACATTAGCTATTTCGGGTGATGTGATTATCTGTTTTTTTCATAAACCCGCTTAAAGCGGGTTTTTTAGTTTTGAATTAATGATAAAAAAATTAAATAAAAATTTGATAATAGTGAGTCGACAATGAATAAGCCAACTTTAACCCAGCTAACTAAAACTATTTGTTATCATCAAGATCCGACGTTAGTATTTAACCAATTATGTGAAAATCGTCCTGCAACGTTATTGCTCGAATCGGCTGAAATTGATAATAAGCAAGGTATTAAAAGTGTCATGATTGTTGATAGTGCATTACGTATCTCGGCAATAAACACGCAAGTGACTTTTGAAGCCTTGACCACTAATGGTGAAAAGTTGTTACCTTTATTGCACCATGCTTTTGACGAAAAGGTCATTAAAATATTCGATCATTCCCAAAAATTAACCTTGAGTTTTCCAACGATTGATAGCCTGCAAGATGAGGATTCTCGTTTAAAGTCGCTATCGATTTTCGATGCGTTAAGAACTTTACTTAAAATAGTAAATATCCCTGAACAAAGTAGCTCGGATGTCATATTTGTTGGTGGGTTATTTTGTTATGACTTGGTGGCAGGATTTGAAAACTTACCTATTTTACCAACAGAACAACGTTGCCAAGATTTTTGTTTCTATTTAGCGGAAACCCTATTAGAAATTAATCATCAAGATCATGTATCAATTTTGAAGGCTACCGCTTTTACGTCAGATCAGATTGAAATATCTCGCTTAACTCATCGTTTAGCTGAATTAGATGCGAGATTAAGCAAGCCGATGAAACCAATTCAAACTCAATCACTGGCAAGCATTGATGTTACGTGTAATAAAAGTGATGACGATTTCAATACGGTTGTAAAAAAAATGCAAGATGCTATCCAACAAGGCGAAATTTTTCAGGCAGTGCCTTCCAGACGTTTTACGTTACCTTGCCCAGCTCCATTATCGGCTTATCAAGTGCTAAAAAATAATAATCCAAGTCCATATATGTTTTATATGCAAGATCGTGATTTTGTCTTGTTTGGGGCATCACCTGAAAGCGCGCTTAAATATACTAAAGCGACAAATCAAGTTGAAATCTACCCGATTGCTGGTACTCGCCCTCGAGGATTAACGGCGAATGGTGAAATTGATTATGATTTAGACAGTCGATTAGAACTTGATATGCGTACCGATAAGAAAGAGTTAGCAGAACATTTAATGTTAGTTGACTTAGCCCGTAATGATTTAGCGCGTATATGTCAACCCGGTACTCGCTATACTAAAGAATTATTAAAAGTTGATCGTTACTCTTTTGTTATGCATTTGGTATCAAGAGTGGTGGGACAATTAAGACATGATTTGGATGCCTTACATGCTTATCAAGCAACAATGAATATGGGAACGTTAACGGGAGCGCCGAAAGTTCGAGCCATGCAATTAATTGCTGAATCGGAAAAAATTAAACGAGGTAGTTACGGTGGAGCGGTTGGATATTTTACCGCCAATGGCGATTTGGATACTTGCATAGTCATTCGTAGTGCCTACGTGGAAGCAGGAATTGCAACCGTTCAAGCAGGTGGGGGGGTAGTGTTAGATTCAGAACCACAATTTGAGTCTGATGAGTCACGTAATAAAGCTCGTGCCGTTGTTCGTGCGATTATGGCAGCACATCATGTAGAAGGTGTATTTTAATGGCTAATATTTTATTTATTGATAATGTTGATTCCTTTACTTATAACTTAGTCGATCAACTGCGTAATAGCAAACATTGTGTCACTGTTTATCGTAATACGATTCCAGCCGACGTCATTATTGAAAAATTATCTCAAATGCAAAATCCTATTTTAATGCTATCACCAGGTCCCGGTACGCCAAGCGAAGCAGGATGCATGCCAGAACTACTTAAGCGTCTGAAAGGAAAATTGCCAATAATTGGTATCTGTCTTGGTCATCAAGCAATTGTCGAGTCCTATGGGGGAAGTATTGTACCAGCAGGTGATATATTACATGGTAAAGCATCGCTTATTGAACACGATGAACAAGCTATGTTTAAAGGGTTACCCAACCCACTACCTGTTGCTCGATACCATTCATTAAAAGGCGAAAATATTCCAAATACACTTACCATTAATGCACTTTGTAATAATATTGTAATGGCGGTGCGCAATGATCATGATCGGGTTTATGGCTTTCAATTTCATCCCGAATCAATTTTAACGATTCAAGGTGTAAAATTGTTAGAACAAACGATTGAGTGGGCACTCAATCCACCACAATCAGAGTCACAATCGAAACCTGAGGCCATTATTGATAAACAAGAATACAACATTCAACCTATTATTAATAAATTGTATTTAGGACAAACATTAACCCAAAATGAGAGTAAAATTCTATTTAATCTTATTATTCAAGGCAAAATTGAACCAACCGTTTTAGCAACTGCGGTGATTAGCATGAAAGTAAGGGGTGAAAAACCTGATGAAATTGCTGGCGCTGCTCAAGCCTTGCTGGAAAATGCGGATAGTTTTGATATTCCCGATTATGACTTTACCGATATTGTGGGAACCGGTGGCGATGGCACCAATAGTATTAATATCTCCACAGCAAGCGCTTTTGTTGCAGCAGCATTAGGCTATAAAGTGGCTAAGCATGGTAATCGTGGTGTATCAAGTAAATCGGGATCGTCCGATGTATTATCCGCTTTAGGGATAAAGTTAAATATGCCTGCGGAAGCATCTCGTAAAGCATTAGATGAATTGGGGGTCTGTTTTTTATTTGCTCAACAATATCATTCAGGCTTTCGTCATGCTGCGCCCGTACGTCAGCAATTAAAAACAAGGACTATTTTCAATGTGCTTGGGCCGTTGATAAATCCGTCCAGACCAAAACGTATTTTATTAGGAGTTTATCATCCCGATTTAATCAAACCAATTGCTGAAACGCTAAAAATGCTCGGTTATACTCATGCTTATGTCGTTCATGGCTCTGGAATGGATGAAGTTGCTATTCATGGTGAAACCCAAGTGGCTGAAGTTCGAAATGGCGAAATTCGCTATTTTACTTTGATGCCACAAGATTTTGGGCTAAAACAGTATACCTTAAAAGACATTGAAGGCGGCACACCAGAAATGAATCGTGATATGTTAATTGCCATTTTACAAGGGCATGGTAAACCGGCGCATGAAGCAGCCATTGCTGCTAATGTCGCCATGTTAATGAGCTTGTTTGGTCAGTCAGATTTAAAACAAAATGCGCAGCAAGCAATTGATATGATGCATAGTGGCAAAGCCTATACGCTGTTACAACAATTAGCAGCAAGGTAAAATGGAGAGTAACATGGTTGTAAATACATTAACCGAAAATGTTGAAATGGCGACTGTTTTAAAACAGATCATTGATGATAAAAAGCAATGGCTAATCGAACAAAAAAAACAAAAACCACTAGACACATTTCAATCAGAAATTAAACCAAGTGATCGTGATTTTTATCAAGCCTTAAATCAGCCTAAAACGGTGTTTATTTTAGAGTGTAAAAAAGCGTCGCCTTCAAAAGGCTTAATTCGTAACGATTTTGATCCAGCGAGTATTGCTAAAGTCTATAAAGATTATGCTTCGGCTATTTCTGTACTGACTGATGAAAAATACTTTCAAGGTCGTTTTGAATTTTTGCCAATTGTTCGCAACGAAGTGACACAACCCGTTCTATGTAAAGATTTTATTATTGACGAATACCAAATCTATTTAGCGCGTTATTATCAAGCAGATGCTATTTTATTAATGCTATCTGTTGTTACCGATGATGAATATCGTCATTTAAGTCAGATTGCTCATCAACTTAATATGGGTGTACTAACTGAAGCGAGTACTGAAAAAGAAGTCGAACGAGCCATTGAACTTGGTGCTAAAGTCATCGGTATAAATAATCGTAATTTACGTGATTTAAGTGTCGATTTAAATCGGGTCAAGAATTTGTCTAAAACAATTCCGACGGATCGCATCATTATCAGTGAATCAGGTATATACACCCATAATCAGGTGAAAGAACTCAGTCAATTTGCTAATGGTTTTTTAATTGGAAGTGCATTAATGTCGGAATCTAACTTAGCGATAGCGATTCGAAAAGTTATGCTAGGTGAAAATAAAGTATGTGGTTTGACGCGAACAGAAGATGCTGTTGCGGCTTATCAAGCTGGCGCTGTTTATGGTGGATTAATTTTTGTCCCCCAATCACCACGCTATATTCCACCCATTAAAGCGCGTTCGCTTATGTCAGTGGCTCCACTTAATTGGGTTGGTGTGTTTAAAAATGAAGACATCGAGCAAGTAAGTCAAATTGCCAAACAATTATCACTTTATGCCGTTCAATTACATGGCGATGAAGATGAAGACTATTTACAAACCTTACGTCAACAGCTGCCTCAATCCTGTCAAATCTGGAAAGCGCTAAGTATTAGCAATGTCATCCCAGAACATCATCATCCGCTAATCAGTCGCTATATCTTTGATCATGGAGCAGGGGGAACAGGACAACATTTTGATTGGTCATTACTAAATGGACTGGATTTAAATAATGTGATTTTAGCGGGTGGTATAAATCCACAAAATGTCAAATCTGCATTAGCCACTAAGGTTATTGGCGTTGATATTAATTCCGGTGTGGAAATGTATGCTGGTATTAAAGATAAACAGAAAATTAAAGCCGTATTTGAACAAATTTAATTAATTTTAAAAAGGAATGGTTATGTCTAAATTAAATCCTTATTTTGGAGAATTTGGCGGGCAATATGTCCCTCAAATATTGATGCCTGTACTTGAACAACTTGAGGATGCTTTTATCTCTGCGATCAACGATCCCAGCTTCCAAAAAGAGTTTAACGATTTGTTAGTTAACTATGCAGGTCGACCTACAGCACTCACATTATGTAAAAATTTAACGGAGGGTACGAAAACTAAACTCTATTTAAAACGAGAAGATCTTGTGCATGGTGGGGCACACAAAACAAATCAAGTATTAGGGCAAGCTTTACTAGCCAAAAGAATGGGAAAAACGGAAATAATCGCCGAAACCGGTGCAGGGCAACATGGCGTTGCATCGGCTTTAGCATGCGCACTATTAGGTCTAAAATGCCGCATTTATATGGGGGCAAAAGATGTTAAGCGCCAAGCACCCAATGTCTTTAGAATGCGTTTAATGGGCGCAACAGTCATTCCTGTTGAAACGGGTTCTGCAACATTGAAAGATGCTTGTAACGAAGCATTACGAGACTGGTCAGGTAGTTATGAAAAAGCACATTATATGTTAGGCACAGCTGCCGGACCGCATCCGTTTCCGACCATTGTCCGAGAGTTTCAACAAATGATCAGCCGTGAAGCAAAACAGCAAATTTTAGAAAAAGAAGGTCGCTTGCCTGATGCTGTCATTGCTTGTGTTGGAGGGGGGTCAAACGCTATTGGAATGTTTGCCAATTTTATTGAAGATAAATCGGTCAGATTAATTGGTGTTGAACCGGGTGGTCATGGTATTGAAAGTGGCGAGCATGGCGCATCATTAAAACATGGTAAACTAGGCATTTATTTTGGGATGAAATCGCCAATGATGCAAACTGATGAAGGACAAATTGAAGAATCTTACTCGATATCTGCGGGTTTGGATTTTCCGTCGGTAGGGCCTCAACATGCATATTTAGACAGTATTGGACGGGCTGATTATGTATCGATTACTGATGACGAAGCATTAGCGGCCTTTAAAGCTCTATCACGTAGTGAAGGCATAATCCCCGCATTAGAGTCATCGCATGCCTTAGCTTACGCTATTAAGATGATCAAAGAAAATCCAAACAAAGAACAGTTATTAATTGTCAATTTATCTGGTCGTGGCGATAAAGATATCTTTACTGTTTATGATATTTTAAAAGCAAAAGGAGAAGTCGAATGAGCCGCTATCAAAAACTATTTGATAAGTTAAAGCAAGAAAAACGAGGTGCATTTGTTCCTTTTGTTCCCGTTGGTGATCCCAATCCAAAGCTCTCATTACAAATAATTCAAACATTAATTGATGCGGGTGCTGATGCGTTGGAACTTGGTATTCCATTTTCAGATCCTATGGCGGATGGTCCCACCATTCAAAACGCCAATATACGAGCATTTCAAGGCGGTATCACCGTTGATAAATGCTTTGAAATTTTAACCAAAATTCGACATGATAATACTCATATTCCTATTGGATTACTCATCTATGCTAACTTAGTGTTCAAAAATGGTATTGATAACTTCTATGCCAAGTGCGCTAAAGCAGGGATAGATTCAGTATTGATTGCAGATTTACCTGTTGAGTATGCGCAAGAGTTTATAGGCTCAGCTGAAAAAAATGGTATTGCCCCTATATTTATTTGTCCACCTAATGCCGATGATGAAGTGATTAAAAATATTGCTAAATATGGTAAAGGGTATACTTATTTGGTGTCTCGCGCTGGTGTTACAGGAACTGAAAATCGTGCCAATAAACCCCTTACCCATTTATTGAAAAAACTCATTGAATTTAATGCACCTCCTGCTATTCAAGGATTTGGTATATCTGATCCTAACCAAGTGAGTGAAGCAATTAAATCGGGAGCAGCGGGAGCAATTGCTGGTTCTGCGACAGTCAAAATTATTGAGCAACATTTGGATACCCCTCAAAAAATGTTGCATGAATTAGCCATTTTTGTCAATAAAATGAAAAATGCAACTATAAAATAGCCTCCAAAAATCGTTATTTAATATTAATCACAAAAACACGGTTTTCCGCTGAAAAATCAGCGGAAATCCTTATGATTTCATTAGAAAATATTATAATGTAATTTAATGTGAGTAATTAAAAAAATAAGACAAAATGACTATCTGAAATATTTCAATAACTTCAAGTAAAACTGTTAAAAAAGCGTGATTTTCAGTTGCATTTTTTTCAAAATATAGTATACTCATCAACCATCTATCGCGGGGTGGAGCAGCTTGGTAGCTCGTCGGGCTCATAACCCGAAGGTCGTTGGTTCAAATCCAGCCCCCGCAACCACTTAACTTTTCATCCATAACCATTTATCCTGTTATTATTGCATGAAAGTTCGAAACAAGTGGCTTCATTATAGTTAGTTTTAAATGTAAGCCTCGCATGTCGAGGTTTTTTTACGTTTCGATTTAAGCGTAAGTTTTTAAGGAATGTTGGGCTTCATGCCCTTTTTTATTTTCTGCAGTGGAGGTTTGTTTGGCTAATATAGAGCAACAATTGACCGATATCATTCAAGAGCCTGTTAATGCGCTTGGTTTTGAATTAGTCGGTATTGAATATATCCGTGGCCGTTACCCAGTGTTACGAGTTTATATTGATAGTGAAGAGGGTATTTCTGTTGATGATTGTGCTGATGTTAGCCGACAAATTAGTGCGGTACTTGATGTCGAAGATCCTATCAAAGATGCCTACAATCTTGAAGTCTCATCACCAGGTATGGACAGACCATTATTCACGCTTGAGCATTATAAACGTTTTATTGGTGAAGAAATTACGATGAGTTTACGTATCCCTGTTGCTAATCGTCGTAAATGGAAAGGACATATTAAATCCATTGATAATGAGATGATTACATTAACAGTTGATAATAATGATGAGGTATTTGCTTTTAGTAATATACAAAAAGCAAACATTGTACCTAATTTTAACCTTAAATAGAGTACGGGTGTAAAGGATGAATAAAGAAATTTTAGCTGTTGTTGAAGCGGTATCAAATGAAAAAGCACTTACGCGAGATAAAATTTTTGAAGCGTTAGAAACCGCATTAGCGACGGCAACCAAAAAGAAACATACAGTTGATATTGATGTTGTCGTTAAGATTGATCACAAAACGGGTGATTATGACACATTCCGTCGTTGGCTTGTTGTGAACGAAGTCACTCAACCGACGAAAGAAATGACTTTAGAAGCTGCGCAATACGAAGATCCTTCAGTAAAAATTGGTGATTACGTTCAAGAGCAGATAGAATCAGTTGCCTTCGACCGTATTACTACGCAAACAGCCAAACAAGTGATTGTGCAAAAAGTTCGTGAAGCTGAACGTGCGATGGTTATCGACATGTTTAGAAATCGAATCGGCGATATCGTAACGGGAATAGTTAAAAAGACTAATCGTGATAGTGTTATCCTTGACTTAGGAAATAATGCTGATGCGATGATGTCCCGCCATGATATGTTACCACGCGAAAACTTTCGTATAGGCGATAGGGTTCGCGGGATCTTATATTTAGTTGAACAAGATAATAAACCGGCACAACTTTGTATCAGTCGTTCAAATCCACAAATGATGGAAGAGTTATTCCGCATTGAAGTACCAGAAATTGGTGAAGAAATGATTGATATTAAAGGTGTTGCTCGTGATCCAGGCTCACGCGCTAAAATCGCAGTAAGCAGTAATGATCGTCGTATCGATCCTGTTGGTGCTTGTGTTGGGATGCGTGGTGCGCGTGTTCAGGCTGTATCCAATGAATTTGGTGGTGAGCGTATAGATATCGTTTTATGGGATGACAATCCGGCACAATTTGTAATTAATGCTATGGCGCCTGCCGATGTAGTTTCTATTGTTGTTGATGAAGATAAACATACAATGGATGTTGCTGTTAATGCTGATACTTTACCACAGGCAATTGGTCGTAACGGTCAAAATATTCGTTTAGCTTCGCAGCTGACCGGCTGGACATTAAATGTCATGAGTACCGAAGATTTGCAAGAAAAGCATCATGCAGAATCATTTGCAGCAATTAATAATATGATTAAACATCTGGACATTGATGAAGAGTTAGCAAAACTTTTAGTAGAAGAAGGATTTACTTCACTGGAAGAACTTGCTTACGTTCCTGTTGATGAATTGCTTGAAATAGAAGAACTTGATGAAGAACTCGTTGAAGCATTAAGAAATAGAGCCAAAGATGCATTAACTACAATAGCATTAGCTAATAGTGGTGATAAACGACCTGCGCAAGATTTATTAGATTTGCCAGGTATGACACAAGAATTAGCCTATCAATTAGCCCAACATGATGTAATCACCTTGGAAGACTTAGCTGAACAAGGTACAGATGATCTAGTCGGGATTGAAGGTTTAACAAGTAATCAAGCTGGCGACTTTATTATGGCTGCTCGTAATATTTGTTGGTTTGCAAATGAATAATTGAGGGATAGTAATACATGACCAAAGTATCAATCGAAACACTGGCTCAAGAGATAAATACTCCAGTGCAAACACTTTTGCAACAGTTTGCTGATGCAGGTATTAAAAAAACTGCAACAGATACTGTTACACAAAAGGAAAAAGAAGCTTTGCTTGCGCATCTAAATCCTCAGCAAGGCCCAACAAAATTAACGTTACAACGTAAAACACATTCTACCTTGAATGTATCGAGTGGCGGTGGCAAAAGCAAAGAAATTAAAATAGAAGTACGCAAAAAACGTACAATTGTTAAGCAAGATCCTGCTGAACTTGAAAAAGCACGACTTGAAGCTGAACGCAAAGCCAAACAGGAAGCTGAATTAAAAGCACGTAAAGAAGCTGAAGCGCAAGCACAATTAGCTGCTCAAGAAGCCAAAAAACGTGAAGAGGCCGAAGCTGAAAAACGTGCACAAGAAGCAAAAGCGAAAGAAGCTGAAAAAGCAGCAGAACAACCAGTGACACCTAAGGTAAAAAAAGCACAAGAAGAAAAAGCGCGTCTTGAAGCCGAAGCTAACGAAATTAAACGTAAAGCTGAAGAAGAAAATCGTCGCAAACTAGAAGCCGAAGCTAAACGCATGGCTGAAGAAGCGCGAAAATTAGCAGAACAATATAGTGATGCTGATGATAATGACAATGACAACAATGGTGATGAAGAAGATTATCATGTTACTACGTCTAAATTTGCACGCGCAGCAGAAGACGATACCGACCGTGAAGTTGAAAGCGCACGTGGTCGAGGTCGTAATGCAAAACAGACCAAACAGAAAAAAGGCAGCAAATTATCTGAAGGTAAAGCAGAACGTGAAGAAGCACGTGCTGTTACTCGTGGTAATAATAAAAAGAAAGGTAAAAGTACCTTACAACAAAGTTTTAATAAACCTGTACAAGCGGTTAACCGAGATGTGGTTATCGGTGAAACGATTACCGTTGCTGAACTCGCTAACAAAATGGCAGTAAAAGGTTCAGAAGTTATCAAAACGATGATGAAAATGGGGGCAATGGCAACCATTAATCAGGTTATCGATCAGGAAACAGCTCAGCTAGTGGCTGAAGAAATGGGACACAAAGTCGTTCTTCGTCGTGAAAACGAACTTGAAGAATCTTTAATGAGTGATCGTGATACGGGTGCGGAAAAAGTGTCACGGGCTCCAGTTGTGACCATTATGGGACATGTAGATCATGGTAAAACTTCATTGCTTGACTATATTCGTAAAGCAAAAGTTGCCTCAGGCGAAGCAGGTGGTATTACTCAGCATATCGGTGCTTATCATGTTAAAACAGCAAATGGTGAGATCACTTTCTTAGATACACCGGGACATGCGGCATTTACTTCAATGCGTGCTCGTGGTGCAAGAGCAACTGATATTGTTGTTCTTGTCGTGGCAGCTGATGATGGCGTCATGCCTCAAACTATCGAAGCAATCCAACATGCTAAAGCTGCAAATGTACCTATGGTTGTTGCCGTAAACAAAATCGATAAACCCGAAGCCGATCCAGAACGTGTAAAAGGTGAACTTGCACAATATGGTGTCATGTCAGAAGATTGGGGTGGAGACACACAATTTGTTCATGTATCAGCTAAAGCAGGAACAGGTATAGATCAACTGCTTGAAGCCATTTTGTTACAAGCGGAAGTGCTTGAACTCACAGCTTACGAAACCGGTATGGCTAGTGGTGTGGTTATTGAATCATTCCTTGATAAAGGTCGTGGTTCTGTTGCTACAGTACTTGTTCAATCAGGAACATTACGTAAAGGCGATATCGTTCTATGTGGGTTTGAATATGGTCGTATTCGTGCAATGCGCAACGAATTAGGTAAAGAAGTGACCGAAGCAGGTCCATCAATTCCTGTTGAGATTTTAGGTCTATCGGGCGTACCTTCTGCTGGTGATGAAGCAACAGTTGTACGTGATGAAAAGAAAGCACGTGAAGTGGCATTATATCGTCAAGGAAAATTCCGTGACGTTAAACTTGCTCGACAACAAAAAGCGAAACTCGAAAACATGTTTACTAACATGACTGAAGGTGATGTATCTGAACTTAATATCGTGCTAAAAGCCGACGTTCAAGGTTCGGTTGAGGCGATTTCTGACTCACTACTTAAACTCTCAACCGATGAAGTTAAAGTTAAAATTATTGGTTCGGGTGTTGGTGGAATTACCGAAACGGACGCATCGCTTGCTGCGGCTTCTAATGCCATAATTTTAGGCTTTAACGTACGTGCCGATGCTTCAGCTCGTAAAGTGATTGAAACAGAAAATTTAGACCTTCGCTACTATTCAGTTATTTATGATCTGATTGATGAAGTGAAACAAGCCATGAGTGGTATGCTAGCTCCAGAGTACAAACAAGAAATTATTGGTCTTGCCGAAGTCCGTGATGTGTTTAAATCACCTAAATTTGGTGCAATCGCTGGTTGTATGGTTACTGAAGGTGTGGTTAAACGTCATAATCCAATCCGTGTTTTACGTGATAACGTGGTTATTTATGAAGGCGAACTTGAATCACTACGTCGCTTTAAAGATGACGTTAATGAAGTTCGTAACGGTATGGAATGTGGTATTGGTGTACGTAACTATAATGATGTTCGTGTTGGGGATTCAATCGAAGTCTTTGAAACTATCGAAATCAAGCGTACAATTTAATAACGATGACATTACCATGTTATAAGCAAGGTTTATGCCTTGCTTATTCATATTTTAAGGAAAATAGATATGGCAAAAGCATTTAATCGCTCTTCTCGTGTTGGACATGAATTGCAAAAAGAGATTGCAATCATACTACAACGCGAAATCAAAGATCCACGTCTAGGCATGGTTACTGTTTCGGGTGTTGATATCTCACGCGACCTTTCCTACGCGAAAGTATTTGTAACTTTTTTAAATGATGATGATCCGCAAATTATTGAACAAGGTCTAACCGTACTCAATGATGCGAAAGGATATATTCGAACTTTAATAGGCAAAGCAATGCGTTTACGCATTATTCCTGAAATCAAATTCTTTTATGATGAATCATTGGTTAAAGGTATGCAAATGTCTAGTTTAGTCTCTGATGTTATCAAACAGGATAACGAACGTCATAAAGATTAACATAAAAAATGCCATGATTTTAAACTAAATCTAGTTGGTTTTATTTTTTAAGATAAAGAAATTAACAATGAATATTAAAAAAATTCGCCGTGAACTTCACGGCGTTTTGTTATTAGATAAGCCGCAAGGCATGACCTCGAATGATGCTTTGCAAAAAGTCAAAAGACTCTTTAACGCTAAAAAAGCAGGGCATACAGGTGCGCTCGATCCTTTAGCGACAGGCATGTTACCCATCTGTTTTGGTGAAGCGACCAAATTTTCTCAATATTTGTTAGATTCTGATAAACGATATCAAGTTATTGCTAAACTAGGTGAACGAACAGATACGTCAGATGCAGACGGTCAAATCATCTGTTCTAAACCTGTCAATATTACTCAATCACAAATTGATGAAGCGTTAACGCATTTTCGTGGGGATATTTTACAAGTGCCAACCATGTTTTCAGCATTAAAGCACCAAGGTAAACCACTTTATGAATATGCTCGGCAAGGCATTGTCATTGAACGAGAAGCAAGACCCATTACCGTTTACGAAAATCAATTTATCCAATTTGATGCCAATACTCATGAATTAACTTTAGAAATACATTGCTCTAAGGGAACGTATATTCGAACGATTATTGATGATTTAGGAGAATTACTAGGTTGTGGTGCACATGTCATTTATTTAAGACGTCTGCAAGTTTCTAATTATCCCATTCAACAAATGGTAACTTTAGATGCACTACACAATTTAGCTGATAAAGATGCTTTGTTAATGCCAGTAGATAGCCCAATGAATGCGTACCCAAAGGTCACACTCACTGAACAACAAGGTAAGCATATTTTATTAGGTCGAACGATAGAAATAGATACGGTCATTAACGATGAGATAACTTCACCTCAAGAAACGTTAGTCAGGATTTATCAAGATCAAACATTTATCGGGGCGGGCGTTCAGATAAAAAATAAACTCTCACCAAAACGATTGATATCATCATAGTCATAAAACAGAATCCAACAGAAATAAACGTTCTGCTACTATTAATAATAGCGACGATGTTTAATTATAGACTAGTTAATAAATAGGGATTCTGTTTCAACAAGGTGGTATTGCAAAGTTGATGCAGTTTTTTGTTTGAGTATGTCACAAAGTAAACGGGCTGATTTTCTTCCCATTTTAGCTAAAGGTTTATAAATTCGGCTAAGCTGGTCTAATTCATTATATTGACGATCTTTTGAATGATTAATATAAGTAATAGCGATAGGGGTCGTTAGCTGCTCCTTGCTTTGATTCACTTGATGCAATATTCCCAGTACCGCAGCAAAAGGGTGTTGAGAATTTTTTTGATCATAATATTGTTCATCCAAATAATTTAAATGAATATTATCCGAGCAAATAATCGCAGTGGGTGGTTTGTTACTTTCAATTAATTTTTTGATAGCCGAACGCCCTTGCTCATAACTAAAGCAATGATGAATTAGGTAATTAGGATCAAACTTAATGTTAGACCTCAGAAGGGCTTGCTGATAACCTTGTAAAAAAAGAGTTGAACTCTTTTTATGACTGTCATTGATGATAACTGCAATTTTTTTATGTATTTGATGCACTAAATATTGAGTAATATTATAGGCTATGGTCAAGTGATCGAAATAAACGCAATTAAAATCAAGCGAAAAATGGTTAACTAAAATAATAGGTGGTAAGGTGGATTTGTAGTTTTTGAGGATATCTAAATAGGGAGCATCATTAATGATCACGATACCATCAAAAATGTTTTGGGTTGCATATCGAATTAAATGATGAATATCATTTGGGCTGGAATAGGCGAAGCGTAAATAAAAAAATTGGTATCCCGCTTCTTTTAAACCACTTTCTAAACCAATATTGATTAAACTTTGCGAGAATAATTGATTATCAATAATTAAAATTTTTTGCGTTTCACACTCTACATGATAGGGTTTAGTATTAAAGGGTGTATCAATCCCCAACTCCTCAATTGCTTTATAAACACGTGATTGTGTTAATGCAGAAGTTAAATTGGGCGTGTTTAATACTCTTGACACGGACGCAATTGATAAATTTGCCTTTTGGGCAATCACAGCTAAAGTAACTTTATTCATAAAATAGGATTTTAACGTGTAACATGGTGCATCACTTTAATCATAATTTTATAATGTGTAACGGATAAAAAATGAATTTGTCGATCTCGCTTCCAAAATTAATAGCTCTTTTTTTTCAGCTATCCTCACAAATATAATGTTATAATCTTCGATAAATTTTATTGATTGGGTTTATATATGTCAGCATGGAATATTGCCATTGTTGGTGCGACAGGACAAGTAGGTTCTGCGCTCATTGAGTTACTGCAAGAGTATACTCAAAAAAATCATAGTATTGAAATTGATAATCTCTACCTAGTCGGCAGTGATAACAGTGCTGGCGAGATTATTCGATTTGCAGGTAAAAATTTAACGGTTATTGATAGTGCTCAAATGGACTTTAGTCAATGCCATTTTGCTTTTTTTGTCGCAGGTGCGAAAACCAGTGAAAAATATGCTCAACAAGCAGCACAAGCAGGATGCATTGTGATTGATGCAAGTGGCTACTTTGCTGATCAAGATCATATTCCACTGATTGTGCCACAAGTGAACAATCATGTTTTAGCTGAATACCGTAACGAAAACATTATTGCGGTAGCCAGTGCCCCCGTTTCTCAATTACTTCGCTGTGTTGCACCTTTAACGGATATCGAGTTACTCACTAATTTGCATGTAACAAGTTTCATTCCCTCTTCAATGTATGGCAAACCAGGCGTTGAAGAACTGGCTGGTCAAAGTGCTCGATTATTAAATGGAATGCCTGTTGATAATGACTTATTCGACAAACAGCTTGCTTTCAATCTGTTGCCTATTTCACATGAATCTGATAATTCATCATACGGTGAAAAATCACTGATAAATCAGATTCGTAAAGTTATCAATAATTATCAACTGCCAATATCGATTGAATCTGTTATTGTTCCGGTATTTTATGGACTTGCTCAAGCGGTAAATGTTTCTAGCAGTTTACCGATTGAATTAGATATGGCACGTTTTAGCGAATATGGTGTTGAATTACAAGGGGATACGCTTTCAACTCCTGTTACTGAAGTTAATGCCGAATCAGAATCTAATTTGACGATTAAATTATCCAATTTAAGGCATAGTTTTGGTCATTATGAACAAATCCAATTTTGGTCAGTTGCTGATAATATTCGCTATTTAGGTGGAATAATGCTCATCCAGACGCTTGAGATGCTGATTAATGACTACCTCTAAAATTGCACTGGGTATTGAATATGATGGCAGTGGATATTTTGGTTGGCAACGCCAACAATCCGTTGATTCAGTCCAAGAAAGATTAGAGTCTGCTTTATCGGTTATCGCCGATGAGCCTATTATGGTTTTTTGTGCAGGTCGAACGGATGCGGGGGTCCATGCAACAGGACAAGTTATTCACTTTGAAACAAAAGCACAACGATCTCACAGTGCTTGGACAATGGGGGTCAATTCCCACTTACCATCAAATATTGCGGTGCGGTGGTCTCAACCTGTTGCGGAAAGTTTTCATGCAAGATTCAGCGCAACTGCTCGACGTTATCGTTATGTGATTTATAATCACCGTTACCGTCCAGCAATTTTATCAAAAGGGGTTACGCATTACTATTTACCCCTTAATGAAAAGCTCATGCATGAAGCTGCACAATATCTGTTAGGAGAAAACGACTTTTCATCATTTAGAGCCGCACAATGTCAGTCGTTAACGCCTTGGCGAAACATTCATCAAATTAGTGTAACCAGACAGGGTGACTATGTGATTGTGGATATAAAAGCGAATGCATTCGTACATCATATGGTAAGGAATATCGTCGGCAGTTTGCTAGAAGTTGGCGCTGAAAATCAAAAGCCGCAATGGATTGATGATTTATTGAAAGCTAAAGATAGAACACGGGCGGCAGCAACAGCAAAACCGGAAGGTTTGTATTTAGTTCAGGTGGATTATCCACTAGAATATCAAATACCTAATCTTGCATTAGGCCCCTTATTTTTGAGCTAGCTAAATGATAAGCTCAAATATGAATTAAATTAAAAAAGATGAATCTAATGAATACTGATGAAATCATTACCAATAAAGACGGTAATAATCAAAATGCGAAAAACGCAAAACTACATAGCTTAAAATTGCCTCCCCATTCCATAGAGGCAGAGCAAGCTGTTCTCGGTAGTTTAATGCTGGATAATCAGCGTTGGGATGTCGTTGCTGAAATGATAACCGAACGGGATTTTTATTCACGTCATCATCAACTTATCTTCGCTGAAATGCATATTTTAGTGGGTAAAGGAACACCAATAGATTTAATTACGCTTTCAGAAAGTTTAGAAAGTAAGGATTTGCTTGCTGACGTGGGGGGATTTGCTTATTTAGCTGAATTATCCAAAAACACTCCGAGCGCCATCAATGTTGTGGCATATAGTGATATTATTCGGCAACAAGCTATATTGCGTGAACTTATCAGCGCATCAAATGAGATTGCAGATAACTGTTATGCGACAGAAGGGCGAGACAGTAGTGAAATATTGGATTTAGCTGAAAGTAAAATCTTTCAAATTGCTGAAAGCCGTACCAAGCAAGGAGAGGGGCCAAAAAGCATAACTGAAGTGCTGGAAGCGACGGTTGCTAAAATCGAAGAACTTTTCCAACGCCCACATGATGGTGTGACTGGTGTTTCTACAGGTTTTCTTGATTTAGACAAAAAGACAGCTGGCTTGCAACGTTCAGATTTAATCATTATTGCCGCACGTCCTTCTATGGGAAAAACAACTTTCGCCATGAATTTGTGTGAAAATGCAGCAATGATGCAAGAAAAACCGGTATTAATATTTAGTTTAGAAATGCCTTCAGAACAAATTATGATGCGTATGCTCGCTTCACTTTCTCGAGTAGACCAAACACGTATTCGTACTGGTCAATTACAAGATGATGATTGGGCTCGTATTTCAAGTACCATGGGTATTTTGCTTGAAAAGAAAAATATTTATATCGATGACTCTTCCGGATTAACGCCAATGGAATTACGTTCACGTGCCAGACGTATTTATCGGGAACATAAAGGGTTAAGTATGATCATGGTCGATTATCTACAGCTGATGCGTGTACCGAATATGTCTGAAAATCGAACGTTGGAAATTGCTGAAATATCACGATCATTAAAAGCATTAGCAAAAGAATTACAAATTCCGGTTGTTGCACTATCACAGTTAAATCGTAGTCTTGAACAACGGGCAGATAAAAGACCAGTGAATTCGGATTTACGTGAATCCGGATCGATTGAACAAGATGCCGATGTAATCATGTTTATTTATCGTGATGAAGTGTATAACGAAGCATCTGAACACAAAGGAATTGCCGAAATTATTTTAGGTAAACAGCGTAATGGTCCAATAGGTAAAGTAAGATTAAAATTCCAAGGTCAATTTTCACGCTTTGATAATTATGCTGATTCCAGCAAATATATGGATGATGAATAGTTAAAAAATTCCAAAGCGAAAATTGCGTAAATGTTATAACGACTAACATGTCACATTTACGCAATTTTATTAATGGTTAATTTTGACGGCTTTTAATATAGGCATAACTTTGTGTAAAAACAAAAATAGTAGCTTGTAGAATCACAATGCAAGCACTGGTAGATGCATCTAAATGATAACTGATCAATGTTCCCATAACGGTTGAAAAGACAGAAATTAACACCGCAATAACTAACATTCTTTCAAATCGTTTACTGATTAAAAAAGCAGTAATACCCGGCGCAATCAACATAGCAATGACCAATATAACCCCAGCTGCTTTTAGCGATCCTACAATAGTTAAAGCTAGAATACTCAGTAATCCATAATGTAATAATCGAACGGGTAATCCAACCACTCTTGCTTGAACAGGATCAAAACAATAAAGCATGAGATCACGACGCTTAATGATAACAATAATAGACACAACAGCAGCAATAAAAATAATCTGTATTAATTCTGCATAACTTGTACCAAGTACACTACCAAATAAGATATGGTTCAAATGTTGTGACGTATCAACTTTAGAAAATAACACTAAACCGAATGCAAACATACCGGAAAACACAATTCCCATGACGGTATCTTCTTTAATTCGGCTGTTTTCTTTTATATAACCGGTAGCGACTGAGCAAAATAAACCTGACACAAAAGCCCCGATAATAATGGGAATTCCGGCTAAGAAGGCAAGTACAATACCGGGTAATACTGCATGTGATATAGCATCGCCCATCAATGACCACCCTTTCAAAACCAAAAAGCACGATAGTAGGGCACAAACTATACCGGTTGCAAGCGCGGCTAAAATGGCTCTTTGCATAAGAGGAATTGTAAAAGGATGAAAAATAAAATACCCTATATCAGCCATACTTAATCCCCTTTACTTAAGCGAAGTTGTCTAATTTTTCGGCGATTAGAAATTAATCCTTGTTTAGGCGCAAATAAAAAAGCAAAAATAAAAACTAACGTTTGCAATGTGACAATAACGCCACCTGTTTCACCATTTAAAAAGTAACTAAACCACGCTCCAATAGCACTGGTTAGTGCACCAATTATTACCGAAATAATCAATAAATGTGAAAATCGATTAGTCAGCAAATAAGCGGTTGCACCGGGCGTGACAACCATTGCAATAACTAAAATTGCCCCAACCGTTTGTAAAGCTGCAACTGTGCAAGCACTTAAAATAGTAAAAAAAAGGATTTTTAAAGGTAAAGGTCTTAAACCGATTGATCTGGCATGAATTTCATCAAAAAACACAACTAATAAATCCTTCCAGAATAATAATAAAAGTACAACTGAAACCAGTATGATAATCTGCACTTGCCACATATCACTATCATCAATACCTAAAATATTACCAAAAATAATTGTCTGGGCATTAATAGAAGTCGGATTTAATGAAAGAATTAATAAACCAATCGCAAAAAAAGTAGAAAAAATAAAACCAATAATGGCATCTTCTTTTAATCGGGTCATTGCTCTTACCATGGTAATAGAAAGTGCTGCCAATAATCCCGTAAAAAAAGCGCCTACCGAATAAGGTAAACCCAGTGCATAAGCTCCGGCAACACCAGGGACCACTGAATGAGATAAAGCATCGCCCATTAATGACCAGCCCTTTAACATTAAAAAGGCAGATAAAAAAGCACAAGCTGCGCCGACAATGCTACTTACCCAGATGGCTTTTAGCATAAAGTCATAACTAAATGGTTCAAGAAGGAGTTCCATTTATTGCTGTCCTTTTGGTTCATGATCATGATGTTCAACAAGTAAATCTTGATGAGGGGAATCATCTTTACCTTCACCATAAAATATTGCTGCACGTTCATCATCGGTTAAAATAGATACCTTGCGAGGATCTTCATCTTCATGTAACTTTTCACCCGAAAGACTTAAATAACGCAAAGCACCGCCAAAAGTAGTCATTAAATTTTGAGGGGTAAAAGTGGATTGGGTTGATCCAAAAGCAAGAACAGTTTGATTAATCAAAACAACTTGATCACAAAATTCAGGCACACTACCTAAATTATGGGTAGAAACTAAAATTAAATGCCCCTCATCACGAAGATCCTTCAAAAGTTCAATAATGGCATTTTCTGTTTTAACATCAACCCCAGTAAAAGGCTCATCTAATAAAAGTACTTTACCTTGTTGAGCTAACGCTCTGGCTAAAAATACACGTTTTTTTTGACCGCCAGAAAGCTCGCCAATTTGTCGATGTTTAAATTCGAGCATATCTACACGCTTTAGGGCAATATCAACTTGTCTTTTATCCTCTTTACTTGGAATACGTAAAAAAGACATATGTCCATAACGTCCCATCATTACTACGTCAGACACTAACACAGGAAAATCCCAATCAACCTCTTCCGTTTGGGGTACATAAGCAATAATATTTTGTTTTAATGCTTGTTTTACAGGCGTATTATTAAAAGTCACTTGTCCCTTAGTTGGTCGTATCATTCCCATAATGCTTTTAAACAGTGTAGATTTACCACTACCATTAACGCCAACCAGTGCACATATAGTGCCACCATGTAAGCTAAAACTTGCATCATGAATAGCAGTGTGACCATTATTATAAGTCACAGTAATATCATCAACGTTTAGGCAAATTTGAGTCATCAGTTTTCAAACCCCTTAGCTATTGTTTCAACAGTCACTTTTAATAAATCGATATAGGTTGGTACTGGGCCATCTTTAGTTGAAAGTGAATCAACATATAACACACCTCCATACTTAGCACCTGTCTCTTTACTTACCTGCTTAGCCGGTTTATCCGAAATCGTACTTTCACTAAAAACAACCGGAATATTATTTTTACGAACCGTATCAATCAGATTTTTAACTTGTTTAGGTGTGCCTTGCTGCTCAGCATTAATCGGCCACAAATACGCTTCTTTAAGATTATAATCTCTTGCCAAATAACTAAAAGCCCCTTCACTGGTGACTAACCAACGCTGAGATTCTGGAATTTTGGCTAGGCGTTCCCTTAAAGGCGCATCAAGAGCTTTAATCTTAGCAACATAATCGGCAGCATTCTTATTGTAAATATCGGCATGTTTCGGATCATATTTAACAAAAGCAGCACGAATATTTTCAATATAAGTTAAAGCAAGTGTCGGAGACATCCAAGCATGTGGATTAGGATTACCTTTATAACTTCCTTCCTGAATCGGCATAGGGTCAATTCCTTCTGTTACCGTAACCGAAGGAACATCTTTAATATCTTCAAAAAAACGTTTAAACCAAAGTTCTAAATTAAGTCCATTCCATAATACTAAATCGGCAGAAAGTGCTTTGGTAATATCTTGAGGGGTTGGATCATATTCATGAATCTCGGCACCAACTTTAGTGATTGACTCAACTATCGCTGCATCGCCCGCAATATTTTGTGCGATATCTTGAATCACGGTAAATGTCGTAACAACTTTAAATTTTTTTTCTTCAGCGATTGCAGAGTTAGCCACGCCAGTAAGAATAATTAATGATGTAAAAATTAAATTTAATAAAGTTTTACGACTTTTGATAGAATTGAATTTCATTAGCAACTCCTATTTAATAATATACTCAATCATCTTCAAGATACCGAGAAATCAAGGAAAACGTGAAAGCTAAAAAGAAATCCTTTTCATAATAGCTTCCTTTAACTATCTAATAAAGTGATAAAAATAAATACACTTTAAATGTTAATGAGAATTATTATCATTTAAGTCGCTAAAGTCAAATAAATTTGTTTAATTTAGTCAATTTTTAAATTATTAGATAACGTATTTTAAATAAATATTTATTGAAAAAGGAGATAGCCTTATCTATTAGAATAATAGCTATTTTAATAATTGATTTATTGAGTTAACTATAGTTAAAAAAATTTAAAAAACATTTTAAAAGTTGAATTAGCATTAAATTTAATAAAATTTATTTAAAAATGATTAAAAAACAATCCATCAGTTCATATCTGTGACATCATAAAAACCCTTTATTTTGCTAGAAAAATAAGCAAATTTTAAAAAAATTTCTTTATGAAAAAATTAATTAATTTAAGCGTTAAGATTGTAATTAATTCGTAAATCGTGTAATTTATTCACAACTTAAGGGTAATTATTTATTTTAGCCTTTAAAGGGAATGGAAATTTAGGAGAAATTATGTCAAACAGTTATCAAAATGAAGTCCCAGCTGCCCGCGTAAATATCAGTTTAGATTTACACACTGGCGGAGCCTCAAAGAAAGTTGAACTACCACTTAAAATATTGTCAATTGGCGATTATGGTCGTGGAAAAGACAAACGTTCACTTTCTGAAAAAGAAAAAGTATCGATTAATAAAAATAATTTCGATGCAGTGTTAAACGATTTTAGACCAGAAGCTAAAATAAGTGTACCTAATACACTTGCAGATGATGGTAGTGACATCAGTGTTGATTTGGTGTTTGAATCTATGAAAGATTTTTCACCAGAACAAGTCGCTAAAAAAATCCCACAACTACGTTCTTTACTTGCAATGCGCAATCTATTAAGAGATTTGAAATCAAATCTATTAGATAACGCTACTTTCCGCTATGAACTTGAAAAAATAGTGAAAGATCAACAACTCTCTGATGAGCTCCGTGCTGAATTAGAATCAATTGTATCTGAAAGTAAAAAATAAAATTTTAATCAATCAAAACTCAATTTGCACAGCAAAATATAAAGTTTGATAAAAATTAAGAGATAAAAGTAATGAACGTACAAAAACAAAGCAATGCTAGTAAAGCAACCGTAGTAGAAGAGAATGGTAGTGTTTACCAATCTTTATTCGATAAAATCAATCTAAGTCCAATCAAAAAAGCGGGTGAAATTGATAAATTTGAAGATAACGAAGTATTATTTGAAGCTTCACAAGATGAACGTGTCACAATGGCAATCAATATTTTATTAAAATTGATTCAAAGTTCATCGCAAAAGATTGAAAAATTAGATAAACACCTATTAGATTATCACATCAGTCAAATAGACCAAAAATTAAGTCGTCAACTTGATGCTATTATGCATCACGAAACGTTCCAAGAAATCGAAGGAACATGGCGTGGTTTAAAATTCTTAGTTGACCGTACTGATTTCCGTCGTAATGTCAAAATTGAACTTTTAGATGTTTCAAAAGAAGATCTTCGCCAAGATTTCGAAGATGCGCCAGAAATTATCCAAACAGGTTTCTATCGTCATACCTATATTCAAGAATATGACACACCGGGTGGCGAACCAATTGGTGTAACAATTTCAAATTATGAGTTTGATCGTAGTTCACAAGACATCTCATTGTTACGTAATATTTCTAAAGTTGCAGCTGCTGCACATATGCCATTTGTAAGCTCTGTTGGTCCAAAATTCTTTGGTAAAGAAACCATGGAAGAAGTTGCCGCAATTAAAGATATTGGCAACTATTTCGACCGTGCAGAATACACTAAATGGAACAGCTTCCGTGAAACTGATGATTCACGCTACATCGGCTTGACTTTACCAAGAGTACTTGCTCGTCTGCCATATGGACCAGATACAATACCGGTACGCAGCTTCAATTATGTTGAAGATGTAAAAGGACTTGATCACAACCGTTATTTATGGACTAATGCATCCTATGCGTTTGCAGCAAACATGACTCAAAGCTTTATTCGTAATGGTTGGTGTGTACAAATTCGTGGACCGCAAGCAGGTGGACTAGTTGAAGATTTACCAATTCACCTTTATGATTTAGGTACTGGTAATCAAGTAAAAATTCCTACCGAAGTGCTTATCCCTGAAACACGCGAATTTGAATTTGCTAATTTAGGATTCATCCCATTATCTTTCTATAAAAATAGAGATTATGCATGTTTCTTCTCTGCGAACTCAACGCAAAAACCAGCACTTTATGATACAAAAGAAGCAACAGCAAACAGCCGTATTAATGCTCGTTTACCTTATATCTTCTTATTGTCACGAATTGCTCATTACTTAAAAGTTATTCAACGTGAAAATATCGGTGCAACTAAAGACCGCCGTATGTTAGAACTTGAATTAAATAAATGGATAAGCAACCTTGTCACTGAAATGACTGATCCAAGTGATGAAGTTCAAGCGGCTCACCCATTAAGAGAAGCAAAAGTCATTGTTGAAGATATTGAAGATAATCCAGGATTCTTCCGTGTTAAAACATTCTTAATTCCTCATTTCCAAATCGAAGGAATGGATATTAATTTATCAATGGTATCACAGATGCCAAAAGCTAAATCATAAGTATTAGCTTTTACTTGATTTCATTAATATCTATTAAGGAGTGTTAGGACACATGAAAATATTTCGTCCTTTATGGAATGAAGGCGTCTTTCTGACGCCTCAACAATTTCAACAACAAGCGTTGTGGGATCAATTCACTTCACAAAAATTAGCCACTCTAGCGGTGGCTAACCCATGGGGAATTGAAAACCTATCTATTGATTTGCAGGCACTAACCTTCGATCGATTACAAGCAGAATCAATAAGTATCCGATTTTCTGATGGTGTTGTCATCAATACGGATATAGCAGATAAACTACCGGAAGCAAGAATATTAAATACCGATATACCGGTCGAGCTTGAAGAAGTAACCGTTTTTATTGGTATACCGTTACTACAAGCCAACGGGGGTAACTGTTTACAAGAAAATCAACGTCTTGAACGCCCACTGCGTTATAGACAAGATTGGGTAGAAGTTACCGATTTATTGGGGCAAAATGTCGAAACTATATCTGTAGAGCATTATGCGTTAACATTCTTATTTGATTTTGAAAATCAAAGTGATTATCTAACCTGTCCTATAGCACGATTAAAACGAGATCTTAACGGGCGATTTGTACTGGATCAAGAATATCTTCCACCAATGTTAAACCTGCATACACAAAGTGGAACATTAGTTAAAGAACTTGAATTATTATGTGTTCAAATGCAAGCCAAACGGCAACATTTAACAGGAATGCGTCATGAGCGAAATCAACAAATGGCAGAATTTGCCACCGCTGATGTGTCATTATTTTGGTTGTTAAATGCATTAAATACTTATGAGCCTCAACTCAAATTTTTGCGTGATAATCCAACGATTCATCCTGAAAAGCTTTATCAAACATTAATAGCACTAACCGGTGCATTATTAACTTTCTCGCTTTTAAATAATGTAGATGGTATTCCAGCTTATCAACATAATAATCTTAATGAAGTTTTCCCTCCATTATTTGGATTAGTACGCAACTTACTGGAAGAAAGCTTACCTTCTCGAGTAATTAAAATTGAATTGGTTCATGACAAAGACACACTATGGACAGGACGATTAAATGACTCACGTCTTGTTGAAGATGCTGATTTCTATCTTTCTGTTCGTTCAAGTATGCCTGGTCATCAATTACAATCGCGGTTCCCAATCTTATGTAAAGCAGGTGCACCTGATGATGTTAGACAAATCATTCATTCTGCGTTATCTGGTATTCCAATTAAAGCATTGAGCCATGTTCCGGCAGCTATACCGGTACGTTTGGATAATCAATATTTTGCACTAGATCTTTCACATGAAGCGGCAAAAAATATGTTGCTTACACGCTGTTGTGAATTTTATGTACCACGTGCAATGCCTGATATTTCTTTGGAATTGTTTGCCGTATTGCGGTCATAGGATCAAATTATGAGTATAGAATCAAAACCAATTGTTATTGATGAATTATTACGAGATTCCATCTTAGTTGTAGTGCAGTTAAAAGCTAAAGCTGATATTCCATCAGGACATAAATTGTACGAAATTTGTAAACAACAAGTTATAACCGTACGAGAAAAATTACATCAAGCGCAGTATAGCCAAGATGTAATTGATGATATCAGTTATGCTTTATGTGCTTTATTAGATGAAACTGTATTACTTTGTCATCGAGATAATCCGAAAAATCAAGACTATGATGAATGGTTAGGTTCGCCATTACAAGTTATCTATTTTAACACGCACAGCGCGGGTGATGATCTATTCGATAAAATTCGTTCTCGCTTAAAAGCTGATAAAAAAGAAGGAATTGTTTTAGCTTGTTTTGACCGAGTATTAGGACTTGGTTTCCAAGGCTGTTATCTTGATAGACCTCAAATGGAACGAGAGCACCTGATACTCGCGCTACGTGAAGCTCTACGAGAATATGAGCCAGAACAATCATATCCAATCATTGAACAGACCAAAACATATCGTTATCAGTTTAGAAAAACCATTCTACTAGCTTGTACTGTCGTATCGGTTATTGTCGTTATTGGGCTTTACTTTTTATTGGATAATCAACTAGACAACTTGGTTAAGCAACTTGTTGGTTAAAAAGGTTTATTATGAGCGATTACCCTAAGCGCATTCAAATTATATATGCAGTCGTATTGAGTTTATTATTATTGTTTGTTTTCCTACCAATAACAATTGGCTGGAAAATACTTGGATCGATTCTCGTCTTTGCTATTGCCGGAGGTTTTCTTTGGCAAATGCGACGTTATCGACGAGTGCTAGCATCATCAACAGCAAATATCCAATTTTTAACTCAAAAACTTGATTTATTACCGGCAAGACAGCGTTATCGTTTACCAATACTCATGGTTACGGGTAGCGCGGCTAAAGATTTTTTTCCTGATGATTTATCGCTTGCCGAATCTAATGTATTAGTTTCGTCTGAAGCAGTTTGGATCTACGTTGATGAATTTTCACATCTACCGATAGTTTACGATTCATTAGTGGCGAAATGGCCTGATATGCTTGGTCGTGTAGGTATTTTCCTTGCCTTAACACCAGAAACAGAAGACAAACAGGGCTTATTCGTAGCTAAACTACAAGCATTTCGTCAATCATGGGTGGATACTTGTCGAATAGCTAAATACCAAATGCCTGTCTATCTTTCAACACATGTTGGACTGAACGACTTAATCTATGATGAAAATAACCCATTACCTGTATATTGGTTTCAATTATTAAATCAAAAATTATACTTGTTAGATCGTTATTTGTCGCCAATTACAAATTGGGTTAATGACATCAAAATTCCAACAGATGAACGTGAACGACGATTAAGACTTCGACCATTTTTAAGTGAAACAGAAAGTTGGATTGAAGACGTAGTATTAACCACTTTAGTTAATGACAAGCAACCTATTGCTAAATGTGTACCGACTGGTGTAGCAATCTATCCTACCAATCAATCGATTGTTCACGATAATCTCATGCAAAAAATATGGGAAAATGCGACAAGTTTATCATTACCAAATACGCATAAAATACAAGACGGTGTCACCCCGCCAGATGCATTAGTTAAATTTATGCCAATTGCATACCCATTTTCGCCTATTAGTTCCATGATCTGTGGTTTAATCATGATCACATCATTATTTTTAATGGGAAGTATGGGGGCGTCATTTTGGAATAACATCAAATTAATCGATAGAATTCAGAATGATATTCATCATTACCATTTAGTTCCAATGGGCAATTATGATGAGAAAAAAGAGGCACTTGAAGTACTACGAAATGATAAAACAATGCTAAATGAATACTATGCTAAAGGTGAACCTATTCGTTTAGGAATGGGATTATATCGTGGATTACAGCTTGTTGAACCGCTCAATGTAGCCATGAGTGACTACGTAGCAAAACCACCAGAGCCTGAAAAAGTGATCGTTGAAAAAACCCAGGTTATTGTTAAAGAACCACCTCCGCCAATTCGTCTAGATAGCTTGGCGTTATTTGAAAGTGGACAAGCAAGTCTAAAATCGGGTTCAGAAAAAGTACTAATTAATGCATTAATGGAAATACAAAAACAGATTAATGCAAATCCTGGTACAGGTTGGTTAATGATCATAACGGGTCATACCGACTCAGTTGGCGATGAAACCAAAAATCAACAACTATCATTTAATCGAGCCATGTCAGTACGTGATTGGATATTAAAAGCGAGTGACATACCAGAAACCTGTTTCGCCATCCAAGGGTATGGTGCAAAAAAACCTTTAGTGGATAACGATACTCCAGAAAATCGTGCAAAAAACCGAAGGGTAGAAATAAATTTAGTTCCTCAGGCGTCAACATGTATTTTGACGAATGAAAACTAAGAGTGTGAAACAAAAACAATAAAAGGAGATAAACAATGGCTGTACCAGCTTATATGTTTTTAAAAGATGACGGCGGTGCCGAAATCAAAGGTTCTGTAACCGTTGTTGGTCGTGAAGGAAGTGTAGAAGTGGTTGAATTCGATCACCGAGTATACATCCCAACCGATGGTAATACAGGTAAATTAACAGGAACTCGTGTACATAAAGCACTTGAATTTGTTAAAGAAGTTGATGCATCTTCACCTTACCTATACAAAGCTGTAACTACTGGTCAAAACTTAAAATCAGTTGAGATCAAATGGTACAAAATCAACGATGCAGGACAAGAAGTTGAATATTTCAATACATTAATGGACGGTGTAAAAGTCGTATCTGTTAAACCTGAAATGCACAACATCAAAGATCCAACGAAAGAACAATACAACCACTTAGAACGTATTGAACTTCGTTATGAAAAAATTACTTGGACTTATAAAGATGGCAACATCATCCACTCAGACAGCTGGGTAGAAAGCCGAGGTTAATTTTAACTTACACAGTCCCTATTTATAGGGGCTGTATTTATTTTATTAATGATTAAGGAAAGAAATAGTAATGATAGCTGATCCCTCTGTTTTATTAAGACGACTAAATCCGTACTGTGCGAAATCGCTTGAAGCTGCGGCTGGATTATGCCAAACACGAGCACATACCGAAATTACACTTGAACATTGGTTATTAAAATTACTAGAACAGGGTTCAGGTGACATAACGATAATTTCAAGACATTATCAACTCGATATGGATAAAATTTGGACTGGATTACTCAATTATCTAGACGCACTACCGCATACTATTAACACAAAACCAAGTTTATCGCCATCGTTGATAGCTGTAATGCAATCAGCATGGTTAAAAGCGTCGCTAGAAAATCATGAAGAAGTTATTCGCTCAGTTCATATATTGCAAGCATTGCAAGAAATGCCACATTGCTTAAAAGCTCAAGATGCATGGCAACTACTTAGTTTATCGCCGGTTTCATTGCAAAAAATGCGATTACAATTGGATGAAACTTCGGACGAAAATCCAGCTAACCAATACAGCTATCAATCCGATACAGCGATCAGCGCTACAGACAGTTTTGGTATTGATTCAACAGCGAACTCAACAATCGCTGCAAACAAAACACAAAAAAACGATGCGAATGATGCTACAAATAATAATGATAAACAAATCGCTCAACAAAAGCATCATCAAGCGGCGCTTGAACGTTTTACCGAAAATGTCACTGAAAAAGCCAAATCAGGTAAAATTGATCCCGTTTTTGGTCGTGACAGTGAAATCAGACAAATGGTCGATATTCTATCCCGTCGTCGTAAAAATAACCCAATTCTTGTCGGTGAACCAGGGGTAGGTAAAACTGCGCTAGTTGAAGGTTTAGCACTTCGAATTGCTGAAGGAAACGTACCAAAAAATCTTGCGGATGTTAGCATCCTAACGTTAGATCTTGGATTATTACAAGCTGGAGCTGGCGTAAAAGGTGAATTTGAACAAAGATTAAAAAATGTGATTGATGCTGTTCAACAGTCTCCAACCCCAATATTGCTATTTATTGACGAAGCTCATACTATTATCGGCGCAGGTAATTCAGCCGGTGGCGCAGATGCGGCAAACTTACTAAAACCTGCATTAGCACGTGGAGAACTACGCACTATTGCAGCGACAACATGGTCTGAATACAAACAATATTTTGAAAAAGATGCCGCTTTAGAGCGTCGTTTCCAAATGGTCAAAGTAGACGAACCTGATGACGATCGAGCATGTTTAATGTTGCGTGGCTTAAAATCACGTTATGCTAAACACCATGGTGTACATATCCTAGACGAAGCTGTCAAAACAGCCGTTTCACTATCAAGACGTTATATCAGTGGACGTCAACTGCCCGATAAAGCGGTTGACCTGCTTGATACAGCGTCAGCACGTGTACGTATGGGGCTAGATACGATACCAGAATCAATTACACAGCTTGAAGCTAAAATTGCTTCACTAAAAATTGAACAAGATGCAATTAACGCAGATCTGGCATTAGGTGAAAATTTAACGAGCGATCGCTTAAAAGAAATAGACATCCAGTTAGCCAAACTACAAGACAAATTAACTATTCAACAAACTCAATTTGAAAAAGAGAAAAAACAAATTGAAACATTGATAGAATTACGTCAAAAACTGACGAATAAATCAGATAGCAAGCTACTTAAAAAACTCAGCGATGCTCAGCAAGAATTAAATGAGCTACAAGGTCATAACCCATTACTTTCACTTGATGTTGACAGTCGCACAGTCTCATCCGTTATATCAGACTGGACAGGTGTTCCATTAGAAAGTTTACTAAAAGATGAGCAAAGCCACTTACTTGCGCTTGAAGATGATTTACGTCAACGTGTTGTGGGACAAGATAATGCCCTGTTTGAATTAGCTAAACGTATTCGTGCAGCAAAAACTGGACTGACATCTGAAGATGCACCAATGGGCGTATTTTTATTAGTTGGTCCGTCAGGTGTTGGTAAAACCGAAACAGCTTTAGCATTAGCAGATACCCTATTTGGTGGTGAACAATCACTGGTAACCATTAACATGTCAGAATACCAAGAAGCGCACACCGTATCACAACTTAAAGGATCACCTCCGGGATACGTAGGTTATGGTCAAGGTGGGGTATTAACCGAAGCCGTTCGAAAACGACCATACAGTGTTGTGTTACTGGACGAAGTTGAAAAAGCACATCGTGATGTACTTAACTTATTCTATCAAGTCTTTGATCGTGGCTTTATGCGTGACGGTGAAGGTCGTGAAATCGATTTCCGTAATACCTTAATATTAATGACATCTAATTTAGGTAGTGATGAGCTTATGGCGCTTTTCGAAGAAATGCCAGATGCCGATATTGCGACACAACAAGAACTTCTACGTCCGATCATTCGTGAACATTTCCAACCGGCATTATTAGCACGTTTCCAAACAGTAATCTATACACCACTTGGTAAAGACGCATTACGCAAAATTGTTGAAATGAAACTCAATAAAGTTGCCAGCCGACTACAAAAACATTACAAAATTGTATTTAATGTGGGCGAAAAACTTTACGACACTTTGGTATCAGCGTGTTTACTACCAGATACAGGAGCACGAAACATTGACAGTATCTTAAATCAACAAATTTTACCTGTGGTATCAAATTTATTACTACAACGAAGCAGTACAACTAACAATCAAGTACCAACGTTAATCCTTGATTTTGACGAATCAGAAGGAATCGTACTTGAATGGGAAAGTGAGCAAACTAAAGCAAAATCTGCTAAAACAAAATCAGTTGAAACCAAACAGGCAGAAGCTAAGCCTGCTAAAGCTAAGACGGTTAAAACAACTAAAGCTAAACAAGCAGAAAATACTAAAGATAAGAAAGAGAAGGCTACCAAAAAAGCCTAATAAGTAAGTAAAACGTTAACGAATAAAATCGTTAGCGTTTTACAAAATGATAAAACAGTGAAAGTGTTCATCAATCTTTTCGGTTAACATTATCTTAGTAAAATTGTAGCGATACTGAATGATGTCACACATGATTTTGATGTTAGGTTGAAGTATGAATGCTTTTTACTAATTTCTGTTTTAATGAATTGAAATTTATGAATATTTTAATTTTACATGATATTAAACAATTACTTATATCACCAATAATAAACTTCAAAATAAGAATTATATACCAACAAATAATAAATTAATTATGGTGATTAAAAGCTGACTAAGATAAAAGAAAATACTTTGGCTAAAGTAATAATTAAAAATAAATAGTGATTCATAGCAAACAGTTATAAAAATAAAATTGTAATAATAGTGTTAGTTAATAACCCAAAAATAATGTTATTTGCATATAAATTATAACTTAAGGGTATTAACTCGATACTGATAATGAACATAAAGTGATCGAAAAAAATTAATTTGCAAATTTTATACAATATCCGATGGTTGCATAAAAAATGAAACACCAATAAATGAATAATAAAGGAATCAAAGATGGCTAAAAATGTAGTGAGATTAGGTGATCCGACTACTCATGGAGGTAATGTAATTACTGCTTCATCCACCATGATTGTTGAAGGCAAACCCGTTGCTTTAGTCGGTGATTTGGTAAGTTGCCCAAAAAAAGGGCACGGAGTCAATCCTATTATTGAAGGTGTTGAAAGAAGTTATTCGGATGGAAAGCAAGTCGTCGTAGATCAATGTGCTTGTGCCTGTGGCTGTAAAGTAATTTCGACAATTAGTACATCGGAGATGGAATAATATTATGTCTTGGCCTAAACCAAATGTTACAAATATAGTAAAACAACCTATAAGTTTTAGTCGTGCAAAATGGGGAATTTTTTTTGTTGTATTAATTATAATTACCGCGTTAATACTTGCAGCCTTATGGCCAGATAAAAGCTTTGCGACTCAATTCACTTACTGGGCTGGCGTAATTTTAATACCAACTATAATTGGAGGTTCGGCATTTGGCGTACGAATATATCTTTATGGTTTAGCACAAGAAGAATATGAAATATGGCAAAATGAACAACAAACTATTGATAATAATTGGCAAAATTGGGCAATGAAATCATTAGTTGTTCTTGAAAGTTATTATTATTTAGTTAGTAATGTCAATGCAAGAAAAATATTCGATGATGAGATCAATATAGATTCTCAGATCAACAAATCGCTTGAATTTGAAGAAACATTTGAATTGAAGCACAAGCTTGAAGATCTATTCATCAAATTTAATAAAATACTGGCTCTATTGCCTAAATCTGAAACATTGCATATTACAGTTTATTCATCAGACAAGTCTTATCAACCTATTGATAACGAAATAAATCAAGCTATTCGAGCATCTAACATAGAAAATAAATTTACTTTACAACAGCAAATTCTTTTTCGTAACACTAATATAAAAAAAATAGTAGAAAATATTGATACACCAGATTCAGGTTTAGAGCTAATTATAATTAATAATCAAAAATCAGAAGGGTCTGCTTTTTTGGCCAGTTTTTTACTGCTTAATAAAGACTATTACGAAGATTTAAAATTGGATTTTGCAAAGATAGAAATCTTAAGACCAATGATTGCTAATGATTTAGAAGAAGGTCTGAATCAAATGGTCGAAATGCAAAGTGCACTTAAAACAATAAATCAACTTTGGGTAACCAATATAAGTAATAAACAAAAAGCTGATGTGGCTAAAGAATTAACGCTACATGAGATTTCACCAGAACATATATATTCACTTGAAAGTTTTGTCGGTAAGTCAACAGAACTTACTTATTGGTTAGCATTAGCACTTACATGTGAAATGATGAGTATAACTCAGAACAATAATTTAATTGTTTCAGAAAGCCAACACCAATGGCAATTTTCTGTGATAAAAAATGTATAAAAAAGGAAAGGTGTGTTAAATGAGAAATAAATGGAAACGAATTGGATTAATTTTCATTATTTTATTAGGGGCCATATCAATAGCTATAGGACTATCTATTTGGGGTGATGACCTAGGTTACAAAACATTAGGACATAAAATAGAAATTTGGATATATTGTATGCTATTTTTATTAGGCTTACTTTTAACGCCTTCCATAATAACGAATAGTCGACGACTAGCAGCAAAAGATAAAGCGAAAAGAGAATCACTTAATCCTGCTGAAACAGATAAAAAAACGAAAAAAGTAATTCCATTTTCTGAATTTATCGATATACAAAAAAAATGTCGTTACATTACAGGTATATTTTGGCGCTACAAAATTCGTAAATGTCTGGTTCTTGGAAAATCAAATGACATAGAAAGCGTTTTTCCTCGCTTACCTCAAGAACAATGGCAATTGAATGATAAGACATTAATGATTTATGGTGGAGATATTGAAGATGAACTTAATATCCCATGGTTACAAGCTTTAAAAAAACACCTTTCTCGATTTTTACCATTTTCACGAAAACCATTAAATGCGGTAATTTGGGTGGTGCCTAAAAATTATCTTGTCAATAACCGTCAACAACAATCAATTATTGAAAAGGCAGTATTACAATTTAAATCTCGAGATAAAATTTTAAAGTGGTCTTCGCCGCTTTATCTTATCTCAACGGAAGAAACCGAATGGTCACAAGCAGGACGAATCGAGCAAAGCGTTGGTCTGATATTTCCTACATTAAATAAAGAATCAATGGATTCTGTGGTGTTATCACTTAATCAACTAGCTTCAGAATGTAGCAAACGTGGTATACAGCAAATTAAAGAAAAAACGACATATTCGTTTTTACTTAAATTAAGTCAAGATTTAGTAAAAGGTAATATTACTAATATTCAACGTTATTTAAGTTCATTGACAGCACTTCCCTATTCGCCACGAATACGTGGATTATTTTTTACACCACATCAAGTCTTATCCAATGATGAAATCCCGTACTTAAATAACTATTTGACTATGACGCCAACATGGGAATCGATCAGTGAAGATGCAAAGTTACAGTCAGGTCGACGAATGGGCATTCAATGGGGACTAATTATTAACTGCGCGATATTAGGTGCAATACTCGTTACAGGAGTAGGATTAATCACATCTTATCTTCAAAATGCATTTCTTATTAACGGAAGTATTGAACTGGCAAAACAGGCTGATGATTCGGTAAATAAAAATTATAAGACAAAATTACAGACACAATTTGAATTGCAACAACGCATTGAGCAATTATTACATCGTAAACAACATGGCGCACCATTATCGTATCGATTTGGATTAAACCATAATGATCAGCTACTCAGTAAATTATGGCTTACTTATAAAGTTACCAACTCACGCAATATTGCAACACCATTTCATACGTTAATGACTGACTACTTAACGCTATTAACAGAACTTCCACCGGATAGTCCTGAACGTTTGAAATTAGTAGATTCTGCATATGACTTTTTAAAAGCTTATTTAATGCTAAGTCATCCCGATAAAAGTGATGGTATATATTTAAGCCAGTTTGCCTCAGATAAATGGCGAGCACCGGAAGGTATTAGTGATGGAGATTGGCAACGATTAATGCCCGATCTTGTCCGTTTTTGGGGACAAGTCTTAAAAAATAATCCTAACTGGGCATTACAAGAAGATAAACGTTTAGTAAATGGCGTACAAAAAATATTAATTAATAAAATTGGTGTTCAAAATGCTGTTAATACGCTTTATCAAGACATAATTCAACGTGCAAGTCAGCAATACAATAACCTAAATTTAAATCAACTGCTTGATGGTATTGACAGTAATATACTTTTTATCAATGATGTAGAAGTGCCTGGTATATTTACCCGAAAAGCATGGGAAGAAACCATTAAAGATGAGATAAATGATGCGGCTAAATCACGCAAAGAACAAATTGACTGGGTATTAGGGGAAGGGAGCCAAAGCAATTTAATTGCGTCAATATCACCTAATGTATTAAAACAGCAGTTGAAAGATCGCTACTTTAGCGAATATGGAGCATCATGGGCTTATTTTCTAAATAACATCCAATGGCAGCCAGCTAACAATGTTTCTGATGTCATTGAACAGTTAACGTTACTCGCTGATAATCGCCAATCACCACTAATTGCACTTATCAATGTAGTTAAATATCAATCTGAAGTTGATTATTCAGGTGATGGCATATCGGATAATTTAATTCGTACTGCTCAACAAATTATGGGCAAAAGAAACCAATCTATTATTCCTATAGCCAATAATGAAGCATCGGGGCCTTTAACAGCTACTTTTTCACCAATTGTAAATCTAATAAAAAATGAAAACAGTAATAGTCTTTCATTACAGACTTACTTATCTCGAGTAACACAAGTTCGCTTAAAATTACAAAATGTGACCAATAGCGCTGATCCTAAAGCAATGATGCAAGGACTTGCAAAAAGCGTATTTAAAGGGACTTCAGTTGACTTAACCGAAACTCGAGATTATGGAAATCTAATTGCAGCTAATTTAGGTAATGAATGGTCAGGTTTTGGTCATAGCTTATTTAAACAACCGCTTGAGCAGTCTTGGCAGGTTGTATTAACACCTGCAACAGAAAGTTTTAATGAAATTTGGCAAAATTACATTGTCAATCAATGGGAAAAGTCATTTGCGGGTCGTTATCCATTCAAAAATAGTGAAAATGAAGCATCATTAGCTGAACTTGCTCGTTTTTTACGAAGTGATACTGGAATTATTGATAACTTTATTATAAATGAACTAAACGGTGTATTAGAAAAGAAAGGCGGACGTTGGATAGTCAATACCGTGAATGCTCAAGGTCTTAACTTCTCACCAAAATTTCTTGATGCATTAGAGTTATTTAATGATTTATCATCCGAATTGATCACATCAGGTGATGTAACCTTATCGTTCGATTTAATGCCACGTAGTGGTAACAAAATTGTTCGTACTGAATTAATCATCAATAAACAAAAACTAGAATACTTCAATCAAGCCCCAACATGGCAACGCTTCAATTGGCCAGGGGATGGCTATTCACCTTTTTCTCAACTCAGTTGGAGTTCTGATGAGGCAGGGTTAAAACTATTTGATTACTACAATGGTGATTGGGCACTTATAAGACTACTTGAAAAAGCATCTGTAAAAGCGCTTGATTCAAGTCGTTATGAACTAGTTTGGAAAGTATCTGACGAAGGTAAATTACGATATGTATTAAGGACACAATTGGGGCAAGGGCCACTAACGTTGTTAAAATTGCGTAATTTCACCTTACCAACCAGAGTATTTGAAAATTAATTAAAATGATGGAAAATTATTATGTTTAGCCAATTGTTAAATCGTTTATTTGGAACACAAGATTCAACTGAATCAGTCAAAAAAAATTTAACCCAACAATGGGCGGATTGGCTAGAACCAATTAGTCCAGAAAAACCTACAGGTGAAGATTTAACTTACCACGATACTTTTCAAGAAATAAAAGAAGAAATCGCCAAACTATCAGGTATTGATTATGAATTGATTGTCACTGAAAGTGAAAACATATTAAAACAGAGCAGTAAGGATATTCGAGTGGCAACTTATTATTGCCTAGCCCGATTACATCTTGACGGCGCAGAAGGATATGCGGACGGTGTTGAATTATTAGCCGGCTTACTTGAAAAATTCGGAACAAATATTTATCCATCACGGCATAATGTCCGCAAAAATGCGATTGAATGGTTGGCTAATGCAAAATTTATTGATCAACTTACCCAATTACAACCAATTTCTGACGAATGCCTGTCACGTATCATTGTTGCATTAAATGAATTAGATAGTACAATCAAAACACTTTTTGTCAGTGAAAACCCTGATCAAGCTATTGAAGCACCTGATTTATCAGCTCTCGTACATTTTTTTAGTAATAACTTAAAACAACAAGTTAGAAGTTCACAACCAGAAGAATCGACATCGTCATCATCCTTAGCTTCGTCTGAAACAACGGCCGAATCTTTTCCAAAAATGACAGATGTCAAAATTGGTTCTCAACGAGATTTACTGGATCAAGCTCGTAAAATGGCGGCTTTTTTACGCGAAAAGCCAGAAGGATATCTTGCTGCTGGTCGCTTTTTACGAATATTACGTTGGGATACCATTGTCGATTTACCGCCAGCAGATCATCGAGGACGTACTCGCTTACCAGCGCCAAGAGCAGAACTAAAACAAAATATTAGTCGATTGATAATTCAACAGCAGTGGTCTGAACTATTTGAGCGTGTAGAAGCTGCATTCATGGAAGGTGCTAATCATTTTTGGTTAGACCTTCAGCGAGCAACGATTATGTCACTACAAAAAATGGGGGCACCACATCAAGCTTGGGCGGATATATTTCTAACTGATATAGGTTTGATGTTAGAAAGATTGAATGGCATAGAACGGCTTTCATTCGATAATGGCACACCTTTTGCCGATGATGAAACACTTAGTTGGATTGCAACCAATGCAAGAATTCATCATTTAGATGAAGGTGACAGTATTGCGCCAATATCGATTTCTGGTGAAAACGATTGGAACGAAATAGAAAAACAAGCATACGAATTAGCGCAGTCTGAAACGTTGGAAAAAGCATTTCAATGGTTACAAAATTTGCCAACATTACGCTCACCTAAACAGCGATATTTACTGCAATATACGCAAGCAAGAGTAGCTGAACAACTGGGTAAACAAGAAATTGCATTAAAATTATTGATTGGCTTAAATAACCAACAACAATCAATGACATTGCTTGACTGGGAACCAGAGCTAATCTTTGATGTTAAACGATTTTTATTAAAGCTATTAAAGCAAAAAAATCAATTAAAAGATGGTATAAAAGTTGAATTATCAGAAAAAATAGATCTGTTACAACATGAATTAATGCAGCTTGATCCTGCACGGGCACTTAGCATGATGTAAAAAGGCAGCATCAAAAAATGAAATAATGAATAATACAAATTTTGTAATAAAAACAATTAACCAAGTGAAAATAACACAACAATGAAAGAGATTAACAATGGATGATTTAATTTTACGCTATTACGAATCGGAAATGCGATATTTGCGAGAAGCCGGAAAAGAATTTGCTAAAATACATCCTGATAGGGCAAGTTTTTTAAACTTAGATCGTGTCGGAGACCGTGACCCATATGTAGAACGATTATTTGAAGGTTTTGCCTTTTTAACAGGACGGTTACGCCAAAAAATTGATGACGATTTACCTGAACTAACAGAAAGCTTAGTCACCTTACTTTGGCCACATTATTTACGTTTGATTCCATCATTATCGATTGTCGAATTAACACCAAATTATACAACGCTATCACGTCAAGAAGTGATCCCTAAAGGCCTGCAAGTACAAACCGAGCCACTTGGACAAGTTGGCACTAAATGCCCATTTCGTACAACTCAAGAAGTGACATTACAGCCAATAAAAGTTAATCAAGTGACTTTAGGGCTTAATCACGATGGACGAAGCATGATAACTATCCGTATAGGTTTTAGCGAATTGGCGGATAAAGAACAGTTAGATTTATCATGTTTACGCCTGTACCTAAATGCTGATGCACCAATTGCATCAACTTTACATCATGCATTGACTCAGCAAGTAGGACAAATACATGTTCGTTACTCAGATGATCCAGAAACACGAGTTACGCTTGATGGAAAAATTACACCAGTAGGATTCAGTGAAGAAGATCGCCTATGGCTCAAACCAGATAATGCGTTTTCAGGATATCAACTACTATTGGAATATTTTGCATTTCGTGAAAAATTTATGTTTGTTGACTTACATGGTTTAAAAACAAGCAATATATCAGAAGCATGTACTTATATCGATATAGAATTAACGCTCAATCAAACATGGCCAAGCGACATGCCATTTGGGCATGATAACATTCGTTTGCATTGTGTCCCTGTTATCAACCTGTTTGACATGGAAGCGGATCCCATTGTTGTTAATCAGCTAGAAAGTGAATACCTACTAAGACCACTGTTAAGACAGGACGGGCATATAGAAGTTTATTCAGTTGAAAATGTAGAAGCGATCACCAATGATGGACGATATCGTTATGTACCATTTACCAGCTTTAAACACCGTGGTGGAATGTTACGTCACGACGCACCGGAACGGTATTATCACACACGTGTGAGAAAAGGGCCTTCGGGGCTACATGACACATGGCTAATCTTAGGTGGAAAAATATGGGATAAAAACGAAATCCTTGAAACCGAAACTTTATCATTAAGAGTCACAGGAACCAATGGAATGCTACCACGTAAAGCACTACGCAATGCACGCATTCATAGTCTTCTTGATTCAAATAGTAGTATTGCCAAAGTACGCAATCTTTGTTCACCGACAATGCCTTGTTATCCGCCAACAGAAGATCGTTTTTATTGGCGAATATTATCGCATCTTGCACCAAATTACTTATCGTTAATGAATGCCGAAGTCTTACGAGGAACTTTAGCGCTATACGACTGGACGGACAACGAATTAAATAGAAGACGCCTTGAAGGCATAGTTGAGGTCACTCATCGCATGATTAAGCGAACCGTTAAAGGCATGTTACAACGGGGTATAGAAATTGAGGTCACTATCAATAGTTTTCAATTTTCGGGTGAGGGTGATGTCATGTTATTTGGTGAATTATTACATCAATTTTTTGCCTTATATGCTGATGTCAATTTATTTACGCAGTTGGTTATTATCAGTCTACCTACAGGAAACAAAATAGTATGGAATCAGAGCAAAGCATCGAAAACAGCCCTTTAATGCAAATGCTTGAAAAAGAACTGCCAAGAATCAATTTTTATCGTTTTTGTCAGTTACTTGAGCAAATGTATTCAGTAGATCCGATATTAGGGAAACATGAATCGCCTGCGGCTGATCCGTTACGATTTGCGCCTTCGGTGGATATGTCATTTCCGGCTAGTGAACTAAAATATATTGAGAAAGCACCTTATATCAACCGTCCAACAACGGTAAGAACGCGATTTTTAGGTCTATATGGTGTTGATGCCGTATTACCACTAGGTTTGATTGATAACATTATTCGTCGTGATGAAAACTATCAAGTTATGACTGACTTTCTTGACATGTTCAATCACAGAGTCATCACACAATTTTATCGCATTTGGTTAAAGTACCACTATCCGGCAAGCTACATAGAAGGAGGACGAGACCCCGTATCCCAATGTTTATTTGGTTTAATTGGGTTAGGAATCAAAGGTATAAGAGAGCAAATTGGCACGCCATTATCACGTTTTTTTGCATTACTTGGACTAATGTCACAAAAAACACGAACAGCAGAAGGGATTGTTGGACTTATTCGAGTTATGGTTGATGATGCCAAAGTTGATGTCAGTGAATTTTATCCTGTTTGGCAATCAATAGATAATCCTGCAAAATTAGGTGGAAAGGAACCTAATCGAATTGGGTTAGATGGTGGTGGAACATTGGGTTCACGCTTCAAAGAGTGCAATCAAAGTATTCATATTTCAATAACGCCACAACACGAACATCAAATTGCTGAGTTATTGCCTGACGGACAATTATTCCATGACATCTTAGCATTATTACGCACTTATTTAGGCTATCGAGTAGATGCTAAAATAACGCTGTGTATTAAACGAATTTTTCTACCAAGAAGTCAATTAAAATCAAAAAATAGCAGATTAGGATTAACTGCATCTTTTAATAAAACTGACGAAAATAATCAACCCATTCAAGACGAAATCAAAGTCAATTTGGGAAGTTATTCAGGCGTTGATTATCGAGCATATCAAACAAAGGACTAAAAATGAGAATAATCAAAACATTAATTGCAAGTTTGTTAATTATTTCGCTAGCGGGCTGTGGTATTGCCCAAAGCGTAAGTGAAACAGCAGTTGAAATCACAGATTCTGTTTTTAAATGGAATGTCAGAACGTTACATTTAGATCTTAAAGCAAGAGCAGAACTCAATGTAGATGATGATAGTCGATCATCACCTGTTGTAATTCGCATTTATCAATTAAAAGATGTCGATAATTTCAATACAGCCACCTATCAAGAACTGGTTGATAATGATAGTGAAATCTTACAAGAATCACTGATTGAAAGTAAAGAAGTCGTATTAAAACCCGATACTGCTATTTCAATTGATATCCCATTTGACAAAAAAGCCGATGCGGTTGGAATTATAGCACTTTTCAAAGAGCCGAATTTAAAAGATAACACTTGGCGATTAGTCTTGGAGCGGGGTGATCTTTATATAACTGAACCACGTGAAATTATTGCTAGTCAATATACCATTAAACTTGTGGAAGAAAAGTAAATGAGCGCATCATTATATGACATCTTATATGGCTATTTCGAATCTGGCATCCCAGTGGATGATATAGACGAAAAAGAACAAACGATTATAAGTGTAATGGATAACATTGAACGTATCTTAAATAGTCGGGCAGGGGCTATTAACCATATGCCTGATTATGGGTTACCGGACATGTCTACTATCTTTCAAGCATTACCGTCATCAGCTTATGTATTAATGAGAGCTATAGAACAAACACTACTTATTTATGAACCACGACTTGAATCGATTAATATCAATATCGATGAAAAAAATAATGACTCAATGGTTCTCAGTTATGAATTAGTCTGTTATTTCAAAGAAGGTGGACTTGTTAAATACGGCACCTACTTTATGCCTGATGGCAAAGCACAATTAAGATATACCAAAAAAACGACACGTACTTAATGTCGAAAATACAAAGGAGTAACCCATGGCGAACAAATTAACCACCCTTATCAATCAAGTCGGTGAAAGTTTACTGAATGAATTAACGGGCGAGGTAAGCCACAATCGCTACACCTTAACGGTTGATAATTTGATTTCGCCAATTTCTGTTTTACACGTACAAGGTGATGAACAGCTCAACCAGCCATGGCATTACACCATTGACTTTACCAGCCCGGATAAAACCTTATCGCCCGATGATATACTCAATCAAAAAGCATCATTTTCCTTTAATCCTGCGGTTAAAAATGTGCTGGCAACAGCGATTCGTTCCCTAAGTGACCTGCCTGTTGAGAGTGACTTACGCAAAATATATGGCGTTATTACCCGTTTTAGTTTGTTATCGGTCAGTAAAGAGCAGGCACATTATCAGATAGTGTTATCACCTCGTTTAGCCAGATTAGCTTTAAATCGCAATAATGCGATATACCAAAACCAAAGTGTAATTAGTGTGGTTGAAGAAGTGCTACGCAGTCATGGTTTTACCGGCATCGATTACCGTCTTGAATTAAACAGCAGCTACCCTGAACGTGAATTTATCACCCAATGGCAGGAAAGTGACTTAAGCTTTATCCAGCGTCTGCTGGCAGATATTGGTGTCTGGTTTCGATTTGAAACGCATGCTGAGCACAATTGCGATGTAATGGTGATAAGCGATTACGAACAAGGTTATGAGCAGGTCAGCGATATTGATTACCGGTTACCGAGCGGGACGCTGGATGGTGGAGCAGAAAGTATCTGGGATATCCGGTTACGCAGTCGGGTGGTGGAGTCATCGGTTAAAGTGCAGGATTACAACTACCGCGATGCGAAAGCGAATTTACACGGTGACGTGAACAGCCAGCCAAAAGACAGCACCACCTATGGCACGGATTACCGTTATGGCGAACACTACAAAGGGCTGAGAAGTAACGGACAAGAAGATAAGCTGAACGGTGAGGCAGATAACGATAACGAAGACTCAAACGACCCGAATACTATCACCGAAAGCGGACAATGGTATGCCCGAATACGGCACGAACAGGCAATCAGTGAAAAAATCGTGATTAGTGGCAAAAGCAACCGCTATCACCTGACACCGGGGCAACGTATACAGATTAAAGGCAGTCCGTTAGTTGATATTGCTGACGGGGTGATAATATTAAGTGTGGAAGGGCAAGGCAACCGCACGGATGCTTACGAGTTACATTTTACCGCTATCCCGTATCAGGTATTAAAACCATACCGCCCCAAACCGATAGCCTGGCCACAAATCGGGGGGACTTTACCGGCACGGGTGACCAGTCCCGACAATGACACCTACGGCTATATTGATACCCAGGGTCGGTATCGGGTGAAATTTAACTATGACCTGAAAGCGTGGAAAGCAGGCAATGAAAGTTTATGGGTAAGACTGGCAAAACCGTATGCCGGAGGCACTTATGGCTTTCATTTTCCGTTAATTGACGGCACGGAAGTCGCCATGGCCTTTATGGACGGTAATCCTGACCGCCCGTATATCGCCCATGCCATGCACGACAGTGCCCACCCCGACCATGTCACCACCATAAACAAACACCGTAACGTGATTCGTACCCCTACCAATAACAAATTGCGCATGGATGACAAACGGGGACAAGAGCATATCAAGCTGGCGACCGAATACGGCAAAACGCAACTTAATCTGGGTCACTTAGTCAACCAAAAAAAAGAATTACGGGGTGAAGGGTTTGAACTGCGCACTGATGAATGGGGGGCGATAGCGGCTGAAAAAGGCTTATACCTGACCAGCCAGACCGAGCCGAAAGCGCAGGGCAAACAACTGGATATGCAAGGCGCAATTAGCCAGATAGAAAACGCCTTATCGATTGCCAAATCACTACAAAATGCCGCCAACCAAGCCGAAGCCCACGGCGCTGACACCGACAGCCAAGACCAGCTCAAGGCAAACTTAACTGAGCTGGCGCAAAGTGGCATATTAGCTTACGCTCAGCAAGGTATTGCGTTAACCAGTCCTGAAAACATCCAGCTATCAACCGGTAACAGCGTGAGTGTCACCGCTGAAAACCAGACTGACATCACGGCATTAAAAAACATCACACTAACATCGGGCGATGCGATAGGGTTATTTGCTCACAAATCGGGGATGAAGGTCTTTGCCAATCAAGGGGATATTGACATACAAGCCCAAAATGCCAACCTCAATATGGCAGCGAAACAAAATGTCAACATTGACAGTGTAGACGGCAAAATGACATTAACCGCCAGCAAAAAAATCACCTTAATGTGTGGCGGTTCGTATATTGAAATTAGCGAAAAAGGCATTGTTCTGGGCACACCGAATAATGTGTACATGAAGTGTAATGTCCTACAAAAAATGGGGGCAACAACGATAAATAGCGCCTTGTTAGCGTTGCCCGATATGATAGGTGATTATGCCGTGAAATTTATTTGCAAAGATGAAACCGGAAAAATCTATGCCAACGAGCCTTACATTGCCACGCTGCCTGACGGTAGAAAAGTGCAAGGTAAAACAGATGAAAAAGGATATACAAAAGCATTTCATACTATAAATGAAAACGAAACAATAACCATAGAAATAATAAGCAGGTAGTTAATTATGGCTAATGACAAGGGAAAATCAGAAAGTGGGGCTGTATTTACCGCCCAAACAACAAAACCTGAAGGTGGAAATATTGCTGTTCAAGAAGTCGTGCTAAAAAATGTACCAACGCCTTTATTTGTATTATTTTCTTATGGTGGTGGGGGAGCTCCGGACTTTTTAAAAGCTGCCGAATTTAAAAAAGAACGATTAAAGTTTAAATACCCCGATGCTGAAGTTAGAATTATAAAAGGTTTCGAACATCCACCACAATTTAAAGCGGAATGGACAAAGTTATATAACGAACTTACCAACCCTGAAACAGCAAATAAATACGCATTATGGCAAGTTCATTATTTTGGTCATGGTGGCGAAGAATATTTGACTTTTAGGGAAGACAATAAAATTTACTTTGACGAAAATGATAACATGGAGCGTTTACCCTGGCACCCAAATGAGGGCATTTTTGTTTTACACTCCTGTCGGGGTGCCGCTTATGAAGATACGAAAAATAAAGAAAAAATAAAAAATCAAATTTGTTTAGCGAAAACCATTTCAGAATTACAAGAAACTCGTTGTTTAGGACAAGTGACTTATGCGAGTTTTACAAGGGTTGAACTGCCTTCTTATTGTGGCAGTGATATTTGTTATGACGTAGATCAGTTCGATGGTAGCTATACAGAAATTTCAAAAAAAGAAGTTTATAATTCAATTAATGAGCAAATAAAATATAAATCTAATTCTTTAAAAAATTGGGTTGATAATTTCAGACATAAACCGTCAGTTTTATGGGGGTATGCTGATCTAGGAATTTGGAGCGGACATAGAATAAAAGATTTAAAGGAAAAATATGAAAATTTTGTCAAAGAAAATAATTTAGATCTACCAAGGTTATATCCAATTTATGAAGAAATAGAGAAGCTTGGAAATAATAGTCAAATTCTTCCATGCCGAGTATTTAATCATGGCGAATTAGAAGATCGTATTGTCGAAGTGGACGTCTTTAATCAAAATGATTTGGAGTATAATTAATGAATGATTTAAATAGAATAACAAAATTGATACCGAAAAATGTTATAGCATTTGTAATTGGAATTTGTTTTGTTATTGGTTCGATTTGTTTTTATAAAAACAATATGCAAAATCTAAACAGTGAACATAATCAACGGGAAAATGTACCTATGGACTTTACAATTTACTCTTCAACCATTCCTGAAAATCAATTATTACGGATCCACGAAGCTAAAAAGCTGTATGAATCAGCATTTGACGATGGCGTATTTTATGGTGTGGTTAATCCTGACCAATTGATAAAATTTCTAAAACATGCCTGGCAATGGGATAAAAATGCCATGCCATATTATTACTCTCTCCTTACTTGGCAGAAACATTTTGATGAAGATAACAAAGAAGAAGGGATGATCTCATTTACAGAATTTATGCGCAAATATCGGGATAAGTTAGTGGATAGTGCTGGTAACCCGTTAGTTGAACCAGAGGTGTTTAAAAGTTCTAAAATACAATGGTACTTATGGGATAAGTTTGCTGATTTAAAATACCCGTATTTTGCATATAACAAGTCTTTTAATTACGCGCCTCGTTGGTTTGATGAACAAGGAATGATGCGACCAAGTACCGATGAACAATTAGAAAAAAGTATTGAATATTTAAACTATGCCATTGAAGGAGGCTATCATTGCTACGAAAATTTAATAGCCCGTATGTTATTTCAGCAAGGAGAACACTATAAAGATCAGAAATATAAACAACTGAATAAATTAACCGAATACCGCAGAGCATTAAAATCAGACGATTTAAAACAGGCGATAGATTATGCGCAGCTAATGGCCGAGCATAGCTCAATTATAGGCATATTGCGCATGACTGAAGCCTATTTATATGGTTTAGGACGGGAGCAAGATCCGGTTAAAGCCTATGCCTGGTCACGGTTAAGTGATTATGCAAAACAAAAAATTATCGAGATAGGCAAGAATTCAGCATGGCATGCTTATCAACTACCACCAGTTTGGGAATATAACAAAGAAATCCAAAATCGTTTAGAACAACAGCTTACCCCAGCCGAAAAACAAGCGGCATTAGATTATTTGGAAACGCTGAAAACCAAAGTGGTCACTTGGAATTATAATAAATGGCGCGATCAAATAGATGATTTTCATCCTAAACCGTAATTTATTTGACTATATTGTAGTCAGTAAAATTTAAGGTTGAATAATAATGATTAATCTGGATAGCGTGAATTTTAGTGCAGAGAATAGCGTATGAAGAATAGAAAATTGAAACGTTCAAGGTTCAAAATAGTCATGCTAGCAATGAGTGTGATAATGGTTATTAGCCTTTATCAATTATATTTTAATCAATCACTCGATAGCCAAGTCAATGTTGGTTTTGTTGAATCCGAAAACTTACCTATGGACTTTACAATTTACTCTTCAACCATTCCTGAAAATCAATTATTACGTATAGACGAAGCTAAAAAGCTGTATCAATCAGCATTTGACGATGGCGTATTTTATGGTGTGGTTAATCCTGACCAATTGATAAAATTTCTTAAACATGCCTGGCAATGGGATAAAAATGCCATGCCATATTATTACTCTCTCCTTACTTGGCAGAAACACTTTGATGAAGATAACAAAGAAGAAGGGATGATCTCATTTACAGAATTTATGCGCAAGTATCGGGATAAGTTAGTGGATAGTGCTGGTAACCCGTTAGTAGAACCAGAGGTGTTTAAAAGTTCTAAAATACAATGGTACTTATGGGATAAGTTTGCTGATTTAAAATACCCGTATTTTGCATATAAAAAGTCTTTTAGTTACGCACCTCACTGGTTTGATGAACAAGGAATCATGCGACCAAGTACCGATGAACAATTAGAAAAAAGTATTGAATATTTAAACTATGCCATTGAAGGAGGCTATCATTGCTACGAAGATTTAATAGCCCGTATGTTATTTCAACAAGGTCGTCATTATAAAGATCAGAAATATAAACAACTGAATAAATTAACCGAATACCGCAGAGCATTAAAATCAGACGATTTAAAACAGGCGATAGATTATGCCCAGCTAATGGCAGAGCATAGCTCAATTATAGGCATATTGCGCATGACTGAAGCCTATTTATATGGTTTAGGACGGGAGCAAGATCCGGTTAAAGCCTATGCCTGGTCACGGTTAAGTGATTATGCAAAACAAAAAATTATCGAGATAGGCAACAATTTAGCATGGCATGCTTATCAACTACCACCGGTTTGGGAATATAACAAAGAAATCCAAAATCGTTTAGAGCAACAGCTTACCCCAGCCGAAAAACAAGTGGCATTCGATTATTTGGAAACGCTGAAAACTAAAATTGTAACTTGGGATTACAATGAATGGCGAGATCAGATAGATGATTTTCACCCTAAACCTTAGTTTGATTAAATATGTTGTAGTGAATGTGTTCCCTGTATAAAGGGTTAATCGTCTCATTAATGATGAAACCAATACATAATTTATTGCTAATATATTTAGATAAACCGTTTATATCTGTGTTAACGATAAATAGCATATCGGAGTAAAAATGCTTGGAGAACGAATAAAAATAGCTAGATGTAAACGGGGATTGAGCCAGGCAGAGATCGGAAAAAAAATGGGTAACATGTCAAGGGCAGCTGTTTCTAAATGGGAAAACGGAACCAACAAGCCAAAAGACCTCGATTTATTGGCACATATCTTAAGAGTGAGTAATTGTTACCGATACACATAGTGATAAACCGATCATTTATCGAGTTGTTTGAACGGAGGCATGCAGAATTATAGGTTAAATCATGAACGATAATTTAAAGTTACTTTTTTTATTTTTTATTACTATTGTTTTCTTTTATTATTATGCAAAAGCTTTCTTTTATAATTATGTAAAAGTTTTCTTTTATAATTATATAAAAGTTTTCTTTAATAAACTTTTTTCTATTATAGTGAATTTAAAATCTAATTTGGTTATACCTAAGTCATATAATAAGAAATTAAAAATTGCCACAAAAGAAATAGAAAGATTTATATTAATAATTAAGGGTATGGATAGTAAAGAAATTGGTTCTGTATTAGCATTAACTTTTGATTTAAAAAATAAAATGTTAAAAGATGGTATTAATTTGTTAGATCCAATTATAACATTAAGCGCTTATCCAAATTTATTAATCCTTCTCGAAGATAAAGCGATAAAATTACAGAAAGAAAACAATACTGTTTTTGCAAGTGGGATTCTTATTTGGGTTCATACTTATAGAGGAGTATTATTTCCAGAACTTAGATATAAATCAAAAGAAATGTGGGCAGAACTTGAAAGAGGTTTTTATTATACAAAAATACATTCCCTTGATTTTTTAGATATTCAACTAGATTTAACAGATCCTAGTATCCCCATAGGATTTGATAAAAATAAATAAGCAATGAAAAAGTCTCTTTTTAATACCCTCATTAAAATTATCTTTATTATCAATTGGTTAACGAGAACGGAAAATAATCAAACGGTATATTTTTTAAACTTTAGCTATTATTTGTTTTCATTTAATATATCACACTTACATACATCAAAACGTGTTCTTTGTATATATTAAAGGATAACCGTTTTTGAAAGATCCAAAAGTTTATTTATAGGTAAAATTCCAGACTATTTTTTTATTATAACTTCTACCAATTTAGTTAATAGTTATTACATGCGAGATCATGCTGAATAAAGCAAAGACGCAATTGCAAGATCAATATTGAATAGTTCGTCAAAATCAAACACCAAAAAATAAGATTTGATGTAGTCAACAAAATTGGTCGGTGCACTGAAAAATTATAAAAGTGTGTGCCATTAAAAAATCGTTTTGAATATACGTAACTATTTGATAAATATTAAATTACATTTAAAATGCGTCTTGAAACAAAGTGCCTAAAAAAACAACAAAAAGCCGGTAGAATTTTACATGCTCCTATTTTATTTAATAAACAATAGGTTATAATTAGAGTGTTCCCTGTATACACAGGGATAAACCGATTTTCTGGGATTTTAGAATCACTCGACCAAAGTGTTCCCTGTATACACAGGGATAAACCGATTTTAAATTAACTCAGATTAAACCGAGTACAGTGTTCCCTGTATACACAGGGATAAACCTGCCGTCCAATAACAAACCAGTTAATAGATTATAGTGTTCCCTGTATACACAGGGATAAACCGAAAAAGAGGAAAAAAATCCATATTTAAGTGCTGTGTTCCCTGTATACACAGGGATAAACCGCAAAAAAATTAATTTATCAAAACTCACTAAAAGTGTTCCCTGTATACACAGGGATAAACCGAACCCCCTGCGGTTTAGCAAACCGGTGCATTAGTGTTCCCTGTATACACAGGGATAAACCCGCATATGAGCCAACGGGGTACTCGCTGAGTTCGTGTTCCCTGTATACACAGGGATAAACCGAGTTGTCGCAGATTAGCGGCTCTGTATAAACAGTGTTCCCTGTATACACAGGGATAAACCGCGACTGGGCTAACGGAGGAGGAGCTATTCCCTGTGTTCCCTGTATACACAGGGATAAACCGTATACAGTGCTGCGATGAGTTACTATGTAGGTGTGTTCCCTGTATACACAGGGATAAACCGCGACATCAAAATTTACGTAGGTGTGTTTGATAGTGTTCCCTGTATACACAGGGATAAACCGCATTTAGATGGTTAGGTCGTCAAATCAGTAAAGTGTTCCCTGTATACACAGGGATAAACCGAGGATTGATGCGGGTTTGTTGGATAAAAAGGAGTGTTCCCTGTATACACAGGGATAAACCGGCTGTTGATATGAGCACATTAAAAACAAAAAAGTGTTCCCTGTATACACAGGGATAAACCGCGATTAGCTCTTCAGTTAATTCTTGATAACCCGTGTTCCCTGTATACACAGGGATAAACCGTACGTTATAAGTGGCAAATAATGGCTGGTGTTGTGTTCCCTGTATACACAGGGATAAACCGGAGAATGGAAACAACTGGTACGCTGATCGTCAGTGTTCCCTGTATACACAGGGATAAACCGCATATAACGAAATTATTAATGCAGTGATAAATCAAAAATTACATTTATTTATACTAGAAATCGATAAGTCGACACTAAGAAATATTCATATTCCAACAAAAGAGCTTATTAGCTGGATCAATTAAAAAACTAGACAACATACTTATATGACAATTCCACAAATGGCCAAGCATCTAAGAATTAGTCAACAGTTTGCTTATGATCTGGTTAATTATGAACTTATGCCATATACCATAATTGAAGGAAATAATACTCGTTGGATCACTAAAGATAATATCAACATATTCAATAAAAAATTATATTATTTTATCTAAATTTGCTAAAGAAGAAGGAATTTCATCAAAAAAATTGATGAAAAAGCTAGATACAATTGATGCTGGCTATAGGAAATTAGAATGCCAATTAACACAAGTAGTGTATAAAAAATTACTCCTCAGACATTTTACATTAACAAAATAAAATATCAGCAGAGCTCTTAATTTTCATATTTGCTTAAAGCTAATTTTTCATGACAATGGGGACATCTAGGCTGCCTTCTTAATTGCATATTTGAAATCTTATTCCCATGATATGCTGAATTATATCTAGTTTGATAATTCATCTCTACAATACTAGTATTCAACCACTCTAAAATCATATCTATTCCTAAAGAAGCCGCATTCATTCCAGCAGAAACAGCATAAGGTGTATATGCTGCACAAGGACCTTCCACTACAATTTTTTGAAAATCTATATCTTTTAAAGGAGAAAGATCAGGATCATTTTTATTAAACCCAGAGAGATGTAAGCAATTAATACACCCACCTAAATTCTCTCTAACTTTTGGATCTACCCATAAGCCTTGCACGCATTCACCATTACCATAAATCCACAAATGTAACACATGAGGACGCTGAAATAATGGTATTTTTAATACCTGTTCATTAATATATTCTGCTACTTCTAATGATCCTGTTGCATCAATAATTAAATTCAAATTATTATGTTTATTAATTTCATTATCTGTTAGTAAATCAATACTAGAATTGATTGAAATAATATTTGGAAAATTTTTACCATATTGCTCTTCTATATATTCTTTCATTGCCACAGTTTTCGGAAAAGATAAAAAGCGATATCCTAATATGTGGCGGCCTAAATTATCAGGGCTTAAAGTATCTTTATCAACAAGTAATAATTTATGGTCGCGATTTATCTTTTCAGAGATCCCTGCACCAATTTTTACTATTCCATCGGCAAGATATCCCCCAATAGCACCAACACCGACTTGCATTATTCTCTTATTTTTTAGGGTTTTGGATTGAATATTTTTTATATTTCTATTTATGACTGAATTCATATCTAAAGAATCTACTACGCTGCATAATACTGAAATATTTAATGATTTATGCATTAAATTATTATTTACTATTTTATTAAAATATTTATTTTTCCAGGCAAAACTAATTGCATATGTATGATCCCTATAAGTAAAGCATAGACTCAGAAAATCATTGTCTAATATATTATGACCTATATTTTTTTTTAAGACATCCAAAAATAGGTTATATCCTTGAATTGACCATTCCTTAAGGAAAGAGAGTACATTGGATAAGGAAACAAAGAATAAATCTGAAAAAAAGTTATATAATAGAGGAATTTTTCTTCCATCCGTAATTTTTATAAAAATAACTTTTGTTTTAAATACGCGATGTTTATAAGATTCATTGTTCTTTGATAATAAGAAAAAATTAGTGTTATACGTTTGGGTAATATCATCAGGGACTTTAGTAGCAATGAATAAATTAGAAAAATTATCTTCCGTTTTTAAAGCATATTGATAGGATGAAGCACTATATGAGGCAATAGATCTCCATATATTATAAAACTCTTTACTTACCTCTTTTCTAAATGATTTGTTATTTATAAGTATATTAAGTACTTTTAGGCATTGATCTTCAATATACTTAATCATCGTATAAAATTGATGTCGAGGTAATTCAATTCTGTCATGTAGTGCATAGCAAAATCCACACATGAAATCCTCATTATTCCATTCTTTTTTTCCTTCTAAACTAAAATGTGGCAAAGGAAATTTAATATGCTGAATTTTATCACTTAATTTCTTAAAATCCTTCATAGGAATATATATTGATGGTAGTGTTAGGTAATTCCAATTTTTAAATTCTAAAAATAATTGAATACTGATACCACATAGGTTTATTTTTTTTTGCCAGATCTTATCTTCTAAATTAATTTGATCATTGGTAAATAGCTTATAACCAATCTCATCAAGCAAAATATAGATATCTGTAATATTTGTAGTCATATTTACTTTACCCTAGATAACGAATAATATTGGCCACCAAAGATTAATTGTAACCAATCATCTTCATAATCTTTAGATGATGCAATCCAAAATAATTTATGGCTACTACTGAATTCAGTGTTTGCAACTAATACTGACCATCCAAGATAATCAGCGTTAGATGGCTTTGGGTATAACTCAGGATGAGTGTGCCACTCGCCGATATAACGTAGATAACCTCCAGATATATTATGCAAATTATTTAAGAACAATTGATGTCCATCTACTGTTCTTAAAAATTGATAACGAGACCTTATATCACTAGCACAAGGTACAGATATATCCTTTACCCACAAAGATTTATTTCTGACTTCACCAATAATTATTCCACAGCCTTCTGGAAGATTATTAGATACAGATTGTCTATAATTATTAATAATATCCATGACCGAGCGATCAATTCGAATAAAATAGTCTAATTTTAGGTTCATCCATTCGTAATACAAATTAACCTCCCGTTACAGGAAGAAGAATATTAGGTTTATCCACTCTTTTCGGTGATTCTGAAAAATAACTATCTGTTCCTGAATCTATTGTAATTAACGATATATCAGTTGGAATTCTATTACCAAAAGAGAATCTTAAAAAACTAATTGCATTATTTGGATCACTAACACTAATAGATGTTTTTAAGTGATTATATAAGTTTTGAGCTTTTTCTGCACATTCGGCTCTTTTGTCTAACGGAATTCTATTAAAATCTTCATTTTCATGTTCTGGTATCGATGGTTCTATTACTGCATTTTTTAATGCTTGAGGTAGGAATTTTATAACATTTAATAAAGCTATATCATCTCGGTTTTCTTTGTAAGAATAATATCGATTAGCTATAACCATTAATAAAATAGAGCTAGGACCACCCTCAAGAAATATATAGTCTCTCCAAGCTTTTAAATAACGTGCAATATATCTCAATTGCCGTCCTTTATCCTCTTGTTTAGAAAGAAAATCTGAATACCATTTACGAATAATTTCACAATCACTTTCTTTCCATCCTCCGGATCTTATAGCCATATGAATTTTTGTTATCTTGTCTAATTTTATTAGTCTATCTTCATATGAAAAACTTTCTAAACCACAATAATAAACGCTATTTATACTCATTTTTTGATCCGCAGCTAAACTCGCTTCCGAAATCATTTGATTCTTTTCTTCTAGATCGTTAAACATATCATCAGGAACTATATACAAAGGAATATCCATATGAGATTGATGTTGTAATTTTAATCTTACACACGTCTCTTTAGACGAATCGATTTGCCATCGTTCTTCTTTTGCTAAATCTATCAATAAAACCTCAACTGCTTTAAAATATTTTTTAGCAAGTGAGTCAGATCTCTCATTATTAAATAAACTAGAAGGTAAATAAACACCATAATCAATATCCATTTCTTGTTGTGGATTTGCGGGTTGATTACAAGTTCCATAAGCCCAAGATCCTTGAATTCGAAATTTTGGAGATACTAAAAAATCAGTATATTCAGAAATAAACGAACTTAATCCTTGCTTAATTTTTCGTCTAACTTTTACTCTACATTCATTTAAGTAGTTTCTTTGAACTTCAGTTGGTTTTATTTTATTAACAAATCCACTGGGTCTTGAACGAAATACATTGTGTAAATTATTTGACATATTTTCCTCATCCTTAATTAACATTATTTTAACGATTGAATCTAATTGGAGAAGTTGCAGGTAAATCAAAAAAAACTCTAATCTCTTCAATACCTAGGGCTTTTTTCGCTGATTGCATTCCATTTGATTCTAATACTTGTTGAGCATGAGTATCTGTTGCATCCAATGCAACATAATTCGCAGATGCATTTACTAGTTTTTCATCTATTTGGAAAAAATGATCTGGATAATCCGACATTCTGTGTGTAACTAATTGCAACATAAACTGTTGCTGAGCACTGAATGTTAAATCAATAATATTCTTAGCTGCATTAAGAATGTTACCTTCCCCCCAATCAGAGAATCCCCCAAGTTTATTCGTAGATGGATTCATGTTTTTTTGATCAGACAATGTACCGATTGACAGCATATATATATCTTCTATCTTCTTTTTAAAAAAGAATTCAGCTTCATGTAACCCAATAAGTGCTGGGTTATTAGCAAATAAACCACCATCAACATACTCATTTTTATCAATAGAATGCCTTTTAAAAAAAGTTGGAGCGGCAGATGTACACAATGCTACATCTTTGATTTTTAATTTCCAATCTCGAACAAAGTTAGGATGATGAGGTGTTTTGAAAGTAACTGGTCTACCCTGACTATAATCTATTGCAGGTATAACAACATTATTTTTCAAATCAACAATTGTATTATCCCCGAACCATTCCTTCAGGACCTTTGTCAAACCATCTTGAGTATATTTAGCCTTTACTATCTTCCAAAAACTCCTTTTTTGTTTACAAAAAATAGTTGCTCCTTTTTCCTTAAAAAGTTTTACTACATCTTTCATTTTTATACGATATGCAACTGCTAAGGCTAATATCCCTCCAATCGAAGTACCTGTAACTAAATCAAAATATTCTCCAATATAAATATAGCGATCTTTACTATCAGATTGATCGTTTAAATATTCCTCAATATCCGCAAGTACCTTAGCGGTATAAAGCCCACGATATCCTCCGCCAGACAATGCTAAAATACGAAATCTTTCTTTATTTTCTTTTTTTTTCATAAAATTCCCTTGCAAAATGTTATTTTTATATCTTTTATTAATTAAAAATAGTATTAAGGTTTATATTGTAGTAAAGTAGCGAGATAATTTTAGTTAACTACATTATATTTATTAGCGTATATAAAAATGGCTAAACGGCAATTTAGCCATTAATTATAATTACCTTTATACTATTTTCTTAATATATCAAAAAATTACTTTTCTTTTCTAACCCCTTTAAATGGGTTAGAGTTAGATGTTTTAACATCCATAATTTTTCCGGTATCAGTGTTTCTTTTTATCCAATGCCCTGATGGGTGCTGGAATTGACTCCGCCCCTTCACGGCCCCTATTCGGTGACCATCACCATATGGTTTATTTGTTGCCATATCATTTTCCTTGCAATACGTGACAAAATTATCACACTATTATGCTATCAACTGGCTAAAAACAAGTCAAGATCATTTTGATCTTGTTTTTGGAGTCATAAAGATCTTTACAATGAATAAAACACAATATATAGTATGCATTAAATTAATATTGGCGCTAAAAAATAAAATGAATAATATTGAATTATTGTCGGATAACATAAGAGATAGATTACGATACATTGAATTTTCTTTGTTATATAAAGGTGAAATATCTAGATCTGATATTATGTCTAAGTTTAACGTTAAAGAAGCCACTGCCACTCGTGACATAAAATCGTATAGCGACTTAAGTAATAATAAAAATTGTTTTTTTGATAGTAAAACAAAAAAAAATAGGATTAAAGAAACATTTCAACAACTCTATAACTTAACCGATGAGGAAGCTTTATTCTGGTTAAAGCAAGAAACATATCCAAACCAAAGTAGCTTTATTACTTATCGATTTAAACGATTAAGTTTACCTGAACAAAAAGCACTAGCTCCAATAACAACTGCAATAATGAATAAACTGGTGGTACAAATAAAATATTTATCATTAAATCAAGGTAGAGAAACAATAAGAAAAATAATCCCACATTCTATTATGGATGACGGATTAAGAACTTATATAAGGGCTTATGATAGAGTGCGAGAAAATTTTATAACTTTTTCAACCTCTAGAATTATAGAGTCAGAATGTTTACCAGAATATCAAATTGAACCAATAGAAACTCAAGATAAAGATACTGAATGGAATGAATTCATTGATTTAATAATTATTCCTCATCCAAAACTACTTCATAAGAATATAATTGAATATGAATATAAAATGATTAGAGGAGAGTTAAAATGTACTGTAAGGAAAGCCGTTGCCGGATATTTTTTATTTGCATGGAGTGTTGATTGCTCTATAGGTGATATATATTTAGATCATCAAACTCACCATTTATATTTAAAAAATATTGAACAATTGAAAAATATAGAAAGTATAAAAAAATTAGCACCTAAAAAAACTTTTTTATAAAAAAATTAGATTTATTTTTTTATAAATTATCGGATTTATTCTAATTAATATCATAAATTACTGGATTTTTTTGTAAATATAAAAATCCGGTCATAATTGAAATACCTTGATATATCAGAAAAATTTATTTTATTAATTACCGGATCCGACATCGCTATATATATACTGAAAAAAACCGAATCGGCAGATAATACCGCCAAACTAGATTTAGTGTTCTAATACAATAAAACAGCTTCAACACTAACACCATTAACATAAGAAAACTATTCCCCGTTTACACAAGAATATGCAATACTAACGCTGTGATAACAAACCCTTTCGTATCTGTATTTCTATTGATTTTATTTCATTTTTCAAATAATTGGAGTTTATTATGAAACTACGTAAAGTCATGATTATTGGAGTAGGGAATGTGGGTTCCACGACGGCTTATACCTTGGTTAATCGTGGTATTTGTGAAGAAATTGTACTGGTTGATGTAAATAAAGATCGGGCTTATGGTCATGCTCAGGATTTATTAGATGCGGCTGCTTATCGGCAAAACATGATTAAAGTCAGTTTACGTGATGCCAATGATTGTGCTGATATTGATATTGCGATTATTACGGTTACTTCGGGATTAGCGCAAAAAAGCCGAGCGGAGGAGCTAGCTGGTACGTCAAAAATTGTTGCAACGATTGTGCCCGATATGATGAAAAATGGTTTTAAAGGGATTTTTTTAGTGGCGACTAACCCTTGTGATGCGATTACTTACCAAGTTTGGCAATTATCAGGTTTACCTCGTCATCGGATAATTGGTACTGGGGTTTGGCTTGATACAGTAAGATTGCGTCGTTTATTGGGGGAACAAATGGATATTGGTCCACAAAGTATCGATGCGTTTATTGTTGGCGAGCATGGCGATTCACAATTTCCCGTTTGGTCGCATTCATCGGTTTATGGCATTAACCTTAATCATCTCGAAAAAAATAGAATCGATTTTAATGATATTGGCAGCAAAGCGAAGAATAAAGGTTTTGAAATAGCTAAATTTAAGCATTGTACCGAATATGGTATCGCCAGTACGATTACTGAAATTTGTCAGCATATTTTTACTAACAGCCATCGTGCGTTAGCATTAAGTTGTATTTTACATGGGGAGTATGGTTATCAAGATGTGGCAATAGGTGTACCTGCGATTTTAGATCAGCATGGTATCAAAAAAATTATTGAGTTAGATTTTTCAGATAATGAAAAGCAGTTATTTAAAAATAGTGTCGAGATTATTAAGGGTTATATTGCACATATTAAATAAGCGTGTTTGGTCGGATAGTTGTTTTATACTCAGTCAACGGATATATCACCCAGAACGCTAATATTAGTTAGCGTTCTGCTATAAAGGTTTGGCAACTTATTATTTCATTTTGTATATTCTAAAGATCTTTAATGTTGATCGGCAGGAAACACCACACCAGTTTGCTTTCTGATTTCAGTCAAGATTGTTGATGATAGTATCGAATAGGCTAAACCGTTATGATCTACGTTGCGTTGTTGATATAGCTTAGCGAATTCTTTCGCTTCGTCATACATATCATTATTGTGTTGTGTAAGGGTGATTTCTTTTTTTTCACCAATTCTTGGTTGATAAATAATGCGCTCACAAGTGGCAAGATTTTCAATAATAAGCGATCCATTTTCGCCTTGAATTTCACTAGGAAGATAAGAGTTACTGACTTTTGAATGCCAAATGATGACCTCAAAATCGTCATAATTAAGTAAGACACTGCCATGCGCATCGACAACTGACGCAAGTTTTGTCGCACTGGCATTTATTTTATTGGGATATCCCCATAATCCTAGTCCAAAATTGAGTGGGTAAACTCCAATATCCATTATAGAACCATTTGAAAAGGTGGGATTAAACGTGTTGGGATTATTGCCATTTAAATAACTTTCGTAACGGCTGGAATATTGACAGTAGTTAAGTAGTGCTTTGCGAATTCTTCCTAACTTTGGAAGATAATCCCGAATTAATTGATAATTGGGCAAATAAACGGTTTTAAGAGCCTCAAAAATGAGTTTTTTATGTTGTTTGGCAATGTTAATTAATGTTTGAGTTTCCATCAAATTCGAGGTTAATGGTTTTTCACATATTACGTCTTTATTATTTTCCAACATCAATTTGGCTTGTTCAAAATGGAGTGAGTTTGGGCTGGCAATGTAAACAACGTCGACATTGGCATATTGAGCGAGCTCAGTGAGCTTATCAAATACCGTATTAACTTGGTATTTTTTTGCCAGTTCATTGGCTTTATTGATATCACGGGAATAGATAGCGGTTAATTGATATTGTTTAGTTTGTAATGCCGCATCAATGAATTTTTCAGTGATCCAATTGGTTCCAATTGTTGCTAATTTAATCATGGTTAATCTATCTATTTTTTTAAAAGTTTAAACTATTTGGTTAGGATTTAGAGACTATCCACTTTAATTAACGCCCGTAAAAGTGAATAGTCTTCCTTTATTTAATGCGAATTGGTTAAAAAGAGTTTTAACGATGGATTTTCGGTTTCGTTATGGAAACCATAACCTAATTTGGTTAAGTGTTTACCAAAATCATGGCTATTGGTTTGATCAATTTCAAATGCGGCAAGAACGCGACCATAATCAGTCCCATGACTTCGGTAATGGAACATTGAGATATTCCAGTTAGTACCAAGTGTTTGTAAGAATTTGAGTAATGCCCCTTGCGATTCTGGGAATTCAAAGCTGTAAACTTGTTCTTGAATTGGCTGACAAGGCTTGCCACCAATCATATAGCGAACATGCAATTTAGCCATTTCATCATCAGTCAGATCAACCACGGGATAACCGGCTGAAGTGAGTTGTTGCATGATGTCATCTTTTTCACTATTTTTAGTGATTTTAACACCCACAAAAATGCATGCCGATTCTTCATCATGATAGCGATAATTAAATTCGGTGACTGAACGCCCCCCCAAGATTTGACAAAATTTTAGGAAACTGCCTTTTTTCTCCGGAATCGTCACGGCGATTAAGACTTCTCGTTTTTCACCTAATTCACAGCGTTCTGACACATAACGTAAATTATGGAAGTTTAAATTAGCTCCCGATAAGATATGAGCAAGGTTTTCACCTTGAATATTGTGTTTTTCAACGTATTTTTTCAGTCCCGCCAGTGCGACCGCACCCGATGGTTCTGCAATGGCACGAACATCATCAAATAAATCTTTGACAGCTGCACAAATTTCATCGCTATCAACAGTAATAATATCATCGATATATTGTTGGCAAAGTCTGAATGTTTCATCGCCGATTCGTTTAACGGCAACCCCTTCAGCAAATAAACCTACTCGATTTAAATCAACTGGGTGACCAGCATCTAAGGCGGCTTTTAAACAGGCAGCATCTTCAGGTTCAACTGCAATGACTTTAATCGATGGCATTATTTGTTTAATTAAGACTGCAACACCTGCTGCAAGCCCACCACCGCCAACGGGGACAAATATGCGATCGAGTTTGGCATTTTGTTGCAACAGTTCCATGGCAATACTGCCTTGTCCGGCAATCACCAGTGGGTGATCAAAAGGGGGAATAAAAATGCGTCGTTGTTCTTTGGCTAATTCTAAGGCTTTGGCTTTGGCTTCGTCAAAATTCGCACCATAAAGTAAAACTTCACCACCGAATCCTTTTACTGCTTCTACTTTGATGTCCGCTGTCGTTAACGGCATAACAATGAGCGATTTTATACCTAATTTGCTCGCTGAAAATGCCACACCTTGTGCGTGGTTTCCAGCTGAAGCAGCAATAACGCCACATTGTCGCTCTTCTGGGGAAAGACTGGCGATCATCGCTTGTGCACCTCGAATTTTAAAACTGTGCACTAGCTGACGATCTTCACGTTTGACAAATATCTGATTGTTTAGTCTGGCAGATAGTTTATCCATTTTTTCCAGCGGTGTGACTTGCGCCACATCGTATACGGCACTGCAAAGCGTTGCTTTTAAATAATCAGCACCAGTCAGTATTGTTTGTTGTTTCACTTTTAGCCACCTAGTTTACTTTTATCGCGGACAGCACCTTTATCAGCACTGGTCGCTAAACTTGCGTAAGCTTTTAAGGCAAACGACACATAGCGGTCACGATTATGAGGGGTAAATGCTTTGTCGCCACGAGTGAGCTCTGCCACCCGACGACGTTCTAGTTCATCTTCAGGCACATCTAAAACTAATTTTCGATTAGGAATGTCAATATCGATAATATCGCCATTACGTACCAGACCAATTACGCCACCGTTAGCCGCTTCTGGTGAAATATGTCCAATGGATAAGCCTGATGATCCGCCTGAAAATCTACCGTCAGTAATGAGTGCACAAGCTTTACCAAGTCCCATTGATTTTAAATAGCTAGTAGGGTAGAGCATTTCTTGCATTCCAGGTCCACCTTTTGGACCTTCATAGATGATCACAACGACATCGCCTTCAACTATTTTTCCACCTAAAATAGCATCAACTGCATCTTCTTGGCTTTCAAATACTTTTGCAGGCCCTCTAAAAACAAGATTTTCAGCAGCAACACTGGCTGTTTTTACGATAGCACCATCTTGGGCAACATTACCATAGAGTGTGGCAAGTCCGCCGTCTTGGCTATAAGCATGCGCTTTGTCACGAATACAACCATTTTTCCGATCGTCATCCAGTGTGTCCCAATAACAATCTTGTGAAAATGCTTTCGTTGTACGAATGCCAGCCGGCCCACTACGATACATTTTTTTTACTTCTTCATCTTGGGTTTGCGTAATGTCATATTGTGCAAAGGTTTCTTGTAATGATAATCCAAGCACATTGTGAACATTGCGATTTAGTAGTCCTGCTTTGTCAAGTTCTGACATGATGGATACCACACCGCCTGCTCTGTGTACATCTTCCATGTGGTATTTTGCTGTACTTGGCGCAACTTTACACAGATGCGGTACTTGACGAGATAGTCGATCGATATCTGACATCGTAAAATCAATTTCGCCTTCTTGCGCTGTTGCAAGCAAGTGTAAAACGGTATTGGTCGAGCCTCCCATCGCAATATCGAGTGACATGGCATTTTCATAGGCTGCTTTGGTGGCGATGGCTCTTGGTAGATAAGATTCATCATCATGTTCGTAATAACGTTTGGTAATTTCAACTATGCGTTTGGCCGCTTTTAAAAAGAGTTGTTCACGTTGCTTGTGAGTGGCAATGAGGGATCCATTACCGGGTAACGAAAGCCCTAAAGCTTCGGTTAAGCAGTTCATTGAATTCGCTGTAAACATGCCTGAACATGAGCCACACGTCGGACAAGCTGATTCTTCAATCGCTTTACTGTCTGCGTCACTGACATTGGGATTGGCGCTTTGAATCATGGCATCAACAAGATCAAGTTTGATGATTTGATCTGAAAGCTTGGTTTTCCCGGCTTCCATAGGGCCACCAGACACAAAAACCGTTGGGATATTTAAACGGAGTGATGCCATTAACATACCGGGGGTGATTTTGTCACAGTTGGAGATGCAGATCATCGCATCAGCACAGTGCGCATTGACCATGTATTCTACAGAATCGGCAATAAGTTCACGTGAAGGTAACGAATAAAGCATACCACCATGCCCCATTGCAATACCGTCATCTACTGCAATGGTATTAAACTCTTTAGCAATACCACCTGATGCTTCAATTTGTTTAGCCACTAGTTGTCCTATGTCTTTAAGATGGACGTGTCCCGGTACAAACTGAGTAAATGAGTTTACGACGGCGATAATAGGTTTACCAAAATCTTCATTTTTTACGCCAGTAGCACGCCATAAAGCGCGCGCTCCTGCCATGTTTCTGCCTTCAACGGAGGTAGCTGATCGATATCTAGGCATTTGTTGCTCCCAAGTTCTTATTATACTTGCGACCGATTTAATCGGTTTATCATTTTGATGAGTCCATCATGTTTTGATGTGCATCGCATTACAAAAAGTATTTATCCGCCGTATTAGTTAGCGGATTTTTTGAGATATTATTTAATAATATCTAACCAACCATATTTATCTTCTGTTTTACCGTTAAATAACCCGAAGAATGTTTGTTGGATCTGTTTAGTGATTGGGCCACAACGTCCAATACCCACTTGAATGCGGTCAACGCTTCGTACAGGTGTAATTTCGGCAGCGGTACCGGTCATAAAGACTTCGTCAGCTAAATAGAGTGATTCGCGCGATAAAATTTGTTCACGGACTTCGATACCCAAATCACGAGCAAGCGTTAATACGGCATCACGAGTGATACCAGGAAGTGCAGAGCAAGATAATACAGGGGTGAATAGTACACCGTCTTTAATGATAAATAGATTTTCACCCGCACCTTCTGAAAGATGACCATGTACATCTAAGGCAATCCCTTCTTGGAAACCATTAGCACGAGCTTCTGAGCCAATTAATAATGATGATAAGTAGTTGCCCCCAGCTTTTGCTGCTGCCGGAATGGTATTGGATGCGACACGATTCCATGAAGAAACCATCGCATCAATTCCTTGATCTAATGCATCTTCACCTAAATAGGCACCCCAAGGGAAAGCGGCAATCATGACATCAGTTTGATAACCAGCAGGGGGATTAACGCCCATACCGACATCACCAATAAATACAAGAGGACGAATATAGGCACTTTCTAAGTTATTTTTCTTGATAGTTTGACGCGTTGCTTCCATGATTTCTTCAATCGTGTAAGGAACAGGAAAACGGTATATTTTGGCTGAATTTAGCAATCGTTGTGCGTGTTCTTTATGACGGAAAATAGCAGGGCCTTGATGAGTTTTATAACAACGAACTCCTTCAAAAACTGAAGTACCATAATGTAAAGCATGAGACATGACATGAATTTTAGCATCTGCCCATGGAACCATTTCACCATTGAACCAAATATAATCCGATTTTGCTGTAGAACTCATTTTTATTTCCTCTTAAATTTTACTTTTGTTTAGCATAGATATAGCTCGGTGCTTTCAACAATAAACGGTCAAGCATTATACTATACTATCGATTTTGTTTAACTGCTAAAGTGTATACTTTTATAAATTTAACTTATTATTTCATCATGATTTATTATTGAAAATAACTATATTTCAATCGATATCACGTCTACCAATTTGTCGATCTGATTAAGTAGTGCTGAAATAGGGCGTTTTGTTGTTAATGCTAAAGATAATGATAGTATCTGATCATCTTTAGTCTGCATTTGCATCTGTTTTATGTGACCACCACGGTGGCGTATAACCCGTAAGATACGCTCAAGTGTTCCTAATTTATCATAAGCGGTGATAGTAAATTGATGCTGTTCTTTATTACTCATCCTTTACTCCTTACTGTTGTTATCTAACATATTTTCATTGGCAGCGCCAGGTGGAACAAGAGGCCACACGTTTTCAAGCTCATCGATACACACATGTAATAAATAGGCACCTGTAGAATTTAATAGCGCATCGATGGCGCGTTGAATTTCTGATTTTTGGGTAATTCTTTGTCCGTCGATATCGAAGGCTTTAGCTAGCATTAAAAAATCAGGATTGTCTGATAAATTGGTTTCGCTGTATCTTTGATTGAAAAAGAGTTCTTGCCATTGTCTAACCATGCCTAAACGTTGATTATCAATTAATACAATCTTAATCGGTAATTTTTTGCGTTTAATTGTGGTCAGCTCTTGAACATTCATCATAAAAGAGCCATCGCCAGAAATGCATATCACACAATCATTTGGTCTTGCTAGTTGAGCTCCAATGGCAGCTGGTAAACCAAATCCCATTGTGCCAAGTCCACTAGAAGTAATAAAGTTTTGTGGGTGGTTAAATTGCATATGCTGAGCTGTCCACATTTGATGTTGACCAACATCGGTAGTGACAATTGTGGTAGCTGTTTTTTGTTCAGAAAGGCTTTTGAGTAACGCAGGGGCATAGATAGGTTTGCCCGGATGATCATAGCGAGTTGGATACGCTTTTCGTAATTGGTCTATTCTTTTGTGCCAATCTTCTATCGATACGGTTTGGTGAATTAAAGGTAAGACTTGTTTGATATCGCCTTGTAACCCTAAATGCGTTTGCTTTAATTTATTAATTTCAGCCTGATCGATATCAATATGAATGACTTTAGCATGGCGAGCAAATTCATTCAGGTTTCCGGTAACACGGTCATCAAATCGTACCCCTAACGCAATTAATAGATCACACTCTTGCACGGCTAAGTTCGCTGCTTTAGAACCATGCATACCAATTAATCCTAAATAATAGGGATTATTGATATCAGCAGCCCCTAATCCTTTTAAGGTTGAAACGCTCGGAATTTGAGTCATTTCCATAAATTCTCTTAATTCTGATATCGCGCCAGAAAGCCCAACCCCACCACCAATATAAAGCATGGGTTTTTTGGCATCTTGAATCATCGCTTTAGTTAATTTTATATCATCAGAAGAGATAACAAAGGATTTTGATTTGTTGAGATAACTTTGAGAAGTGTGGTTGGTTAAATATTGTTGGTAATCTAAGTCGGCAAGCTGGATATCTTTCGGAACGTCAATCAATATTGGTCCCGGTCTGCCTGAGTTGGCTAAGGTAAATGCCTCCTCGAATATATTGGGTAAGTCATGCGCATCATCAATTAAATAACTGTGTTTAGTACACGCCAATGACAAACCTAATACGTCAACTTCTTGAAAGGCATCAGTACCGATTAAGTTATTAGGTACTTGACCCGTTATTGCAACGATTGGAACTGAATCAATCAACGCATCTGCAAGTCCCGTGATAATATTGGTTGCTCCCGGCCCCGATGTGGCAATACATACCCCTGTTTTGCCTGTTGCCCTTGCGTAACCTATAGCAGCCATTGCTGCACCTTGTTCGTGACGACATAACACATGTTCAATACCGCCATCATAAAGGGCATCATACAGAGGCATAATTTGTCCACCAGGATACCCAAATACGGTGGTAACGCCTTTTTCTTTTAAGGTTTTTACTATCCACTGTGTTCCTAACATTTATTCCTCGCTCTTTTTTCAGGTATTTGCATTGCTCATAAAAAAACCCCCGCTTTTTGGAGCGGGGGTTTTGGGTTAACTATGAAGCTTTTTTAACTCAAAGAACGCCCCCGCGCTGGAATAATGACCACGCTGACAAGAATGTTGATGAGGACGATAATAAGTGAAAAATTCATACGTTTTATTTAAATTTTTTTGCTTCTTTGAGTAAGTATTCTTAACAAAATACTCGTTTTAGAAAAAAATTCAACTGTTTTTTTTGGTTTTTTTAGAGTCTTGCTTTTGCGATTGCAAGAAGTTTTAAAATAATAAAGATTGATGTCTAAAAAGATTTGATTATGACACGAGTTTTTAATTGGCATTTTTCAAAGATTAGTGTATAAATGTTAATCATTAATCGTTTTTATCTGCTTATTTATCCTGTTTAATATCAAAAATACACGTTTAAAATAAAAAAAGGCGAAATATGTATGAACATATTAAAGATAATAGTGTTAATAAGTTTTGGTTTTGTGTTACTTAATTGTGATAATGCTAAGCCCGCGTCAAATCATTCCTCTGCTGACAGTTCAACAAAACCTAATAATGATTTACTCGCCTCTCAAAATTTAGAAATTAATGCGGTTAAAAACGAGTTACCGATTGAAATTGATGAATTGACAACGCTATTTGATGTTTTTGCTGACAATAATATTATCCATTATAAATACCGCGTAAAAAACACACCAAAACAGGCACTATTATTAACGTCGACGCTTGATACTTTACGCAGTAATTTACTTGATGATTATTGCCAAAATGTGCCACAAATGAAAGAACTGAAAAATGTGTTTCCAAATGGCGCCCACTATCATTACTTCATCGATAATGAAGAGATCATTATTGTTGAACTTAATCCGGATGATTGTCTGACAGATAAATGATCGTTTATTGATAATTTATCCTTTTAATCAAACAATCATAGGTCATTAAGTTTTGCAAAATTGAGATTAATTTGTTGTGTACTGGCTTAATAAACGTTTATTTGTTAAACTGAGATCGTTTATCAAATTCTATGCATTTTCTTCTTGTTGATTGATAAATTGTATTCTCGCCCCGTTACTTATGGACAGCCACAGTTAATATTATGTTTGAATTCAGTTCGTCACAGATTAATGATTTTTAAAAATAATATTTAAGTTTTTTATCTCTATTCATCTTATTTATCAATATTGTTAATTGATTCGTTTCTACTTTTTTCAAGTTGTACGGTTTTGTCATTGTTAATTGATTTTGTTTAAGTTATTTATCGTTTATGAACATGTATGTGTTTAACTTAGGAGAAAATTATGAGTAAACAAACCTGTAATCCAACGACCAAATATTATCATGAAAAATTTCCAAAACAAAAACAGAAAGCGCCCGGTTTGCAATGTGAGATGAATCCGATTCCTGACTGTGGTGAAAAAAGCTATAAAGGTCATCAACGTTTAGAAGGTCTTAAAATGTTGGTCACAGGTGGCGATTCGGGTATTGGTCGTGCAGCGGCAATCGCGTATGCCAAAGAAGGGGCAGATGTAGCGATCAATTATCATCCTGATGAGCAAAAAGATGCTGAAGATGTGGCAAAAGTTATTGAAGCTGCCGGACGTAAAGCCGTATTGATACCCGGCGATTTAAGTGATGAAGCGTTTTGTAAAAAAATGGTGGATGAAGCTCATCATAAACTTGGTGGGTTAGATAATCTAACATTGGTTGCAGGTAAACAAACTGCGGTTGCTGATATTATGGATCTGACTACAGAGCAAATTCGCAAAACGTTCGAAATTAATGTCTTTTCGCTATTTTGGGTAACTAAAGCGGCATTAGGTTATTTAAAACCAGGATCGACAATTATTACTACTTCATCTGTTCAAGCCTTCCAACCAGGTCCAACATTATTAGATTATGCTTCAACTAAATCGGCAATTATCGCTTTTACAAAAGCATTAGCTAAGCAATTAGCAAGTAAAGGTATTCGTGCTAATAGTGTTGCACCCGGTCCGGTTTGGACGCCGTTACAAGTTTGTGGCGGACAACTCAGCGATGCAATTCCTGAATTTGGTAAAGAAACACCACTTAAAAGAGCAGGGCAACCGGTTGAACTTGCAGGGGTTTATGTACATTTAGCTTCAGAAGAGTCAAGTTATACCACTGCAGAAACTTATGGTGTAACGGGTGGTGAGCATACTAATTAATCTTATGTTTATATCGTGATAAAAGAGCTGCTCAGGCTCTTTTATTACAAAAAATTTTTAAGCTAGACATCTTAAATCACGTTCTATTATGCATTGTTCATAATAGTGTTAAAACTTAACTTAGAATAAAGGCAAAAAAATGAAATTTTTTAAAGTAATCACGCTTGCATTATTAGGTGTTTTTTTAGTTAACTGTGATAATTCTAAATCGACTGTTGATGATATTAAACAGAAAGTACAGCAAACAGGTGCAGATATCAGCGATAAAACACAAGATTATTTTGAACAAGCAAAAGCAGAAAGTAACGATATATTGAATAAGTTAAAAGAGGGTAACTATAATCTTGCACAAGATGCGGTGATTAAAAATATTAAACAAACATTACCAATGAATATTGATCAGAATACTTCGCTGGTGGATGTATCCAAAGAAAACAACACGATTAATTATAAATATGATGTCAAAGGTGTGACGCCAGATGATTTAAAAGTTGAGAATACTCAAAAGACATTATTAAATAATTTACTCACCGATTATTGTAGTACAGATTTAATGAAGAAAGCATTAAGACTTGCTTTCCCTGAAGGTGCTACACATACTTACTATATTAATAATAGTAACGCATTAACACTTAATCTCAAACCAAGTGATTGTGATGGTAAATTGTAGAGTATCGATTAAGGTGAAAAGGGCTATTAATAGCCCTTTTTTTATTTTGTTTATTGAGAAAGATGTGAATCTAAATATCATTTTAAAAAATGAAGATTATCAACTCAAAATGATGTATTTATGTTAGTTAATTAAATGATGATTTTCTAATGATAGAAGATAACGATCAGGTTATTACCTAAAGTTTAATTAACACAGTGTATTGATATTGACGCTTACTATTAAAATAAGAATATATTTTATGTTGTAAAATTTTAACCATATAAATTAAAATCCTTATTCAAATTATATAGGGACTTTTTATTTTTTTATTAATTGTTTTATTTAAAATGGAAAAAACAAAATAATATTAATTTTACTTATGGGTAATAGCATGAAATATAAAAAAAATATCTGCATTATTGGTATGGAGTTTGGCGCTATTTGGTTGTGATAGTGGGAGCTATAAAGAAAAAAATCAACGTATAGTTATTGATTCAATGAAAAAACAACTTCCTATTGTTTATGATGAGAATTTTACGTTAGTGGATGTTTTAAAGGACAACGATCAGTTTATATATAAATACGAAATAAAAAATATTGAAGAAGTAGAATTAACCTCACCAGAGTTTGAACAATCATCTCGCACAGAGATTCTTGAGCTTTATTGTTCTGATAACAAAGGTATTGCTCATTTTAAAGAAATATTCATGGATGGTATTCGATATGATTATTACTTGAATAATAAAAAAATGTTATCCATTAACGTCAAATCAACAGATTGTACAAAATAATTGTCATTGCACTGAACTATTCACTTTTGTGTGCAACATAATATTTTGCTATGTTGAGCAGTTTTATTACAGGGCTAATAAGCCCTGTAATAATAAAAAACTATTCTAACGTTTTTCCTTTTGTTTCAGGAATTAAAAACATAAATGCAGCAGCGGATAATAGATAAGCCGCAGATAATAGCGCTAGTGCGTAGCTTATTGAATAAACTGTCGCTAAATAAGCAATTAAGACTTGTGATACGCCAGCAATGCCTCGTCCAACATTAAAGATAATGTTTTCAGCACTTGAACGAGCGTCTGTCGGATAATGTTCGGCCAGTAATGCCCCATAACCCCCCATCATGCCGTTGACGAAAAAGCCAATGACTGAACCAAATAAAATCAAAACGATCATATCGGTCTGTTGAAAGTAAAACCAGATAGATAACGCTGAAACTAATAGAAAGACAATATAAGAAGGACGGCGTCCAAATTTGTCACATAGCCAACCAAAAATTAAGATACCTAATGACATACCAATTGTGGTGGATATCGTCCAAAATAGCGTATTTTTGAATGATAAACCACGTTCGGTAGCGATCATGGTTGGCATCCAAGTCATGATGCCATAAAAACCAAAGTTTTGTACGGCACAAGCAATGGTTAAACCAACCGTGGTTGCTGATGTTTTGACATTTTTAAATAGTTTACCTAATGCAATTTTATTTTTGTTTTGATCTTTTAATGATTGCCAAATTTCTGGCTCTTTCAATCCTTTACGTGTCCAGGCAACAAACAAAGCAGGAAGTACTCCGACAGCAAAAGCCCAACGCCAACCGTGTGCTTCTCCTACAAAATTTACCGTTAAGGTTGCCAGTATAATGCCTAACTGAAATCCTAACGCAACAATCGATGTCGCTCTTGAACGTTTATGCTTTGGCCATGTTTCTGACACCAACGTCATGCCAATGCCAAATTCTCCACCTAGTCCAAGACCACTTAAAAAACGGAAAACTAAAAAGCTTTCATAATTTGGTGAAATAGCACACAGCCCGGTAAATACAGAAAATATGATAATTGTCCATGAAAAGACTTTAACACGACCATATTTGTCTGCTAAGGTTCCAAAAAGAATTCCGCCCAGTACAGCACCTAATAATGTTACTGAAGTTAATGTTCCTAAATCGGTTTTGGTTAGATTAAAAGTTGCTTGAATTAGGGTAAAACAGACCCCTAAAATCATCATATCCAAACCATCTAATGCATAGCCGACTGTAGAGGCAAAAAGCGTTCTTTTTTGATAAGCTGTGGTGGATCCAGTTTCACTTTCAGCTTGTTTAATTGGGTCTATCGCAGTTTTCATATTTACCTCTAATGATTGTGAATAGTGAGTTACTTATTTAAACTTTAGCTTTTAAAATAGGTTGTAGGCTAATTCAATAAGGTCGTTTAAAAGCGGTGCAAAGTATATACTTAAAAACTTTAAAAATCCAAGCTAAAAGCCTTTACAATTGGTTATTTGCTAGAAAATAATCATTTCTTGTAAGTAACTTTATATATAAAAATATTAAAGGATGCATCAACTAGTGATAATTTTATTTTGTGTAAAGAATCGTGACAGGGTATAGATGATTTATTAAGTAAATCTTAGTTTTTAAATTTAAATGATTGATAGCTAATTTCCGCTGAGTGTTCCCCCAGCGGATAATCTTGATTAGTCTTCGATAAAATACCAATAGCCTTTATTGACTAAATCCAAAATGACCTTTAAAGTCGATTCATCTTCTAGCTGTTCATAATAAAGCTCTTCTTCTTGGCATAAAAGATCAATAACCGGCATCGGCAAATGGATTTTTTCACCATGAATATAGCCATAATCACCTACTTTTAGAATGCGTATGCTCGGAACTCGGCACAGATTATTAGTTTTTAAAAGCGAGACAAATTCATCAAATTGATATGGTGGCTCGACAGGAACAATATTTAATTCATGCATTGGAATAGTAATGTGTTTACCAAACCAATCGTTAAAGAGTTTAGGCGTTCTAACCAGTTCAATTATCTGGTTTTGTAATTTTTCTAATTCATAGGATTGTATTCGATAGGAATCTTTAGGTAATGTTAAGTTGGGATCTTGATAAAATATGCCATTGGGTAGGTTGTCGATAACATAATCGGCAAAGCCACTTAATAGTTCTTGAGACGTTTGGGTTCTAAAACCGACTGAATAACTTAGCGATTCGCCGATTGAGACACCATTATGTGGAAAGCCTATCGGTATATACAGAATATCGCCTGCTGTAATTTCTTCGTCAATGATGGGTTGATAACTTTCAACATGTAGCAATGCTTTGTGAGCACTAAATTGTTTGTAGTGTTCGTTTCGGTCGCCAACTTGCCAACGTCGGCATCCCTTGCCTTGTATGATAAATACATCATAATTGTCAATGTGAGGCCCCACGCCTGCTTTATCTGTTGCGTAAGAAATCATCAGATCTTCAAATTGCCATTGAGGCAAGCATTTAAAAGGGGCAACTAAGGTGGCTGCTTGTTCATGCCAGTGGTCAACTGCTTGTACCAGCAAACTCCAATGGTTTTCACCTAAATGGCTAAAGTCGATAAAAGGACCAAATTGGGCATCCCATTTCCCATTTTTGTTGGTAACTATTCGGCTATCAATCTCTTCTTCCATCGCTAAACCTGCAAGTTCTTCAGGCGTGATAGGATCAACAAAGTGTTTAAAAGCATCACGTAAAATAACTGGCTTTTTTTGCCAATAATTCGTTAAAAAATCATCCCAATCTATAGTTAACTTATTACTCATGTAACGCCCCTTGTAAATTAAATAATTGACAAAAGTTATTCGTTGTTTGTTGTGCTATTTCGTCTATAGAAACACCTTTCAATACTGCCAAATAGTCAGCAACTTCACGAACATAAGCTGGCTGGTTTTCTTTCCCTCGATAGGGAACAGGTGCTAAATAAGGTGAATCGGTTTCAACTAAAATACGATCCATGGGGACATATCTGGCAACTTCACGTAATGATTCAGCATTTTTGAAGGTGATAATGCCCGAAAAAGAGATATAAAAACCGATATCTAGCAATTGTTTGGCCGTATCGATATCTTCGGTAAAACAGTGTAAGACCCCAGAATAAACATGCTCTTCTTTTAAGATTCTTAAGGTATCTTGGCGTGCATTGCGTGTATGAACAATGATAGGTTTATTGAGTTTACGACCTAACCGAATATGTTCCTTGAAGTTTGCTTGTTGTTGTTCAAGATTATCTTGTTGATAGTAATAATCAAGCCCAGTTTCGCCCAGCGCAATTACATTATCTTGGCTTGCCAATGTTTCAAAGCGATCGGCGTCATAGCTTTCTTCTTCTAAATTAAGAGGATGAATACCGCATGAAAATGAGCACTGTTTAGTATAGGGTTTTAAAAAATCTCTCATCGATTCATAGCCTGAAAGCGTGGTTGCTACACTTAAGCAGTGTTTAACATCGTTACGTATTGCGTCTTGCAATACTTCATCAATCGATTTGTTGCTAAAATCTAAGCTATCTAAATGGCAGTGAGAATCAATTAAATACATATAAAGCTCTTATTAATTATCTGAATGTTGTTCAAAATCACGAACAGGTTTTATGGTTGACCAAGAACGACAAGCAGGACATAGCCAGTAAATGGAATTGACCGTAAACCCGCATTTAATACAGCGATAATTAGGGACGGTTTTGATCTGTTCGCCAACCATTTTACGTAAAAGTGAAAGACTTTCTTTTGCTCGACCTTCTTCGGCATCGGCTACGTGGTAATTCATCAATCGATAAAACCCTTTTAAATTAGGGTGTTTGAGTAATTCCCGATACATGTAGTTTTGGGCAGCATCAAGTCCGCTTTGTTTTTCGACTATATCGGCAAGCATTAATTCAGCAACATTGCCACTATCTTGATTAACGCATAATTGTAAAAATTGTTTAAACTGTTCGGGTTGATTTAATTCTAAATAACATGTTTTTAATAAAGGTAATGCCTCACCGATAAAGGCTTTATCTTGCGTTAAAATTTGTTTGAATGATTCAATGGCTTGTTCTTTCTTGTTTTGTATCATTAATACCCGACCCAGCATGAGCGAGGTACGCGCACATTTAGCATCAGCGGCAGCTGATTTTTGTAACAGGTTATAAGCTTTTTCCATATCATCAGCAGACATAGCAATAGCGGCTAACTCGCAATAAAATTGTGCAATATCTGTCTTGTATTTAATGTTACCTAATCTGACTAATTTAGAGGCTGCATTAATCGCATTGATCCATTCACTGGTTGATTGATAAATGATAATCAATTGTTGTAATGCATATTGTTGAAAATCATCTTCATCAATTAACTGTAAGAACATTTCTTCGGCACGATCATAAAAACCGGCAACCATATAATCTCGCCCTAGTTGCTGTATTGCCAATAGGCGTTGTTCGAACGTCAATGCTGAACTTTCCATTAAAGATTGATGAATGCGTATGGCTCTATCAACTTCACCACGTGAACGGAATAAGTTTCCTAAAGTTAAATGAGCCTCAAGGGTGCTGTCATCTTCTTTTAACATATCTAAAAACAAATCAACAGCTTTATCTTTTTGATTTGATAAAAGAAAGTTTAAGCCATCAACATATTCGCGCGATAGCCGGTTGGATTGGTTTAAGTATTTTTGTTTTGCATTTCTGTCACCCATATACCAACCGTAAGCGGCTGCGATAGGAAGTAACAGAAATAACAGTTCAAACATAATCGTCTATTCTTAATTAATTTTTGTTAATGTTGCTTTTTGATTTATTGCGATATCTTCATCATACTTTTTTTGTAATTTGTTTAGTTTGCGTTTAGTTGATGAGTGTTGTAATTTCGATTTTAAAAAGAAGTAACCCGTGACAAACCAACCTACCAGAAAACCACTGCCAAATAAAATTGCCAGCAGAACAGATAAGCGTAATTCTGATTTAGCAACTAAATAATTAAATGTCACCACTTGATCATTGGCTGCACCTAAAGCAATAGACAATGCAAAAATAGCAATAATCAATATAATCGATAAAATTAATTTCATAATGTTGACCTTTCTTCTTTTTAATACTTTTTATTCTTTATTGTTATCCATTTATCGGTTAAACAACCTGTTACCGATTTATCTAAAGGCATTAAATCATTTAGTAACGCAAAAACTGGGTAAATGATTACGTTACTATATGCCATTTTTTAGCATAAAAATAGCAGATTAATGCAATACCCCAACCAATGATGACGGATAATATTAAATCTATAGGAGTATGCATACCTAGTAATAATCGACTTATTTCTATTAATACCGTCCATATCACAATCAACGATATAAAGATATAATTACGCCTGAAGTTAAGTAGCACAATGGCTAAAAAAGCAAATGTTGCTGCAAATAGTGTATGACCAGAGGGAAAAGAATACCCTGTTTCATTTTGCCAGTGTTTGGATAACCAATTCGGTATTGTAGATGAATTGATTAATGATTCTTTGATAAAAGCGGCTCTTTCTGGCTTGGTTAATGAATAAAAATATTGGTCAGTTTTATTATGTTCTTTTGTTATCCATATTACATAAGGTCTTGATTCTGCTGTTTGTGATTTTATGATAGATTTTATCACTTGTCCGCTGAGGACAGCACTCACGAGAACCAACCATACTAATACAATCTTTTTTAACATTTTATCTGTTTTGCTGACTAGCAAAGCACAAAATAAAATGAAATAAAATATTGATGTTATTATTGCCCATGGGTAACTTGCTGTTTCAGTAACCCAAAAAAAATATTCTGATTTATCGTTCAATGTGTCTGGTAGCCAATGCCAATTTATGACTATAATAAACAATGGTACGACTAAAAAAATAGCCAATGCAGCTATTGTTTTTTTTATAACTAACCCCATTTAAAAACTCAACTAAGCATATTGTGCTGTCTATTTTATCATAAATGTGGTTTATTTTTAATAGATTCTCGTTTATGTTATTCATTTAATACGGAGATAATAATGCAATTAAAACATGTCGCAGAAGCGAAACTACCAACACCATGGGGTTGTTTCACTATGGTAGGTTTTGAAGAAATTGCAACTGGCAAGGATCACGTCGCATTAGTTTTTGGTGACATTTCAGAGGCAACATCTGTTTTAACCAGAGTGCATTCGGAGTGTTTAACGGGTGATGCGTTATTTAGTTTACGGTGTGATTGTGGTTTTCAATTAGAAGCAGCTTTAAAACAAATTGCAAAAGAAGGTCAAGGCATTTTAATCTATCATCGGCAAGAAGGGCGTAATATCGGTTTATTAAATAAAATTAGAGCTTATGCCCTGCAAGACCAAGGGCTTGATACGGTGGAAGCGAATGAGCAGTTAGGATTTGCTGCTGATGAGCGTGATTTTAAACTTTGTGCTGATATGCTGACACTGCTTGGTGTATCACAAATTCGTTTACTAACTAATAATCCTGAAAAGATAAGAGTGTTAGAACAAGCTGGAATTCAAGTTACAGAAAGAGTTCCTTTGGAAGTAGGCGAGAATCCAAATAACGAACACTATTTAGAAACCAAAGCTAATAAAATGGGACATTTGCTTCATCTTCATCACTGCGATCATTAAACACATTTTTACATTATTGATAATTGGTAGGATGTGGCATGAAAAATGGTCAACACTAGTTAAAGCAAAAATAATTGATATATTTAAACCTCAAAAAATTAGTGATGATTTTTTGAGGTTTTTTTAGATTTGCGTACTATTTTGTTATGCAATAGATGTCGAGTATAGAGCTGGATTAATCACTATTAATAACAGAATTAAAAAAGTATTATTCCTTATCAATTCTTAGCTCACCGCCATTTGCTAGCTGATCTTTGGATAATTCGTGCATAATAATTTGTACTGCTTCAGGCTTACAATTAAGCGTTTGAACAATCGCTTCCGTTACACGTTTCGCCATTTCTCGTTTTTGTTCAATAGTACGACCTTCTAAAAAATCGATGACAACATTTGGCATAAAAAACTCCTAGTGACCCATTGTGGCAAGTTGAGCGTCGGTTAATGCGATATCTTGATTATGACAAATACCGATACCTGAGTGAATTATATTTTCAGCAATAGCCTTGGCTTCATCCAATGAATGCATCTTGTATGTGCCACATTGGTATTCGTTTAATTCGGGTATTTGGTTTTGTGATGTTACACTGAGGACATCATGCATGGATTTGAGCCAAGCATCAACAACGAGCGATTCATCAGGTTGACCGATTAAGCTCATGTAAAATCCTGTGCGACATCCCATTGGCGAAATATCAATAATTTCAACAGTATCACTGTTTAGATGATCGCGCATAAACCCTGCAAATAGATGTTCTAAAGTATGGATCCCTTTTTCGGGTAATAGTGCTTTATTTGGAATAGTAAAACGAAGATCAAACACAGTGATATTATCGCCTTTTGGGGTTACCATCGTTTTTGCAACGCGGACAAAAGGGGCTTTCATTTTAGTATGATCTACTTTAAAACTATCTAATAATGGCATAAATTTCTCCTTGGTGTTGAGTTGCCAGTTATAGTCTTTATAACTGGACAAGTCCAAACAATCTTATTCATTTAGCAAACTTAACATCTCTTGTTCATCAATGACTTTAATGCCAAGTTGTTGCGCTTTTTCTAATTTTGAACCGGCAGATTCACCGGCAATCACCAGATCAGTATTTTTTGATACGCTTCCCGTCACTTTGGCACCAAGTTGTTTTAATTTATCTTTGGCTTCATCACGTGTTAAAACAGATAAAGTCCCGGTTAAAACAATCGTTTTACCCGAAAAAGGTGAATCGGTTGCCATTGTTTGTGCTTGGGGATTGGTGTCTTGCCAATGAATACCAATGTCATCACTGGTTAACTGTTCTATTACGTCGCGGTTATGGGGTTCTTGGAAAAAATCAATGATGCTTTCAGCAATAACCACACCAATATCATTAACTAATTGTAGTTGTTCAAGTGATGCATTTTCAATTGCCGTTAAATTACCAAATTGGTTAGCTAAATTTTCAGCCGTCACTTCACCGACATTTGGTATACCAAGCGCAAAAATAAAGCGGCTTAAAGTTGTGTTTTTCGATGTATCAAGTGCTGCTAATAAATTTTTAGCCGATTTATCGCCTACTTTATCTAACGAACATAGTAATGGTACCGTGAGTCTATAAAGATCTGCGGGTGTTTTAACATAATCTTTATCCACTAACTGTTCAATTAGTCTATCACCCATTCCTTCCACATTCATGGCTCGACGGGATACAAAATGTTTAAGCGCTTCTTTTCGTTGTGCTGGACAAATAAGTCCACCTGCACAGCGAGATACCGCTTGCCCTTCATCGCGAACAATTAGCGAACCACAAATCGGGCAGTGGGTTGGAAAGATAATCGCTTTGGTGTCGGCTGGTCTTCGATCTAATATGACCGATACAATTTTAGGAATCACATCACCTGCACGGCGTATAGAAACATAGTCACCTTCACGGACACCTAATCGGGCGATTTCATCACTGTTATGCAAAGTTGCATTACTGACAATCACACCTGCAACAGATACCGGTTCTAGTCTTGCAACAGGTGTAATTGCGCCTGTTCTACCGACTTGAAAGTCAACTTTATTTAATTGGGTGATTTCTTCTTGCGCGGGAAACTTAAACGCCGTTGCCCAACGAGGAGCACGGGCAACAAAGCCGAGTTCTTCTTGTAAAGCGATACTGTTTACTTTGATGACCACACCGTCTATGTCAAAATCCAATGACATGCGCTCTTCACCAATTTGTTTAAAGTAATCTAAAGCAGCTTGCGCACCTTTTCGCACTTGAACTTTATCACTAACAGGTAATCCCCAAGTTTTAAGTTGCATTAAACGGTCATAATGCGTATTAGGCAGATTGGCACCTTCAATAACACCTAAACCATAACAGAAAAACGATAAAGGTCTTTTAGCTGTAATTTTAGGGTCTAATTGTCTCAGAGAGCCAGCGGCTGCATTACGAGGATTTGCAAAGACTTTTTCGTTTCGTTTTTCTGCTTCAGCATTGAGTTTGGCAAAGCCCTTGTGAGACATGAACACTTCACCTCGAACTTCTAAGCGTCTTGGTATCTGCTCTCCTCTTAAAACCAGTGGAATGGTTTTTATGGTTTTGACATTGGCGGTAATGTCTTCTCCTGTTGTGCCGTCTCCTCGGGTTGCAGCTTGTACAAATTGACCATCTTCATAAAGTAAACTTACCGCTAATCCATCTAATTTTAATTCACAACAATATTCTACCGGTTCATTTTCTTTTAAGTGTAAGCGATCTTTTACTCTTTTATTGAAGGCAATAAAACTTGTCTCATCAAAAACATTATCTAAAGATAACATTGGTATCTCATGTTTTATCGAGGCAAATTGAGATAGGGGAGCACCGCCAACCCTTTGAGTAGGGGAGTCAGGAGTAATCAATTCGGGATGCTGCTGTTCAATAGTTTGAAGCTGTTTTATCAATTTGTCATATTCCGCATCCGGAATTTCAGGCGCATCTAAGACATAATAACAATATTCATGATGTCTTATCTTATCACGTAAAGATTGAACTTCAGTGATGACTTTTTGTTGTGAATCATGGGTAAGGTTTTCGGGTAAATTAGATAGTGACATGTTAGTATACTCTTAATTTAAAGTAAGATTTTTAAATGTTATTAGACACCAATCAAGTATGAATGACTTGATTAAATCAATATGTTCATCATGGTGAATATCGTTAACAATCGGATCAGAATCTTTTTATTTCCCGTCCATTTACCACCAACTAATGTTGGTGGTGTTGATAAAATTATTATTATATTTGGGTTATATTTCGTTGCACGCTTTTTTGATGCGTTCTTTGTAGCTATCGATTTTTTGTGGTGTTAGCATGTGTTGGGAATCATCTAAGACAACACCATTAACATCATCGGCTATACGTTGTGCTGTTTGTAACATGAGTTTAAAATTTTGCTGATTGTTTCCTTGTGTCGGTGCAATCATAAAAATTGAAACGCCAGGTGTGGTAAATTCGTGCATGGTCTCAGGATCCAAATAGCCTGGATTAACCATATTTGCTAAACTAAATAAAACAGGACCGTTGCCCGCAGGATCGACATGGCGATGAAAAATTCGCATATCACCGAATTGAAAACCTGATTGCATAATACTGGCAAGTAATACATCACCTTGTAATAATCGACCATTAATGCCAGTTACATTTAACACAATGATTTCTGTTTTATCTTCTTCATGGTCGATGTTTGCTTTTTCAGATTCATGATGGTCAGCTGATGATTCAGCGTTCAAAACTTCGTTTTGCTTAACAGGTTCAACTTCATGAATTTCTTCACTTATTGTGATTGCTTCTGTTTTTTCAAGTTGACTTTCTGTTTCGACTTTTTCTTCTAATGGTTCATTTTCAAAGAGATCCTGATTAAGATTAATCACTGGTTCAGGGATAGTATCTTCTTCTGGTTCGTCTATCGGTTGATGACTAAATAAATCCTCTTGTTGAGGAGGTGCTTCTTTTTCAATGATCTCAACAATTTCAACATGCGGTGTTGTTGTTTTTTTATTTTTGGGGTTAATCAGTATTACATCATCTTCTTCTATTTCATCCATATAAATGTCTGTTTGCTGTTGAGCAATAGGGTTAATATTCCTTTTTTTATCTGAATTAAACAGAGAAGAACGTTCCTTTTTATTAATCCATAATCCATGTATCAATAATGCAATAATGACCAAGGATGCAATAACAATCAGAACAATACGTAAATTATCCATAATAACCATCTCAGAATTAAATTAAATAAAGACTCAAATCACTCAATAAAAGAATCGAATGAAGTGATTACGGAGTACCACAATGTAAAATAATTACTTTTTCTTTGCAAATTAAAAAAATTCAATTGATTGTCAGTACATAAATGCCTTTGATTGTGTCATCTTATCAAGCCTAATTCTTTCGCACTAAAAATCAATAAGCATATATTACTTTATTTCTGCCAATAATCATAATTATCGGTATATATTTTTTTATTAATAATGTTAGATTTTAATTTTTAGAACTCTGTGCTATTAACCTGTAAAGATACTTACAATTTATGCATATTTTTTGTAAAATCATCGGTTACTTTTAAATAAGATTTATAATTATTAAAAATAACAATTTTGTTGATTGAGGTCAATTTTATATGAGATTTAACAAGCTATTACTCACCATTCCGGTAGCGCTCACCAGCTTATTTTTACTGTCAAGCTGCGATGATAACAAATCACAAGGCGGTAATAATCAGATACCAAAAGTTACGGTGTTTAAAGTAGAGCCATTGAATTACACTTTAAAGATTGGTTTACCCGGTCGAGTTGTCGCTTCGCAAATTGCTGAAATTAGACCTCAAGTAAGTGGCATCGTTTTAAAACGAGAATTTGAAGAAAGCTCAAATGTAAAAGCAGGGCAATCACTTTATCAAATCGATCCTGCTATCTATCAAGCTAACTATGACAGTGCTGTTGCAAGTGTAGCAAGTGCTAAAGCCAATGCTAGTATTGCCCAGCTGACTTTAAAACGTTATGCCGGTTTATTAAAAACCAAATCCATTAGTCAGCAAGATTATGATAAAGCGGCGGCAGATGCTCAGCAGGCAGAAGCTAGTGTACTTGTTGCTCAAGCAGCTGAACATACCGCTAAAGTTAATTTAGATTATACTAAAGTCTATTCCCCTATTGATGGCTATATTGGTAAATCAAGTGTCACTGAAGGTGCATTAGTTTCAGCAGGTCAAGCAACAGCGTTAGCTTTAGTTCAAAAACTTGATCCTATTTATGTTGATATGACAGAAGCAGCAACGCGTTACAATAAATATAATCAAGATCAAAACGTGATTTTTGAACCAGCGAAAGGAAATAATGTTGAACTTTATTTTAATGACGGTTCGAAATATGACGTAGCAGGGAGTATCAAATTTTCTGATATGACGGTGAATGAAACGACAGGTACCGTTACCCTCAGATCTGAATTTCCAAATCAAGATGGCAAAATTTTGCCCGGTATGTTTGTCAAACCTCAATTGACTTTAGGCTATATTAAAAATGCAAAACTCGTTCCTCAACAAGGTATTACGAGTAATGGTAAAGGCCAATATACAGCAAAAATCCTTAAACCAGATAATACGATTGAATATCGTCAAGATATTCAAGTTTATACTGGTATCAATGGTTATTGGGTAGTGACGAAAGGTATTGATATTGGTGAACAAGTTATCACGACGGGTTTACTTAATTTAACGGCAGTTGAAATGGGTAAACCAATGACAGGCCAAATTGTTGGTGAACCAGCTACTCTTACTCAAGAACAGTTAGATAATATTATCAAAAACAGCGTGAAATAAAACAGGGGTAGATTTAATTATGGCTAAGTTTTTTATTGATAGACCCGTTTTTGCATGGGTAATAGCTATCATGATGATGCTAGGCGGGGCACTATGTATAAAACTGCTAGCAGTTGAACAATACCCCGATATTGCTCCTCCTGCTGTTACTGTTTCAGCGGCTTATCCTGGTGCAGATGCACAAACTATTGAAAACACCGTTACACAGTTAATCGAACAAAATCTGACTGGGATAGATAATTTAATCTATATGAAATCAACCAGTAGTGCGCAAGGTGTTGTTCAAACTACGTTGACGTTTGCGCCGGGAACGAATCCTGATTTTGCGCAAGTGCAAGTGTTAAATAAAGTTGAAAGTATTAAGTCTCGTTTACCTGAAAGTGTTCAAAAAAATGGTGTTTCAGTTGCTAAAAATAATACTAACTTCTTAAAAGTTATTGGTTTTTACTCAACGAACCCCCAAAAGACTCAAGCAGATATTGCTGACTTTATTTATTCGACTGTGCAAGATCCGATCCGTCGTGTTCAAGGTGTTGGTGATACCACTTTATTTGGCTCTGAATATGCAATGCGTATTTGGCTTGACCCAAATAAACTCAATTATTTCAACATGTCAATTGAAGAAATTATTGCGGCAATTCAAGCTCAAAACGCTCAAGTAACTGCAGGGCAATTGGGTGCATTACCTTCAACTGAAGGTCAGGAACTTAATGCAACGATAACGGCTCAATCTCGTTTAAAAACACCGGAACAATTTCAAAATATTTTAGTTCGGGTCAATACCGACGGTTCTAATATTTTATTAAAAGATGTTGCTAACGTTGAAATTGGTGCATCTGATTATAATTTTATCTCTCGCTATGACGGTAAAGCATCGGCTGGTTTAGCTATTTATCTGGCAACAGGCGCAAACCAATTAGATACCTCTGAATTGGTTGATAAGAAAATCGAAGAATTATCGGCAATCTTCCCAGAAGATATTAAATTTGCCTATCCATACGATACAACACCATTTGTTAAATTATCTATCAGTAATGTTGTGCATACTCTGATTGAAGCAATTGTGTTAGTTGTTATCGTCATGTATATATTTTTGCAAAATCTTCGCTCAACTCTCATACCAACCATTACCGTTCCGGTTGTATTGTTAGGAACGTTTGCAATCTTATATATTTGTGGATTTACCATAAATACGTTGTCGATGTTTGCTATGGTGTTAGCTATCGGGTTACTGGTCGATGATGCTATCGTCGTTATCGAAAACGTTGAGCGTATCATGCATGATGAAGGATTGTCGCCGTATGATGCAACGGTTAAATCAATGGAACAGATAACCTCTGCTTTAATTGGTATTGCCGTTGTATTATCTGCTGTATTTGTACCTATGGCATTTTATGGTGGTGCAGCAGGGGGAATTTATCGTCAATTCTCAATTACCATTGTTACCTCGATGTCATTGTCTGTGATTATGGCAATCGTTTTAACGCCTGCACTTTGTGCTCAGATTTTAAAAGCACCATCAAAAAGTAAAAACAAAAAATCAACGTTTGGGGAAAAATTACTCGCGATTCCACCATTTAGCTGGTGTGATAAAGGAACCAAACTATTCTTTGGCGCGTTTAATAAATTTTATAACAAAGGACTGCATACTTATGAGAAAGGCGTAATTAAAGTAATACGTTATCCATTAATTGCCTTTGCTTGTTATATCGTTATCATTGTTGGATTAATATTTGGATTTAACCGCTTACCAACAGGGTTTTTACCTAATGAAGATCAGGGGGTATTGATTGTCATGGTCGAATTACCACCCGGATCAACATTAGAACAAACCATGTCAGTATTGAATAAGACAACTCAGTTTTATATGGAAAAGAAAGCTGATTCTGTTAAAGAAGTCTTTACTGTTGCAGGGTTTAGTATGGTAGGTCGTGGACAAAATATGGGACTTGGATTTGTTCGGTTAAAAGATTGGGATGAGCGTAAACGCCCTGATCAAAAAGTGGATGCTTTAGTTGGCAGTGGTTGGGGCTTTGCATCTACCATAACTGAAGGTCGAGTGATTATTGCTAACTTACCAGCGGTTCCGTCTTTAGGGATGGCTAATGGTTTCTCCTATATGCTAAAAGACACTTCAGGACAAGGGCATGAAGCTTTAATGGGTGCTTTTTATCAAATCTTAGGACAAGCATCGAAAAGACCAGAACTTCAACAAGTGCGTCCGGGCAGTATGTTAGATGTTCCTCAGTATAAAATTAATGTGGATTTCGAAACAGCTCAAGCGCTTGGTGTTTCTGTCAGTAGCGTCAATACAGTATTATCTACCGCATTAGGTTCTGCTTATATCGATGACTTTGTCTATAATAACCGAGTCAAAAAAGTGTACCTTCAATCTGAAGCGGCTTATCGAATGTTGCCTGATGATTTTAGTTATTGGCATGTAAAAAATCAAAAAGGTCAAATGGTTCCTTATGATGCATTTGCGACTACTTCAAAAAGCTATGGTTCACCATCACTTGTTCGTTATGATGGTGTTGCTGCAATGGGAATTAGTGGATCTGCTGCGCCGGGCTTAAGTTCTGGTCAAGCTATGGCAATAATGGAACAGCTATCAAAAGACTTACCAAAAGGCTTTACGTTTGACTGGACAGATATTTCTTATCAAGAACGTCAAACAGGATCGCAAACAACAACACTTTATATAATCTCTATTATTGTCGTGTTCTTGGCATTAGCTGCATTGTACGAAAGTTGGAGTGTACCAATTTCAATACTATTTGTGATTCCACTTGGTATTTTAGGAACGGTGGTTGCAACAATGTTTAGAGGACTTGATAATGATATTTACTTTATTGTCGGTCTATTAACCACAATGGGACTGTCTGCGAAAAATGCGATATTAATTGTTGAATTTGCAAAAGATGCTTTAGAAAAAGAAGGTAAATCGCTGATTGATGCAACACTTGAAGCTTGTCGATTACGTTTACGCCCAATTTTAATGACATCGTTCGCCTTTATTTTAGGGGTGTTACCTTTAGCATTAAATAGTGGTGCAGGTTCAGCAAGCCAAAACGCGGTAGGTACAGGGGTAATTGGTGGTATGTTAACAGCAACATTCTTAGCGATATTCTATGTACCATTATTCTTCTTATTTATTACTAAAATGTTTACTAAACATAAAAATAAGGTCGTTTTACCACGTAATTTTTCGCACAACACTGACCAAAAATAGTGACTTGGAAAATTGAAAAGCATATCTTAGCACCAGCTAGGATGTGCTAAAAAAAGTCGAAATCTTATTAATAAGATAACCAACAAAAAGCACGATAAAATCGTGCTTTTTGTTGAGTTTTTAATCTTATCATTATCAAAATATGATCTCATAGTAAATAACAAGGTAAAAAATTGATTCAATGATTAAATAACATTGTCGGTTTACTATTGATATTTAGATGCATCAGTTATTATTTAAGTTAGCTGATCGCGCTATTTTGCAAGGGTAATATCGTCTAATTAAGATTATTTAATAGATTTGACTAGATGTCGACTCATATGGGCATGAGTAATTGCGATAGCTAATGCGTCAGCGGCATCGGCTTGTGGACTGGCGGGTAATTTTAACAAGAGTTTGACCATGTGTTGGACTTGCTTTTTATCGGCTGCCCCTGTGCCTACTACACTTTGTTTTACTAAACGAGCCGCATATTCAAAAACAGGTAAATCGTTGTTGACCGCAGCAACAATAGCTGAGCCTCTCGCTTGCCCTAACTTTAATGCTGAATCGGCATTACGTGCCATAAAGACTTGTTCGATAGCGAACATATCCGGTTGGAATTGTAAGATGATTTCGCTAACACCTGCATAAATGCGTTTTAATCGAGTTGGTAAATCATCGACGGCTGTACGAATACAACCACTACCAAGATAGGTTAATTGTCGTCCTGTTTGACGAATTACACCGTAACCCGTCAAACGAGAACCAGGATCTATGCCAAGAATGATAGACATTAAAGAGCGGCAGCAACTTCGTCCGAAACTTCACCATTATGGTATACTTCTTGAACATCATCACAATCTTCAAGCATGTCGATCAAACGTAATAATTTTGGTGCAGAATCAATATCAAGATCAACTTTGGTCGCAGGAATCATTGATACTTCAGCTGATTCAGCAACTAAACCTGCTGCATCAAGTGCATCTTTTACTTCGCCAAATGATTCTGGTGTGGTAAAGACATCAATTGCACCATCATCATAAGTGACAACATCATCAGCTCCAGCTTCTAAAGCTGCATCCATTACTTTGTCTTCATCTGTACCTGTAGGATAAGAAATAACGCCTTTTTTGGTAAACAAATAGGATACAGAACCGTCAGTACCTAAATTACCCCCAGTTTTGGTGAAAGCATGACGTACTTCTGATACTGTACGATTACGGTTATCACTTAGGCATTCAACCATGACGGCAGTACCTGCAGGGCCATAACCTTCATAGATGATGGTTTCCATATCACTATCATCTTCACCACCTACACCACGCGCAATAGCACGATTCATGGTATCGCGTGTCATATTATTTGATAGTGCTTTATCCATTGCTGCACGTAAACGAGGATTTGACGCTGGATCGCCACCACCTAGTTTGGCTGCCGTTACAAGTTCTCGAATAATTTTAGTAAAAATTTTACCGCGTTTAGCATCTTGCGCCGCTTTACGATGTTTGGTATTGGCCCACTTACTATGACCTGCCATAGAATTCTCCAGATTAGATAATTTAAAAATCAGCGTATTTTAACAAACATTTGTTTAAAATTCATTATCAATATGTGTATTGATTTTTAATCCGTGTGATTTTTTATTGTTATAAAAACAAAAAAGCACCTAATAAACAGGTGCTTTTTTTGTATGAAATAAACTTATCAATATCAGTTCGATTAGCTCATTCCATATTGTTTTAATTTTTTACGTAGTGTACCACGGTTAATACCGAGCATATTAGCCGCTCGAGTTTGATTACCACGTGTATATTGCATAACCATATCAAGGAATGGGTGTTCAACTTCAGCTAACACTAATTCATATAGATCATTAGGATCTTCACCATTAAGTTGTGATAAATAGTTTTTTAAAGCTTGCTTGACAGAATCTCGCAAAGGTTTTTGTGTTATTTGGTCTTGAGAGTTTACAGTTGTAAATTTTAGTGCTGCAGCTGTAACGCGTTGTTCTGACATAGTATTCTTAACTCTTTTTGTTGTTTCTAATTTGACTAAAAAATGCTTTTAGTGTTCTAGCTTGCTCACTGGTGGTGCTAAGTACACTAAATAAGCGCCTAAAATGATCGCTATCAGCATAATTCTTGGTATACCAATTTACATGCTTTCTGGCAATCCGTAATCCTTTGTATTCTCCGTAAAATTGATAAAGTTCTTCAAGGTGCGTAAAAACGATTTGTTCAACTTCATCAACTGTCTTTTCTTTTTGTAACTTTCCATGTGTTAAATAGAATGCAATTTCTTCAAATATCCAAGGTCGCCCTTGTGCCGCTCGGCCGATCATTATAGCATCAGCTTGCGTATATTGAAAAACATCTTTTGCCTGTTCAGGGGTGCAAATATCACCATTAGCAATGACTGGAATGGATACCTTTTTTTTCACTGCTTTAATTGATTCATATTCAGCTACACCCTTAAATAGACATTCACGGGTGCGCCCGTGAATAGTAATCGCCTTTACGCCACAATCCTGCGCAATTTGTGCGATTTCAATGCAATTTCTATGATTTTTATCCCATCCAGTCCGCATTTTTAATGTTACTGGCACATCAACGGCACCAACAACTTTTTGCAAAATCTGTTCAATTAATTGCGGGTACTGCATTAAAGCAGAACCTGCCAATTTTTTATTAACCTTTTTTGCAGGGCATCCCATGTTAATGTCAATTAACTCAGCCCCATGTTTGGCATTAAATTCTGCCGCTTTAGCCATTTCGTCAGGATCGGCACCCACTATTTGTACTGCGCGAATGCCCAAATCTTGCGTTGAGACCATTCTTAAAGCAGATTTATCTGTTTGCCAAACATCTGAATTAGCTAAAAACATCTCTGAAATAGTCAGACCAGCACCAAACTGGTAGCATAAATTTCGAAATGGTCTGTCACTAATTCCTGCCATTGGTGCGGCGATTAAATTATTTCTTAATGTGACCTTACCAATGCTTAGTAATTTAAGGTCGGCTATATTACGCATTTTTTCTCGAACTTAAAAGGGGGTAATGTCATTTTTTTACTTTTTTTTGCCAGTAATTCGACACCATTCTTCTTGCTCAGCGACGGGATCAAGATCAAAATGGGGTTGGTAAGCGGTACAGACGCTTTGAGATTGAGAAGTCAAAATACCCGATAATCCAAGTAATCCCGCTGGTTTAATCAGACTATTGATATTAGGTTCAAGTTCTTTTAGTGGTCCAGCCAAAATGTTGGCGACTAAAACATCAGCTTGTAAATTATCAGGAATATCTTCAGTTAAATAAAGTTCAATGTCATGACTTACATTGTTACGTTCTGCATTATCTCGACTGGCTTGAATAGCTTGAGGATCAATGTCAATGCCGATGACACGTTTTGCTCCTAGTTTTAGTGCAGCAATGGCGAGAATTCCCGAACCACAACCGTAATCAATCACTAATTTATCTTTTAAGTCTAAGCTATCAAGCCATTTAAGACATAACGCAGTGGTAGGGTGGGTACCTGTTCCAAAAGCTAAACCTGGATCTAACATAACATTGATCGCATTAGGATCAGGGACTGGGCGCCAACTTGGACAAATCCATAAGCGTTGACCAAATTGCATAGGATGAAAATTGTCCATCCACTCGCGTTCCCAATCTTTATCCTCTAATTGTTCGAATTTATAAGAATATTGATCAAGATTTAATATTGCTTTCAATTCATCTAAATCAGTTTGAGCATCGTAAAGCCCAATTACATCTGTATTACCCCAAAGTTTTGTTTCACCGGGTAAGGGTTCATACACAGGCGTATCATAGGTATCTTGAAATGTGACAGATAACGCCCCTGATTCTTCCAAAAGCTCACTTATTGGTTCAGCAAGATCACTTGTTGTGTTAATTTTGAGTTGAATCCAAGGCATAATTTTTCCTTAAGTTACCAAATATATTGGCGATGATAAAAACAACCAATCCAATAATTAATGAAGGAACAATTGGATGGAAAGAACAAATTTTAATGTTATAAGCGGCTAAAAAGGTATAACTAATGGCTCCAGCAAACATTGAACATAATGCGCCAGTTGCATTAGCTTTCTTCCAATATAAGCCAAGTACCAAAGGCCATAAAAATACCGCTTCCAGCCCACCAAAAGCAAGTAAATTTAACCAAATTATCATATCCGGTGGATTCCAAGCTGCTAAAATGAGCAGTGCGCCAAAAATAAAGGTAATGATAACTGATATTCGCGTTAAGGTTTTGTCACTGCATTTTGTTTCAGGTTTTATGCTTAAAAACAGATCTTTTATAATCACTGAAGAGACTTGTAACAGTTGTGCGTTAATGGTTGACATAATCGCAGCCAGAGGAGCAGCCAAAAAGATGCCTGCTGCGAGTGGCGACATCACTTTAATAATTAAAGTTGGGACAATTTGATCGGGAATGGTTAAATCATCAATAATTGCTCGCCCAAGTGCACCAGAAAGGTGCATGGTTAACATAATAACTGTAACAACAATCGTACCGATAATGATGCCCCGATGTACCGCTTTACTGTCTTTATACGCCATACAACGTACTGCTGTATGCGGTAAACCAACCACACCAAAACAGACTAAAATCCAGAATGATGCCATAAATGGAAAGTCCATAAAATTGCCAGGGCCTTGTGGGGTTAATAATGCAGGATCAATTTCTTTTAAACGCTCAATAATAGCCGTTAATCCACCACCAGCATAAATAATGGCGGTTAAAAGTAAAATTGAGCCAATGATCATCACTAAACCTTGGAAAGCATCGTTTAAGATACTTGCTCGAAATCCACCAAATGCAGTATATATCACCGTACCAATACCGAAAATAAGTAGACCGACTTTATAAGGTATGCCTACTGAAGATTCTAATAATCGGGCACCACCGACAAACTGGACAGTCATTGCACCGACAAAGGCGACGACTAAAGCAATACTGGCAAACCAGACAATGGTTTTACTTTTATAATGAGCATAGAGCATATCACTTAGCGTAATAGCATTATACTTGCGCGCTAGAATGGCAAATTTTTTGCCCAAAATTCCCAGAGATAGCAAAACAGTAGGGACTTGAATCATAGACAACAATACCCAGCCTAGTCCGTATTTATAAGCAGCACCGGGACCCCCTATAAACGAACTGGCACTGATGTAAGTTGCCGCCAGTGTCATGGCGAGCAAAAATCCCCCCATTGTTCGATTACCAATAAAGTAATCAGTAAATTGATTGACTTTTTTGCGTTTAACATAAGCATAGATAGATAAGGCAAACACAAAAATAAGATAGATGACTAGCGGTAATATAATATCTAAATGCATTGTTTGATCACTTAGTTTGTTCTAATGAGATGTTTTTGAAATGAAATTTTACAACGATCCAGCATAATAAAATAAACCCGACAGGTACCATAATGCAGGATAATTCAAACCATAATGGAAGCCCCAAAAAGCCAGTTCTATCGCCAGCGCCGTAAGCACAAACAATCCAGCCAAGAAGATAAATAATTGTTAATAACAGTGAAAGCTTAGCTTCTTTATTTGCTTGCTTATATCGTGTATCCATATTGAATAATTTATCAATAATTAAATAGTGGCTTAGAGTAAAAGAAAGCATTACATTTAGCAAGTATATTGCATTTTATGCAATATGATTTTTTAAATATATCAATTTTCGCAATAATTAAATTCAGTTATAGTGTTGGACAATTCGATTATGACAAATAAATTAATGGAGATCCTAATGTCAAACTATTTTAATACTCTAAATTTACGTGAAAAATTACACCAACTTGGACAATGCCGTTTTATGGCTCGTGATGAATTTGCATCAGAAGCCGATTTTTTAAAAGGCAAAAAAATTGTAATAGTAGGATGTGGTGCGCAAGGTCTGAATCAAGGTTTAAATATGCGGGATTCAGGACTTGATATTGCCTATGCTTTACGTAAAGAAGCGATTGCAGAAAAGCGTCCTTCATGGAAAAAAGCAACTGAAAATGGATTTAAAGTAGGCAGTTATGAAGAGTTAATTCTTACAGCTGATTTAGTGATTAATTTAACACCTGACAAACAACACTCAGCGGTAGTAAAAGCAGTACAACCATTGATGAAACAGGGAGCCGCTTTAGGTTATTCTCATGGTTTTAATATTGTTGAAGTTGGCGAAAAAATTCGTCCTGATATCACGGTTGTCATGGTTGCGCCAAAGTGTCCAGGAACAGAGGTACGTGAAGAGTATAAACGAGGATTTGGTGTTCCGACTCTGATCGCCGTTCACCCTGAAAACGATCCTAAAGGTGAAGGTTTAGCTATCGCCAAAGCATGGGCGGCGGCTACCGGTGGACATCGTGCTGGTGTTTTACAGTCTTCATTTGTTGCTGAAGTTAAATCTGATCTTATGGGAGAACAAACGATCCTTTGCGGTATGTTGCAAACAGGGTCATTACTTTGTTTTGATAAACTTGTGGCAGACGGTGTGGATCCGGCTTATGCATGTAAATTATTACAATTTGGTTGGGAAACCATTACCGAAGCATTGAAACAAGGTGGTATTACCTTAATGATGGATCGCTTGTCGAATCCGGCTAAGTTACGCGCTAATGCATTAGCTAAAGAATTAAAAGTGATCATGACTGATCTTTATCGTAAACATATGGATGATATTATTTCGGGTGAATTTTCAGCAACCATGATGAAAGACTGGGCAAATGATGATGCTAACTTATTAAAATGGCGTAAAGAAACCGGTGAAACAGCCTTTGAAAAAGCCGCTGAATACCAAGGTAAAATTGATGAACAAGCCTACTTTGATCAGGGTGTAGTCATGGTCGCTATGGTAAAAGCTGGGGTTGAACTTGCTTTTGAAACCATGCTTGAGTCAGGTATTTTACCAGAATCAGCTTATTATGAATCCTTACATGAACTTCCTTTAATTGCCAATACGATTGCCCGTAAGCGTTTATACGAAATGAATGTGGTGATATCTGATACTGCTGAATATGGTAATTATCTTTTCGCTAATGCAGCGATCCCATTATTAAAAGAAAAATTTATGCCAATGTTACAATCGGGCGATCTTGGTAAAGCGATCCCAGAAGGTAGCGTTGATAATGCGCAATTACGTGATGTAAATGATGAAATTCGTCATCACCCAATTGAAATTATTGGCCGTAAATTAAGAAGCTATATGACGGATATGAAACGTATCAATGTTGCCAGTTAATCAATCAATTAGCCAAATTGGCTTGGTCGTAAAAAGGTGCTTAATTGCACCTTTTTTTATGGATAAATGTTAGAAAAAATGGCTGGTTTGTTAAAGTTAAATTTTAGTATTAAATTTGATGTGATCTTAAAGGATCGCAAATGGGATCAAAAGGATCTAACTTAGATCGTTTTGATCTTGATAATGGATCACTAAAATTTTTAAAAATTATATAATTAAATAAATTTTATTTTACTTTTTTATTTATTTTTTACCTAAATTATGTTATCTTTTATGTAATTTTTTAATTTTATGGAGGGATAACATATCAATGAAAATTGCTTTTCGACCAACTGATTGTTGGCGTTGGTATTTTGATAATCAATATGATAGTTTGATGCTTGAAGTATCAAACGATATGTTATTTCGTTCATGTTATTCCAGTAAAATGTTAATTCCTGATGTTTTTAGGGAATTTCCATTTTCAGTGAGTGATGCAACATCCTATTATCAATTTTATGATAGTTGTCAAATATTGGCATTAACTGACTCGCAAAAGATTGAATTATCCATTAATGCCATTGTTGCGGCTAATTTTATTAAACCTCAAATGCCAAAAAGTTGGTATTTTTGCCAACAACCTAAGCTATATCGTCCTAAATTAGCGGACATTGTTGAAGTCAGCATGCAAGAAGGTGATCAACGGGTTTTTTTATTAGTCGTTGAAGCGGGTGAAAATGCTTCACTGTGTATTATTGCTCAACCTACATTTGTGGCAATGAATAAAACATTTTATTTTTCCGAAGCAATTAAAGTGATGAATGATCGACTGGCGCCAATCCAAAAAAATGTCATGGATGAGAGTTCGTTGATAGACCTTAAGTTAGAAGCTATTTCGTAAACAATACCATTCTAATCCGACTATTGTCTTGTCAGTAAGACTTAATTTCGATTTAAACCTGCTATATTTTGATTTTGTTATTCACAACAGGTTGTGAAGCAGGCAATGTATTGACCTGTTTAATCGATGACTTAAACGGCATTTCGTTACGGTGTCTCAGTTGAACGCTTTAAAACTGAATACAAATGACTTTAAAGGATAGCATTTAGCATCAACGGTTTTAAAATGAAGCCACATAACATTATTCGCGTATTGATTGGCAGGCTAACTTATCATCATAGCGGGGTAATAATTTATTAAGTGTCAATCAACCATTTTAATCAATAATTAACGATTTATTATTGATAAACCAGGATTCTATAACCAATGCTCATTAAGGTTTTTTTATTAATTCAATTTTGATATCACCCTCAGGTATACAACTACAAGCTAAAATACGTTGATCGCGTTTTATTGCTGATTGAGTAAGAGGATTCACTTTTCCTTGTTTTAATACCACTGCACATTTACCACAAATTCCAACTCTGCATGAATAAGGGAGAGTAATATTATGTTGTTCCAGTTGTTCTAAAATAGTCTGTTGTTGATTTCCTTTGATTGTCTTGTTCTCAAAAGTAATATTACACTGTTCGTGGTTAAACTGATTATTTTCGGGAAAAGATTTTAAATACTTTTTGGTCGGTTGCCTTTCAAGTATCTCAACAGGATCGTCAATTGATATTGATCCGACATTGCGAGCTATCATATTCATTCCAAAATCTATTTCCCCTTGCTCATCAGTCCGAAAATAGCGGAGCGTATTGAGTGGTTCATTATTTGCTAAAGGCTTTGCTGTATTAATATTAAAAGTGGTAAGTACACAGCGACTACACGGTTTAACGATATCAAAAATGACATCGCCAATTTTGATTGTTTTCCAGCCATCTTCGGCAAAAGGAAGCGCACCTTGAATGATGATATTGCTTCGAAACTGCTGAATATCGAGCTTTTCCAAGCATCTTTGTTGTAAATAATTGAATGATGCTTCATTCAATAGTAGATAAGGATAGCCATCTGCAAAGCTTACCGGTGTTTGAGGATATCGTTTTGTTCGTCTTGTCAAATTAGTGCCAATCCAACGCAGTTGCACATTTTTTTGAAGAATGTGACTAAAAAATTGGTTTAGTCTGATTGGTGCAATATGAGACGTAAAATGGTTACCCCAAACTTCGGTTGGTTCATTAGTTTCAATAAATTCATCAAATTGAATTGCTATTGATTCGTTATTTGACGTTGAAACAACAATACTGTTGTTAACTATAGCTGTTTTTAGTTTTAAAAGCTCAGGAAATTGTCTTGCGGTGATAAATGTTCCGTCAGGTTCACTAATCATCAATACACGATCATATTTGAATCCCCCTTCAACAACATTCGACGTATTTAGGGGAATACCTGCAAGCGATTTAATCGGATAGATAAATAGTTGACTGACAGCGCTCATAATAAATAAAGTGATGAGTAAAAATGATCTTAATTGTAAACTGAATTCATCGTAATTTATAGGCTCTAGATAATACGCCTATAAATAATCGATTGGCTACATAGGCAGATCTTGTAGAACTTTAGCATATTTTACTACATAGTCTAGGAAAATATTAGCAGAAGAAATGTAATAAACGAAATGTCCTTTAGTTATGATAGCATGAGGACCTTTATTTACTCCGCAGTGGTAACCAGGATTTAATTGAAGCTCTGATTTTTCAATTATTTTCTTATATTTTTCAGCTTCAATCGTAGAATCAAATGTTAATATCAAAACAGAAAAAGAAGGATAATATTTATTGTAAATACGGGTATTACTTTTAAAACCGTACCATTTTATACCAGATCCATTAAATTGATAATATTGATTCGAATTACAATCAGAGAAGCGAACCGAGCCGGATCGTTCAAAATAGAGTCGTTCATCTTGATTGAATCCATCTTGATTAAGTCTCTTAAAGAAAGCATCTAATTTGCCAAATTCGACTGGATCAAATTTTAAGGTTAATTCAGTATATGGTACTGAGGATGTTCTATTATTGAGTTGAAAAAAATAATAAAAAATTATTATTAGTAATATTATTAAAAAAAATATGCATTGAAAAAACAAAATTTTTCTTCTTTTCATACCAACCCCCTAATTCCTTAATGATTAATTTGTTAAAATGTTATGTAATTGGAGTATAGCTAATTTCAAGGATAAAAAAATAAGTTTTACCACTAGGTGTCATTACTGATATTTCATCGTCAACTTTATGACCAATTAACGCTCTGGCAACAGGACTATTAATAGAAATCCAATTTTTTTTAGGATCAAATTCATCGGCTCCCACAATGCGGTAAATTTGTACGTGACCGGATTCATCTTCTAGTTTAACCCAAGCACCAAAAAATACTTTGCCTTCTTGCCTTGGATCAGGATCGATAATGGTTAATATTTCTAGGCGTTTTGTTAAAAATCGTACTCGTCTGTCAATTTCACGCAATCGTCGTTTTCCATAAATATATTCTGCATTTTCACTCCGATCGCCAAGGGCTGCCGCATCAGATACAGCTTGAGTAACACGGGGTCTTTTTTCTTTCCATAAATATTTCAATTCACGATCGAGTGCCAAGTAGCCCTCTCTTGTTATATAATTAGCTTTTTGCATAATAAGTTTACATTCCGTTAATCGACGAGATATACAGAGATATCATGATAAATAATCAAATAAGCCATATTATAGCGGGTGAATTGACAGTAAAACCAGAACAAGTTTTAGCTGCTATTCAATTATTAGATGAAGGAAGCACTGTTCCTTTTATTGCGCGTTATCGTAAAGAAGTGACCGGTGGGTTAGATGATACCCAACTACGTACTTTAGATAGTCGGTTAGGTTATCTGCGAGAACTTGAAGATCGTAAACAAACGATATTAAAGTCAATTGAGGAACAAGGAAAACTCACCCCAGAACTGAGTCAAAAAATTACCCAAACACTTAGTAAAACTGAACTTGAAGATCTCTATCTACCCTATAAACCTAAACGCCGTACACGGGGACAAATTGCTATTGAAGCAGGACTTGAACCATTGGCCGATGCGTTATGGAATAATCCATCACTTGATCCTGATAGCGAAGCGGAAAAATTCTTCAATTCTGAAAAAGGAATCGTCGATACCAAATCTGCATTGGATGGGGCACGATACATCTTAATGGAACGATTTGCCGAAGATGCGGCATTACTGGCTAAGGTGCGCCATTATCTATGGAATAATGCGCATTTAGTTTCGCAAGTGGTTGCAGGTAAAGAAGAAGAAGGAGCAAAATTTCGTGATTATTTTGCGCAAAGCGAACTGATTTCAAAAGTGCCTTCTCATCGTGCTTTAGCGATGTTCAGAGGACGAAATGAAGGCTTTTTACAACTTTCACTTAACGCCGATCCGCAATTTGAAGAAACGCCAAAAGAGAGCTATTGCGAGCAAATTATTACTGAGCATTTAGGGATTCATTTTAATGATCAACCTGCAGATAAATGGCGTAAAGCAGTTATTAATTGGACATGGCGAATTAAGATTTTAATGCACATGGAAACCGAACTGATGACCACTTTACGTGAGCAGGCTGAGGAAGAAGCGATCAATGTGTTTGCCGCTAATTTGCATGATATGTTAATGGCTGCGCCGGCAGGGATGAAAGTTACCATGGGAATGGATCCAGGATTACGAACAGGCGTAAAAATTGCTGTTGTTGACGCAACGGGTAAATTAGTCGCAACTGAAACAATTTATCCGCATACTGGGCAAGCGGATAAAGCTGCAATGATTGTTGCGGCGCTATGCATTAAATACCAAGTTGAATTAGTGGCGATTGGTAATGGCACGGCATCGCGTGAAACCGAACGTTTTTATCTCGATGTACAAAAAAAATATCCTGAAGTCAAAGGTCAAAAAGTCATTGTAAGTGAAGCAGGAGCATCGGTCTATTCCGCATCTGAGCTAGCCGCTCAAGAATTTCCTGATTTGGATGTATCAATACGTGGTGCGGTATCGATAGCTCGCCGACTACAAGATCCACTAGCCGAACTGGTAAAAATTGATCCAAAATCAATTGGTGTTGGTCAGTATCAACATGATGTTAGCCAAACTCAGCTCGCTAAAAAACTGGATGCTGTTGTGGAAGATGGCGTAAATGCCGTTGGCGTAAATTTAAATACGGCTTCGATGATGCTGTTAGCTCGCATAGCGGGACTGAATAAAGTTATTGCACAAAATATTGTCAATTGGCGTAATGAAAATGGACAATTTTCTAATCGTAAACAGTTATTAAAAGTTTCACGCCTTGGGCCTAAAGCCTATGAACAATGCGCTGGATTTTTGCGTATTATGGATGGAGACAATCCACTTGATGCATCTGCTGTTCACCCCGAAGCTTATCCGGTTGTGGAACGCATTTTAGATAAAAATCATAAATCATTAAAAGAGATTTTAGGTGACTCGAAATATTTAAACTCACTCAAAGCAGTTGATTATGTTGATGACCATTTTGGTGTGCCAACCGTGACCGATATTATCAAAGAACTTGATAAACCCGGACGCGATCCACGGCCTGAATTTAAAACAGCTCAATTTGCCGATAATATCGAAACCATGGACGATTTGAAAGTGGGCATGGTCATGGAAGGTGCGGTAACAAATGTGACTAACTTTGGTGCATTTGTTGACATTGGTGTACATCAAGATGGGTTAGTGCATATATCAGCCTTATCTGATAAGTTTGTTGAAGATCCTCGAAGCGTAGTTAAAGCCGGTGATATTGTCAAAGTTAAAGTGATGGAAGTCGATATTGCGCGCAAACGTATTGCTTTATCGATGCGACTTGATGATCCAACAACGCCAAACTCTGAAGGTGCTAAATCAAGAATTAACAAATCAACCAGCACGGCTAAAAATACACAGTCAACGCCTATGACCAATAGTGCAATGGGTAATGCTTTTGCCGCAGCTTTTAAAAAGGGAAAATAGCGGCGTTAATATGTGTTCCATAAAACGAAAAGGAGGCTAACGCCTTCTTTTTGTTTAATGTTTATTTCATAACATTTTAATAAAATTACTAATAATAAATACAATGGTTAAAAATAAAATCAGTTAGGTTAACTTATTTAGCTTGTGTATTTTTCCATCCAATATTCATCTGAAAGCTATTAAATAATGATAAATCAATATTTAGTTATTCCATATTACTCATATTATTATATACTATACACAATTGATTCAGTTATTTGTAGTCTTGCACAATCAGTTATCTGTAATTAATCAAATGGTTAGTGCAATTAAACTGTTTTAACCTGATCTATTATATAGCACTCCTTAATTTAATATTCTTAAAAAGACTAGTTAACAATACTAGAATATTGCACTGTTTTTAGAACGATATAGTCCATTTTTTCAATTTATTCAACAAAATAGATCTTTATATGAATGCAATTTTACAACTTTCGAATAGTTTTTAGCGTGTATGCAATTTTATAATAAATTTAAAATGTAATCGGTAACAATTTTATCAATGTTTTGATAAATTTGTCGTTCACTAAAACTTCAAATCAATAACTTTGTTTCAACTTATAGACAAGCTTATGGGTAGAGGAATTAGCATGAATAGTGATATGTTTGTTTCCAAAAAACTTTATTTGATGCAATTTATATTGAATATTGCCGTTATTGCTATTTTTGGGCTTTTTTGTCGCATTGCTTTAGCAGGATTATCTGTTTCTACGACCACTGTGGAATATATTCACGGTAATCCACCAGATATTCTTGAAACCGCTGACACCAAAGTCTTAAACGGAATTCAATTCAAATTAAACATTGATGGTCTTGATCCGGCAATTGTTTCGCCGGGGCCTGCCAATAAGATTTCTGTTGCCTACAATACTTCACCTAGTCTGTATTCATTTGCTGTTGATACTTCAAGTTTAAATGAAAGTGATATCAATGATGTGGATGGTGATAAATTAGCTACCAGCGATAGTTTTATCATTCAATCGATTAATGCTGAGTGGCGCGACCAGAACAATAATGTTATTCCTTCTGATTCTACAGCATTTTTGGGTAGTGATGTGTGTAATTCATCTACGGCTAATGCAAAATCATCGGTAAAAGTGACGATTCAATTTATTGCTAAAACTCAGTACGGTGAGCCTGATACTTCAGAACCAAGAGAAGTATCAAAAACATTTGAAGTAAGTGCTGATGACGGTATCTGTTTTATCAGACCCGGTATACTGGCTTTGATTACTCACAATGGTTGGGATGAAGGTGGGAACTATGCGCCTTATGGTGCTGATACAATAGATGTTAATCCTTCTTATAACAGCGATCAATTTACTATTCATCAAGGCTTTAAGGCCACTGCAAAAGATCAAAATGGTAATTATTTCCCAACTTATGCTTTTCCGGAAGCTCGTTTCAGAATTGTACCTGTCAATCCAATATCTGATTATAGTTATACCTTGGTCAAAAATCCAAATAATTCATTGGTTAATACTGCTCGTGATTCAAATGCTGATTCTAAAAGTGAATTTAAATTTACTGACAATGTACCTGGTCAAGGTGATAAATTTGTCATATTAGTGACGAATAATCGAACGCTAGCACAGTTTTATTATACTTTTTCTATAAAACATTGGTTATATTTCTTAAATAACCTTCCGGGTAATTGGCAAAATTCAAATAGATTATGTCAAAACAATAATGATAGATTGCCAACACGAGCTGAGATTACAAACTCGTCTTTAGCTTACACGCCAACCACTAATGATAACTATTATGTAAAAGATAATGGGTACAAAAGAGCAATTGGTGAAGGATTAACACCAGAATGGGGTAAAGTCTACTTCTATGCACCTTTAGATATTATTGGTCGAGATATGTTAAATGGTTTGTCAAATTTGAAAAATTTCATCTATTATGATTTCTATTTCACCAGTGAACAATCATCAGTAAAAGATATATATGGAAATAATCGATACTACAGTGTAGGGATTGTAGAAGGTAACGTTATTGTTGAACCAGATATAGCATATACCTTATGTGTTAAATATTAGAGAATATATAAAATTATCTGCTTTTTCAAAAAGCGCAGTTAAAGTAATAAGATAATATCTTTAAATTTAATTTTGGGTTTCCACTAAATGAGCAGATCTAAAAACCTGCTCATTTTTATTGTAAAAATTTCACAATCATAAAGATAATGATCATTATATCGGTCTTTTAATTAACTCGTCACGATTCAGATATTCTGGCTATTTTCACATTAATCAAAACTATTTAATTATCATGATAAGTAAACAGTGGGCAAAATAATATTTTTCAGCCCAAATTGTTTTAACTCAGTAGCAAAATTTTCGACATGTTGTTTTGATGCTGGTTCCCATGTTTTGGCTACTCCTTGGACACCATGGTGGTGAAAAGCATTGATTCTCACTCTGATACTCGGATCCAACGCCAATAAAAAGTGCGCGATTTGTTCTGCCTTATTTTGAAGATCCGTATGAGTTGGGATGATCAAGAATCTGACTTCGTGTAATTTATGGATCTTGGAAAGATATTCTATTGTTTTTATGACTCGATGATTATCTCTGCCGGTTAACTTTTTATGAACTTGGGTATCCCAAGCTTTAAGATCAATCATCGCACCATCCATGACATTCACTACTTTTTGCCAACCCGTTTGAGATAAATAACCATTGCTATCAATAAAACAGGTTAAATGTTTTAAGTCATCGGCATGTTTAATGGCATGAAACAGTTTTTCAATAAAAGGTAATTGAATGGTCGCTTCCCCGCCACTGAGCGTAATACCATTTAAAAAGGGAAGGTATTTGCGAATGATGTTTAATATATCCTCAACACTATATCGGTAAGTCATTGGTGTTGAGTGATATTGGCAAGTCTGAAGGCAAGTATCACATTGCTGGCAAGTTGATGTCTGCCAAATAACTTGATGATGACTAAATGTTAACGCCTGATGTGGACATGTGGCGACACAGTCACCACAATCCTGACATAGTGAAATGGTATAAGGATTGTGGCAATTTAAGCATTTAAAATTACAGCCTTGTAAAAATATAACTAATCGGTTTCCCGGCCCATCAACGCAAGAAAAGGGTAAAAGTTTATTAACGATTGCCCATGACTTGTTCATGACTGATCACCCGTGGTGTACGGCATAAATAGCTATTATTAACGGTATCTTGTGCGGCTTCACTACCTAAAAATGTGGTATTAATCCGTGAACCTTCTTCTTTATATTTTTTGATATCTGATAATCTCACCATGTAGCCCGTTACTCGTACCAGATCATTACCACTAATATTGGCGGTAAACTCTCGGAAGCCAAATTGAAATGCCGCTTTACAAATTTGCAGTAAAGCGGAAGGATTATTTTTAATGGTTTCATCAATCGTTAAAATATCACTAATGCCTGATGTATAATAATGGTGATGTTTAAACAGTGCCATAATATGGGTAACAGGATCCGGCTCGTGACCATAAGGAATTCGTAAGCCCGGTGTAGTGCCTCTATCCGTACTGATGCCAGATTGAGCATGTAACATAGCTTTACCTTGCCAAGCATGGTTAATTTTATGATGATTAATAAAGTCGGCTAATTGTTTAGAAATGGTGGTAGCCAGTTCATTAGCATCTTCATCGACACCATAGCGACCCGCTAAGTTCGATTTTTCTTGTAATATATTAATCGCTTCAGCCATAGCATAAATACCAAACATGGGTGCAAATCGGTTGGCATCAATTAACCCTTCTTTTACTAAAAAACTATTTTGAAAAAAGTTTGATTTTTCGTACAAAAAGGCTGAACGGGCTTTGATTAAATTTAATTGTAGTTGGCAGTAATAGGGTAACGTATTTTGCAGAAAATCATCAATATGTTGGCTGCGCTTTGCCACTTCTTTTAAGTTGATTCTTGATAGGGTACTGCCACCACCAGCGATAGGTAAGGAGTTATAACAGCTGACAACGCCATAGCCTTTTTCATCAAAATCTTTTTGAATCATCTGATTATTGGCGATGTGAGGTTTAGCCGTTTCGCAAATATTGCCTATTGCAACGGATAGTAAGGTTTCTGGTGTGATGTTTTCATCATAGATAAAGGTTAAATTTGGTGCAACTTGTTTGAGTTCTTTGTCCACACGTAAAATCAGACGACAAATAACATTATCAGTTGGTCCAATGTTGGCATGCATAAAAGCATCAGGTAAATTACGATCTAACATTATCCAAAAATGTCTTAATCGTTGATAAAGTTCATCTTCAGTGAGATCCCCAACATAGGGTAACAATATTTGATCTAAACAACCCAGATAAACAGGCATGCCGGTAACGGATGGTACATGATGATAAGCAATAGTCAGCATATTTAAGGCATCATCAAACGTTTTGGCGGGGTCAAGTTCTAACCACTCAGAGCCTTGTTTAAGAAATTTAGCATAATCAGGTAATACATATCGAGGCTTATAAGGCGCATGACCCTCAAACATATCACAAATAACATTTTCGTCTAACGCTTTTCGGGTTTCATTATCAAGCTCAACATAAGGCAGATTATTTTCTGCCGCTAATGCCAATAAGTTGGCTTTCTGTTTGGGTGATAAATTAGGATCGGTGACGATTTGATAACAACTGCTTTGAAACTCTGTCATGTGCATATTAACCTCGATACTAAAAAGCAAATTTATTTAATTTAAATGGTGAACCTAATGATTATTTTTCGATAATCATGCGTATTGGTTCATAATCAGCAGCATTAATTGGCGAATGAGTTTCAAAATACTGTTTTACAACATCTGCATCACGATAACCAGTATCCACATAAGTAGGTAATGTGTTGATTATCGGATAGCCGTCTCCGCCCATCGCTAAAAAATCCAATGTCACCAGACGATACTTCTTTTGTAAGTCAATGAATTGTTGATTGATTTTGACATTTTCAATATTTTCACCTGAGCGCGTTAAGGTAATATTTCTTAGATGAGTAAAGCCACCCGATCCTTGCTTTTTGCTCAATGCAACGTTAAGGTAGTCAATCAATTCACGTCCGGTTAACTCGACATAAACCACACTATTGCCAAAAGGTTCAACTTTAAGAATATCTCGATAAGCAATATCGCCTTCAATCAATGAATCTCGAATCATCCCACCCGATAAGATACCCAAGTCTGCACCTGTCTTTTCAATAAAAGCACTGAGTAATAATTGTCCTAAATTACTTTGCTGATATCGGACAATATGGCGATCGCCTTCAAGTCGACCGACCAATTCGCCGCTTTTAATTGACAGTTTTTTTCTGCCTTGTTCTTGATAAGGTTGCAATATCTGCAATAGTTGTGGATCTTGAGGGATCTCAGTGGTGTAAAACTCAAGGCGTTTAGTGTCGTTGCCATTATCCACTTCTTTTTTAAGGTTAATAGGAATTAATTGATAATTTTTAAGTGTCAATTTTCCATTTAGAAATTCAAAATCTGCTCGACCTACATATTTTCCCCATTCGTGAGCCTGTACTATCCAAGTCCCATTTTGTTGATCTGGTGCGCAGGGTGTACCGGGAACATATTCAGTGACTCGTTTATTTGCACTTGCCATACAAACCGGATTTTGAGAATGTCCACCTACAATCATATTTAATTCGCCCGATTTTAAGCCTCGGGCTAATTCTACATCACCCGGCGCCATTGAACCGTGTTCACCATTTTCGTAGTGTCCCATATGGGTCACGGCGATAATCATATCTGGGTGTTCGTTTTGTTGAATTTGAGCAATCACTTTTTGTGCTTCAGGTAATGTTTGGCGAAACTCAACACCTTGCGTATTCATGGGTGAAGCGAGATAAATGGTATCATCAGTGGTAAGACCAAAAACGGCAACTCGGATACCATTTAAGTCAAACATTTTATAGGCATCAAAGACACGATTATCCGTGCCTTTGAAGTAAGTATTAGCAGACAAAAAAGGAAAATGTGCCAATTGTTGCTGTTCACGAATGATAGATAACGGATGATCAAATTCATGATTACCAACAGCCATAGCATCATAGCCTATTTCGTTCATGCCAATAAAATCCGGTTTAGCTTGAAGTACATCAGATTCGGGCACACCTGTATTAATATCACCACCTGACAAAAGTAATAATGTTCCACCTTTGGCGGTAACTTCTCTTCTGATGTCATCTACCACCGTTTTTTGAGCGGCAAGCCCATATTCACCAATTTCATTTTGCCAAAAACGACCATGATGATCGTTTGTATGTAAAATGGTGAATTGATAGGGTTGATTCTCTTTCCAAGAATGGGCTATTGGCTGTTGCGTGATAGCATCTGCTATTGCATTGACCGAAAATAGTCCCAAAGCAAGGGCTAGTGATAGTTTTTTAGTTATATTTAAATAATACATGGTGTCTCCTAATTCCTTATAGACAATCACTACTCCGTAATGACCTTATAAATTAATGTTGGCACGTGCGCATTATCACTAATAGTGATATTGTCATACAGTTTTTGTTTGATCGCATCTAGTTTGTCAGTGCTAGCGTGGATGGTAAGTAAAGCTTCGCCTTGTTCCACTTTATCGCCGACTTTTTTATGTAACACAATACCTACCGCAGGATCGATGATATCGTCCTTCGTTGCACGTCCTGCACCTAATTGCATCGCTGCGATTCCGATTTGATCGGCAACAATACGAGAAACATAACCCGATTTAAGTGCTGGTAAGGCGATTTGGTAAGGGGCACTTGCTAATTTTTCAGGGTGATCAACCACTGAGCTATCACCACCTTGCGCTTCAATTAAAGTTTTGAATTTTTCAATCGCTTTGCCATTGTTTATTGCCTCTTGAAGTTTTACTCGTGCTTCATCAAGCGTTTTCGCTTTATTCGCTAACACTACCATTTGGCTGCCCAATGTCAGTACTAATTCTGTTAAATCTGAAGGACCTTGACCTTTTAAGGTATCAATGGCTTCTTTTACTTCTAGCGCATTACCAATTGCAAATCCAAGCGGTTGTGACATATCCGAAATTATCGCCATGGTTCTTCGTCCAATTTGATTGCCGATCTTGACCATTTCATAAGCTAATTTTTCTGAATCTGCCATCTCTCGCATCAGTGCGCCATCACCGGTTTTCACATCTAAAACAATTGCATCGGCACCTGCAGCTAACTTTTTGCTCATAATCGAACTAGCAATAAGTGGAATTGAATTGACCGTACCGGTAACATCACGAAGGGAATAAAGTTTTTTATCAGCAGGCGTTAAATTACCCGATTGTCCAATAACTGACACACCTTTTTGATTGACTTGAACAATAAATTCTTGCTTATCTAATTCCATTTTAAATCCAGGGATTGACTCAAATTTGTCATTGGTACCCCCTGTGTAACCAAGTCCTCGCCCGGACATTTTAGCAACCGGTACACCAACGGCTGCCACTAATGGGGCAAGCACAAGGGTAGTCGTATCGCCAACGCCACCTGTGGAATGTTTATCAACTTTGATACCTTGAATTGAAGAGAGATCGACAGTATCACCCGAATGCATCATCGCTGTGGTTAAATCAGCACACTCTTTTGACGTCATGCCTTGATAGTAGATAGCCATTAATAGAGCACTCACTTGATAATCAGGGATAGTGCCATTGGTATAATTGGTAATAAAAAATTGGATTTCTTCAGTTGTTAGTGGATGACCATCACGTTTTTTTTCAATAATATCTACAAATCTCATTAATCTTCTCTCTTAATGTCAATATATTAGGTTAATATTACCTTGGTCTGTTTATTTGATGTTAAACGACGTTTAAATCAGTCAACATTTTTGCGCATAAATTGTATAATTTAATACGACATGACATTGTCATTTTTACTCATTTTTAGTGATAATTTTTTATTATAAGAATGTTTCTAGTCTAAATCACTGGGTGAAAATGACCAAGGTAATAACTCACCAACGGTTGTTTCTTGTATTTTTCCTTGCATATTTGTCAAAATTACGGGCATATCTTTAGCGCAAAATTCACTTATTACTTGGCGACAGGCTCCACAGGGTGAAATAGGTTCGTGGGTATCGCCAATGACAACTAATTTTTTAAATTTGCGTTTGCCTTCTGAAACGGCTTTGAAAATAGCGGTTCGTTCGGCACAGTTAGCCAATCCGTACGATGCATTTTCAACATTGCAACCTAAAATGACCTCGTCATCTTCAGTAATGAGTACCGCACCAACTTGAAATTTAGAATAAGGTACGTAAGCGTTAGAACGTGCGGTTTTAGCCAGTTCGATTAGTTTTTCAATTTTCATCATGATAATCCTGTTAGTTATACCTTGTTCTATTGATGTTTAGATTGCACATTCATCGGTGATTGTAAATCCAGACGATAAACCCCAAATCCTAGATTATCTTTTTCCACATAGCTTGTTGGATATAACGAATGTTTTTCGATAACTGCTTTGGCTGCTTCAGTTGGTGATGATTCAAAACGAATATCTAATTTGGTATTACTGGTTATCGGGGCAATTTGCCAGTTATTATCGACTGCCACCTTTACCTCCCCATTTTTATGGGTGGTGTTAGTGATATAAGCCGATAAAATCACTCTTAAATCATCGGGTGAATTAAATTTAACATTTTTGCTTCCCGTTCCCGGAAACGCACCGGTATAAGCACGATAATTATTTGTTGCTATCAAGAAGGTTTGATGAGGATCAATTGGTTTTTGTTGATAGGTTAAATTTTTAATTCGTTCAGACTGCGCATTGATTAGTTGGCAATTGCCATCGTAGCGAGCAGGCTGAGTAATATCAATTTGGTAATTTACGCCATCAATCGTATCGAAATTATACGTTCTGAAATGATCCCAATCTATTAAGTACTGCGGTGTCGTGACTTTCGTATCAATTTGATTATATACCCCTGCCGAACATTCAAGCCACTCTTTGACCTCTTTGCCGGTCACTTGGACGACTGATAACAGGTTAGGGTATAAGTAGATATCCGCTGCATTTCTAAATGTAAGATCGCCTTTTTTTACATCAACAAAAGCAGTTGGATCGTTTTTTCTACCGCCAGCCTTGAACGGGGCAATAGCCGATAAAACCGGTAAACCATCAAGATCTGGGTCACCTTGAATAAACTGTTTTACATATGCAATTTGCGCATCACTTATAATTTGTAATGCCGTGGTATCTTGAACTAAAGCCAAATAACTGGTGATATCACTATCAATTTTCCCAATCGGTTTTCCGACAAATTCACGTGTACCTTGGTGATCTTCCTTTAGTACATGAGTAATATGTTGATCGGCATCAACCAGTGCTTTTTTGGTTTTCATGTCATAAATTGGGCGAGCTTGAGATTTACCTGAAGTCACTTGCCAATTTGAATTGTCACCATTTAGGACTAAATCAACAACGCCCAAATGGCTTCCCCATTGTCCGGGCATAACGGCAGGCACATGATTTATATTGCCGGTTTCAATATTAGTATTCGGTAATGATTTAAAATCGTCGCTTGGAAACACGCCATGTGAATGACCAAACATAATAGCATTAATACCCTCTACTTGACTTAAATAGTATACCGAGTTTTCGGCTAATGCTTTATAAGGTTCAGCAGAAACACCCGAATGCGGAATGGCGATAATGATATTAGCTCCTTCTTTTTTCATTTGCGGAACTAACTGTTTGGCTGTTTCTGTGATGTCTTTAACTTCGACTTTTCCATCCAAATTTAATTTATCCCATTGCATAATTTGAGGTGGAACAAATCCTATATAACCAATTTTAATAGTGTGTTGATTACCTTCTCGATCAATAACCGGCGTGTCGACAATAATATATTGTTTAAAAAAGGGCTGCCCGGTCGTTGCATCATAGACATTGGCATTAATATAAGGAAATTTAGCACCGGCAAGGCTTTTTTGCAGGAAGTCTAAACCAAAGTTAAACTCGTGATTACCTATGTTACCAACGGTATAATTTAACGTGTTCATGGCTTTATAGACAGGGTGGGTCTCACCATTTTTAAGCCCTTTATTGACAGTATAATCTGCCATAGGACTTCCTTGAATTAAATCGCCATTATCAACCAGTACACTGTTTTTGACTTCATTGCGAGCTTGATGAATTAAATTGGCGGTTTTAGCGAATCCAAAGGTATCGACAGATTGATCTTTAAAATAGTCAAAATTCATCATATTGCCATGCAGATCGGTTGTTTCGATAATTCTTAAATCTACTGTTGCTGCATGGAGCGTGCCAGAAATCAATAGGGTTAATAAGGTGAAAGTGAATTTATTTTTTAACATATGGATCTCCTATTTATTTCCGGTAATGCTATTTTTCATCCGTTTTAATAATAAATGTTGGTAATGAATAAATCGTTTAATAATGGCTGGGTGATAATTATTTTCATTGATTGCTGTTTGTAATGATAGCTGATCATCGGTGGTGAAACAGGATAGTACATAATCCGTCAACCGTGCTTTTTGCAAATCTTCAACAAACGCCGCATCAATTCCACACAGTGTAATATCGAGCAATTCTAAACGAGTAAAGTGAAAGATAGATTGGGCTAAACAATATTCTTTTTCGATGTCAGTACCAAAAATGCCTGCGTCATCGGTATTTAAGGTAATTCGTAAACCCTGATCATAAAGCTGTCTTACCGGGTGATGATGGATATCCCCATGTAACTCATTGACTAAAATGCGGTTACTGGTTAACGCAACTTCTAATGTTATGTTGCGTCGAACTAATTCGTTGATTAATTCCTGATCTTCAATCGCTCGAATGCCATGTCCAATCCTATCTGCACCATGTTTAAGAGCTTGAATAATGCTTGCTGCGGATTCTATTTCGCCAGCATGATAAGATTTTTTTAAATTGAGTTTTTGGGCTAATTGGTGTGAGGTTTGAAAATCATCGAAGTGACCGGCTTTTTCATTACCAGCAATATTAAAACCGGTAATAAATGGGTGAGGGTTTTTTTCAATAAATAATAGGGTATCATGTACTGTTTTCGCCCCTAAATGCCTAACACCAATCACATGATATCTTACGGTAATATTAAATTCTTTTTGTACGTCAGTTATGGCGGCATCCATTTGCTGTAAGGTTTGATGAAATTGCTCTTCATCCCAGATTATTTCACCCTGTTCTTCTGTTGCGCAAATGTGATAAGGAGAAAGAAAGAGTTCGCAATAGATTAGCCCCTGTTTGGCATTTCGATAAAGAAAATCATAAGTAATAAGGTAATAATCTTCGGGGGTTTTTACAAAATTTGAGACAGTATCATAGGTTTGAATAAACTGAACAAAATCAGTTTCATCATAACGATATCGCCCATTTTTATATTCGTTAGCATCATATTCACCCGATTGATAGCATAACGAAGATGGGAAGGTAATATGATTTTTATCAGCTAACTTTTTAGCCATAAAAGGGGTAATACTACCTTCAACATGTTCATGTAATATCACTTTAGGAAGCAATGGTTTATTCATTTGATAAGTTATCTTTTTAATGTGCTTTCTCGGCTCCCACTATTAGGTCGCTTAACACAAATAGTGATAGATTAATGGCATTTTAGCTTTGCTAATTGCGTTGTTATCTATTTTACCTTGATCAGGTATCTTATTTCCATACTTTTTGTGTGACCAATTTTTATTTTGTGAGATAGGTATCGTTTTATTTTAAACAGTATCACGCTGATTAATTACATTATCTCAAGGTTAAAAAGGGTAATTTTAAACGTTAGCTTAATCAATATGCTTGTTTTTGATTCAATCAGAAGGACAATGATCATTATCCTTCTGTGATTGAATGATACTTCTTAATAACAATTAATTAACGGCCTCGGCTGTTTTTTGTTCATTGGTGTCATTTTTAAATATGACCATAAATATGACAGCCAGCACCAGTGCATATCCAGCAAAAATGAGCCATACGGTATGCCAATCTGTGATCTGTTTTTCATCAATGATTTGCGTATAGTGTTCGGCGACAATTCCGCTAATCACCGAACCTAAATAAGCACCAATACCATTAGTCATTATCATAAATAGACCTTGAGCACTGTTACGTATACTTGGCGATACCGATTTTTCGACATACATGGAGCCAGAAATATTATAGAAATCAAATGCACAACCATAAACTATCATCGAGAGTAACAGTAATACAAAGCCAATTGGTGATGGGTCGCCATAGGCAAAAAGACCAAAACGCGCAACCCAAGCTAGAATACTAATCAACATTACATATTTGATGCCTAATCTTTTCATAAAGAAAGGTACAAATAAGATAAATACGACTTCCGATATTTGTGAAATCGACAATAAGACTGACGGGTATTTCACAACTAAACTCGTTTCATAGATCGGAATGTTTCTAAAGTCTCGTAGGAATTGGTCACCAAAAGTATTGGTAATTTGTAAAATTCCACCTAATAAGACCGCAAACAGGAAGAATATTGCCATTCTTGGTTGCTTAAATAAGACAAGTGCATCTAATCCTAACGAACTGATAAGCGATTTTTCTTTGATTGCATTTTTTGATGTCGGAATCAAAGGGAGTGTTAACGACACCAGACATAATACGACTGAACCGGCTGCCGCTGTGTATAGTTGCATGTTACTAAGATCAAATTTTAAAAAGCTAACTAACCACATGGCAACAATAAAGCCAATTGTGCCAAATATTCGAATGCCGGGAAATTCAGCGATGACATCAAGCCCTTTAGATTCGATACATGAATAAGCTATTGAGTTTGATATCGCAATGGTAGGCATGAAAGCTAAACAATGAATAAGCATGACAATCATCATCATAGAGGGTGAAGTAATTAATGCAGCAATGCATAATGTAATTGCACCAATTAAATGACAAAGCATGTATAAGCGATTAGCAGGGATCCATCTATCTGCAACTACACCTAATAAACCCGGCATAAATAGCGATGCTAACCCCATTGAACCATACACTAATCCAATATCTGTTCTTGAAAAGGATAAAACATCATTCATGTAAGAACCGAAGGTGATTAACCAACATCCCCAAATAAAAAATTGCATAAAAAATATAACTTTTAGTTGTAACTTAGTATTCATTTCAATTCCTTATTCAATGCGATCTTTTTCATAACTTCTTACCTAAAATATAATCAATAAATTGATTGCAACTTCAACCTGTTGTACAGCGATATTGCGTGAAACCGAAAAAATTTTTTTTGACTGAACACTTTTGATGATGTAGTTCAGTCATTAACAATTTTGAGTAATTAAAAAAAATGGCAGTCATTCTGCCATTTTAGTTTTGGTTTAATAAAACCGATTCTAACGCAACGGTGATCATTTCTTTAAAACCAAGTTGACGCTGTTCAGCTGTCATGGCTTCGCCTTTACGTATATGATCAGATACTGTACAAATAGCTAATGCTTTGGCACCATATTCCGCGGCAACCCCATAAATTCCTGCTGCTTCCATTTCAACCCCTAAAATGTTGTATTTTTCCATTACATCAAACAGTTCGGGTTCAACACTATAAAAAAGATCAGCTGAAAAGAGGTTACCCACTTTTACATTAACACCTAATTTTTTGGCTGCACTTACAGCGTGGCAAGTAAGATCAAAATCGGCAATAGCTGCAAAATCATGATCCTTAAAACGAATACGATTAACTTTAGAATCTGTGCAAGCACCCATACCAATAATCACATCGCCAATGTTTACATTTGGGCTAATCGCACCACATGAACCGACACGAATGATATTTTTTACACCATAAAATTTTATTAATTCTGTTGTATAGATAGAACAAGATGGAATGCCCATTCCATGCCCCATAACAGAAACTTTTTGACCTTTATAATAGCCAGTAAAACCTAACATCGCTCTTACATTGGTCACTTCTTGTGCATTTTCTAAAAAGGTTTCTGCAATAAATTTTGCTCGTAATGGATCGCCTGGCATTAAGACAGTTTCTGCAAAAGCATTTTCAATTGCGTTAATGTGTGGGGTAGACATTAATTTCTCCTGAAAGTTTTTGAAAAATAAATTTCTGTTACCTATTTTTTGATAAAAGATTGCCCATATTCCATTGGTGATAAATCAAAATAATCGGCAACACTTTGACCGATATCAGCAAAGGTTTTACGATGCCCTAAGGAACCAACAGGAACACTATCACCGTAAACGATGACTGGAATATGTTCACGAGTATGATCTGTGCCAGCCCAAGTTGGATCGCATCCATGATCTGCACTGATAATCAGTAGATCACCCGGTTCGATAAGATCTAACATTTCGGGTAAGCGAGAATCAAAATATTCCAGCGCAGCAGCGTAACCGGCAACATCACGTCGATGACCATAAGATGAGTCAAAATCAACAAAGTTAGTAAATACAATCGTATTATCTTTGGCTTGTTTTATCTCTTCAATTGATGCATTGAAAAGGGCTTCAATACCGGTTGCTTTGACTTTTTTTGTAATACCAACATGAGCATAAATATCAGCAATTTTACCGATTGACACGACAGTGCCTTGTTTTTCATCAACCAGTTTTTTTATCATGGTTGGAGCCGGTGGTTCAACGGCTAAATCGTGGCGGTTACCAGTACGGACAAATTCACCCGCTTTTTTACCGACAAAGGGTCTGGCAATCACACGCCCAATGTTATAATTGCCTTTATTCAGTTCATCACGCGCGATTTCGCAGATTTCATATAATCTATCTAAGCCGAATGTTTCTTCATGACACGCTATTTGAAAAACTGAGTCGGCTGAAGTATAAAATATCGGTTTGCCACTTGTCATATGTTCTTCACCTAGCTCATCTAGAATAATAGTTCCTGATGAATGGCAGTTACCTAAATAACCAGATAGGTTGGCGCGCTTTACAATTTTATCTAATAATTCTTGAGGAAAACTATTGGTGGTGTTGGAAAAGTAGCCCCAATCAAAAAGTACAGGAACGCCAGCTATTTCCCAATGTCCTGATGGTGTATCTTTACCCGAAGAAATTTCACTAGCGTAGCCATAAGAACCGATTATTTCACCTTCTGTGCGCATTCCTTGGGGATAATAACCGGTCGATTCGTAGGCTGCTTCGATTAAGCCTAGCTTAGCTAAATTAGGTAATTTTAATGGACCTTGGCGTCCTTTATCGGCTTGACCTAATGCACAGGCTTCGGCAATATGACCTAATGTATTCGATCCTTCATCTCCATATTTTTTTGCATCTTCGGCTCCACCAATTCCAAAGGAATCGAGGATCATAATAAAAACTCTTTTCATAATTTCCTCTAAATCTCAAATATCACTAAGCTTGGCAACCATGTTATGAAATAACGATTGCTAATATTGTGATCTAGCACACATTTGCTTACTTTATTAAAGTCAATTGTGTAACAAAAAAATTTTTTTAACGATTAAAACTATTTTTTGAGCCCTTTATAATAAAAGGTTTTCAGGTTAGTTATAATACATGATAAAAAAAAACAGAAAAGATTTAAGCATCGTTTTAGCTGATTATTTGATTAATATTAACGGATTTTGTAAAAAATATTATGACATATTCGCTAATAGAGCGATTAAATAATGTTTTGTTAAGCAATTTGCAGAAAATTATTATTGAAGAAATTAAATGATAAATTTAATTATGATGAATCAAATCTCAAAGGTGTTGTGTTAAAATGAACTATTTAATATCTCAATTATTTAACAAGATGTTAACTAATTCACATCATATTAGCATAGCCCATTTAAGGAATGACGTTATATAAAATCCTGAAAGCTAACTTTAGACATTAACACAAAATAAATACCAATTTAATTAATACACGTTAGTTTGCCCATTTAGGATGAAGTTAATTATAAAAAATAAAGGTAGTGAATAATGAATCAAAAAATCCCGAATACTTTTGGTCTTGAAGTTTTTGCTAAACATGTCATCACGGTATCGAGCGTATTGGAACTACAAAATGTTTGGAATGATAATGTTAATCAACCGATTATGATTATAGGCGAGGGGAGTAATACCCTTTTTACTTGTGATTTTGAAGGCACAATTATCGTTAACCGCATTAAAGGTATTACCATAACTGAAACGGAAAACGAATGGTTGTTAAAAATAGGCGCAGGAGAAAACTGGCATGATATCGTAACAAAAACGATCACACAAAATATTGCTGGTCTAGAAAATTTAGCGCTTATACCGGGCTGTATCGGCTCTGCACCAATTCAAAATATCGGTGCTTATGGTGTTGAATTTCAAAAAGTTGCTGACTATGTTGAATTGCTTGAACTTGCAACCGGTAATATTATCACCGTGACTGACGGGCAATACGGATACCGTGAAAGCATTTTTAAACAACACTATTCTCAAGGATATGCGGTAATTTATGTCGGTATAAAATTAGCAAAACAGTGGCAGCCAGTACTCACTTATGGTGAATTAAAAAACTTTGATGCTAAAACTGTCACGCCTAAAATGATTTTTGATAAAGTGTGTGAAATTCGTCGCAGTAAACTACCCGATCCTAACTTACTTGGTAATGGTGGCAGTTTTTTTAAAAATCCAGTGGTGGATAAAGTTATTGCCGACAAACTAATTGAAATCTACCCGGCAATGCCAATATACCCACAATCAAACAATCAAGTTAAATTAGCCGCTGGTTGGTTAATCGATCAGTGTGGTTTAAAAGGCTATCAGATTGGTGGTGCTGCTGTTCATCAACAACAAGCATTGGTTTTAGTTAATATCAATAAGGCAACGGCACAAGATGTAGTTGATTTAGCATGTCATGTTAGAAACGCCGTTTTAAATAAATTTTCAATACGTCTATCACCTGAAATCCGCTTTATCGGTGCAACAGGCGAAATTGATGTAGACAATTTTTTATAATCATTTTGAACTATGAAACACTCTTATTCATTTCCGATTTTATTAACAAGTTTACTCTTTGTTACAATCGCTTTATCAGCATTAAATACCCAAGTACCACTGTGGTTAGAAAAAGACCAATTTTCGTTAGGGCAAATTGGTCTGGTGGGATCGAGTTATTTTGCTGGTAACTTGCTTGGTACAATCATGGCAAACTGGTTAATTAGTCATTTTAATGCTCGTTATACTTATACCTATAGTTGTTTACTTTTCGCTATTGCCACCATTGGCTTAAGTTTTTCAATGGATTTTTATAGTTGGGCAATATGGCGTTTTATGATTGGTATCGCTTGTGCGGTGACATGGGTTGTGATTGAAAGTTGCATTTTAGTCACCGGAACAGTACGTACACGAGGAAAAATGCTAGCGGTTTATTTAACAACTTACTATATTGGTACGGTGTTAGGGCAAGCGTTGTTAAGATATTTTCCGCAAGAAGTACTCTATTTTGGACTGGTTATTACACTATTAATGGCATTGGCTATTTTATTTATTTTGCTTACTCACTATAAATTACCAAAAAGAAAGAAAAGCGGTTTAAATATTGTTCCAATGATTTTACATAAGCCTTCTCGGATAGGGCTTATCGGTTGTATGATTGCGGGCATGTTAATTGGTTCTTTATATTCATTATTACCTGTCTACTATTCACATTTAGGGTATAGCGATAGCCAAGTCGCTAATTGGATGATTTTACTTATTTTGTCTGGCGTTATTGCGCAACTTCCTGCTAATTGGTGTGCAGATAAATATGGCCGTCGAGTGGTGTTACTGATTGAATCTTTAATCATGTTAGTTGCTTGCTTATTATTGGTATTTAATTTATTTGATGTGTTTGCCATTATTTTATTAGGCACAACCATCTACACGATTTATCCAATATCCATGGCATGGGCTTGTTCTTGTGTACGAAAACAAGATATTGTATCAATGAATCAAGCAATGTTATTAACCAATACGTTAGGAAGTCTTATTGCGCCGGCGATCATTGCTTATGTCATGGATATAACCAATAACTCTTATTTATTCATCAGTTTTGCTATAATTTCACTTTATTTTATTATTTTATTAGTCTACAAGCGAGGAGCGAATGCGCAGTTATCAAAATCCCCTTAAATTAATTGAAATTCTAGCCGACGGAAATTTTCATTCCGGCGAAGAGCTAGCGTCTGATTTTGGTATTACGCGTGCCGGAATAAACAAATATATTAAAGTGCTCCGTGAATGGGGAATTGAATTATCCTCGATACAAGGTAAAGGCTATAGTTTAAAAATACCGATGGACTTATTTAATAAATCCAAGATAGATCAGTATTACCAAGCTGATAGTCGTGTTGAAATTTTACCAATTATCGACTCAACTAACCAATACATGCTGAATAAAATACCCGATTTAAAATCGGGAGATTGCTGTATAGCCGAATTTCAGTCAAAAGCACGAGGAAGACGGGGGCGTCAATGGTTTTCACCTTTTGGTACCAATCTCTATTTTTCAATGTATTGGCGATTAGAGCAAGGCATTGCAGCAGCAATGGGACTAAGTCTAGTTGTGGGTATTGTTGTTACGCAGGCTTTACGTGAATTATCGGGTCAAGATATTAAAGTAAAATGGCCTAATGATCTCTATCTAAATGACCAAAAATTAGCAGGTATCTTGGTCGAATTAGCCGGTAAAACTGGAGATTGTGCTCATGTTGTGATTGGTATCGGTGTTAATTTAAACATGACCAATCCCGACCCAAATATTGTCAATCAAAAATGGGCTAATTTAGGGAACATCAATCGTAATTTATTGGTTGCCAAAATTGCAAAAACATTACGGGAAAATTTAGAAAAATTTGAAAAAAATGGATTAGCATTTTTTATTGATGATTGGAATCATCTCGATAATTTTATCCATCGTCCTGTTAAATTACTCATTGGTGATGATGTGATTCGAGGTGTAGCAAAAGGTATAAATGATCAAGGTGCTTTACTGCTTGAACAAAATGGCAAAATTCAAGCATATATTGGTGGTGAAATCTCATTACGAAGTGATGAGTAACAAATTGTTCCCTGTATACACAGGGACAATAAATTCTTCTAAAATTCAATAAATATCATGTTTATTAACTTTTCACTTTTTGGTAAAAATTCTGCAAAGTGAGTTAATGGCTGTACCCTGTTAGTTAACAAGTAGAATGTGACAAAGTCCAAAAAGGAAAATATTTCACTGCAATTCATTAAAATCCATTCCCAAAAGCGAGAAATGACCTTGTAATTAGAAATTGGTCGGTGCACGAATAAATTACAAGAAGAATAGGCGCATCTAACTCCTTGTTGAATTCAATTAACTAATTGATTAATATAAATTAATTTTTATAAAATATCTAAAACCCAACTGAATAAAAAAACAACAAAAAAGTTGGTAGAATTTTAAACTTTGCTATTTTAATTAATAAACAATAGGTTATAATTAGGGTGTTCCCTGTATACACAGGGATAAACCGAGGATTCACGCTCAACATAACGTAAATTATACGTGTTCCCTGTATACACAGGGATAAACCGCGCTCAATAGCAAAACGCTCATTTGCCTGCGTGTAGCGCGCCCGCCACAACGAAAATAAAATCCGGTCAACGCGACAACCCAAATTATTATCGCACTAACCGAATTTACCAATAGCAAAACTTAGACTGGCTGTTCTGGCCATTCTATTTCATGACCAACATCAGCATCAATTTTGGATAACGCAACTCGATATCGTCTCCACTCTATTAATTGAGCTATATCATTATCAGTGGCCTCACTGAATTCAACAACATCCTGTAGTATTGAGAGCTGCTGACTGGCATAGCTAATTAGCTGGCTCTTTCTAGCTTTATTCACCGCCCTGATTTCATCGGTATTCAGAGTGGGTTTAACGGCTACAGGAGCACCATTTTCATCCGGCTTAATAGTGAACCCCTCTGACTGTTTTTGCATTAATTCTGCGTGTAATTCTGCAGTTATCTCAACCGATTCACTAGGAATCTCATTAATTTCGTTAACATAAAACCCGTTATTTGTCGCATTGTAATAAATCACGTTATCCTACCTCCCGATAGCCATCATTTGCACTGACGAATCTGTATACACACCGTCATTTTTACCCCAAATTCTCACGGACGATAGCGAATTCGGAACTGCGCTAACAGAGTGACAGCCGTTATATCCATCACCACACATCACAAAATAAAACCCTGTTGGAAACGCCACCGGCAGTGAAACAACCGTGCCGATCTCACCGTGCCCTGCGTGGTAGCTAGCTCTGAAATGCTGAATAATTAACCCATCAGCGCGCCTCAAAACAGTGGTGGACGGCGTCACCTCATACACAAAATCCGATTTAACCACCACATCAGAACCATTGAGCATTGGGCGTCTCGAAAAATTGACGATTCTGTCAACCTGATAATTTACGTCATCGGATTTTTGGGCTGGCAAAAACGCACCAGCTGACACCAACGACCTGACAGCCGCACTCAACTGGCCTAGCTCACTTTTTACAGGCTGAATCCCAGCCGCACCCAATACATTCAGCAATTCAGCCTGAACAATATTAAACCAGTCTGCGCCAGGATAACTAGGTGGTGTTTGAGCATCTCCCTCAGTAAACCACTTTTCCATTCTTGATGACGTTTGTTTGATTGTCGGCATTACATCGATGCCACTATTGTTATCTAGGTGAAACATCACATCTCCTCGTAAATTAAATTGACGTGCGCCGGCTTATATCGTTCCAGCAGACACTCCAAATCGCCGTAATCGCTGACCCGTAGATAGGTTTGAACACCGTCTAATACTGTCATACAACGTGACGCACGGTTAAAAACCTGTACATACGCCACCCACCAGTTACGCCACGGATTCAGCGGATAATTCACACTGCGCAGACAATGATGGGGGTGTTTATCCACTATCTTAATTTTATACCCTCGATCAGCCGCAATTTTTTCCAGAAATAGGGCGCACAGCGACGGCGACATCCGCAGTTTTGCAGATAGCGCGTGGTGGCGCGTATCGATAGTTGCTGTTTCGTCAGTGGTACAGTCAGGTAGTCCCGCAAACGCCTCCCATTCTGCCAGTAACCACATTGATTCACTGGGTAGCACCTCCCGCAATAGCGATTCTGCGGTTGATTCAACACGTGAAAATTCGTGACCAAATCCCAATTGCAGTCTGGCGTTTTCGCTGTCCACCTCTTTATTCCACGCGTAACCATTCGGCAGTAATTGCAGTCCAGCGCGCTGATAGTCCGACGGTTTCAGAGCCACGTAATTACCCCTAACACAGCCAGTTCATCGTTATTCACCTCAACGTCCTCGACCAGATTAATTCTGTGGTCAATAACGCCTGTTGTATTTGAAACTGCCGCGCGTATGTGGGACAGGTAAAAATTTTCGCCCAATTGTGATCCATTTAACAATTCAGTCAACGATTGATGAACTGCGGCTCGCGTTTCGGGCGTGTCCGGAAATAATCGGATCTGCGGGTTAATCGGTTTGATTACTGGCGCACGAACAATTAACTCTGCTGCTGGTGGTTTACCCTCAAACTGATTTGTAACCGGATTGACGTGTCCATTTATATGTTCACGCACACGAGCCAGATCGCTGTCAGTGGGCACAATATTCGGTCGTTCATCCAGCACAAACAGGACTATCACATAATTGCAATACATTGGCGCCGGAACACACCACGCACGCGTAACACCGGCGCATTCTCGTGCCCACCGGATATAGTCCCACCGGTTACCACCCGACGGCGGATATTGGACACGAAACAACAATCGCGTACGCAACGAGCTAATGCTTTCAATATCAGCGCCCCCAGTCAGCCCCGCTGAATCCAAAATTGCCGCACTCTCAACGTTTGCAACAGGCGAAATCAATTCAAATTTAGTGCCGCCATCCATATTACCTAACGCGCCCTCAGTCACAGCAGTAACCTCTACTGTCGATATTCCCGCACCCAACAGGGCAGACTGAACGCACTCAACGATAAATCCGGATTCTGTTTGCCACTGAGTGCCCGCAGTAATTGCAGCATCCCCTCGAACAGTCAATTTTAATCGCCCTGACGAGCGGGCGGGCATTTTTCGTTGAACCCCCCAAAACTGACAAAACAGCAGCAGGATTTCGTCATCAGCGAGATGTGGCACAATCTGACGCGATATCCAACCCAAAAACTCATACAATCCGTTCACCTGCCCCGCGTGGGCCATCGCAATTGATTCAATCAATAACGACTGAATTCCGACGGCACGGAAATCCTCCGCCGTCCGTTTAATTAACTCCGTTAATCTGGGTGGTGTGTACGACATTTAAACCTCATCTAAATACTATTTAAAACTGCTGTGAACGAATACTCCGGAACGTCAGCGTCACTCAACAGGACAGGTCGAACCGTCAACATTAAAACGCCACGCGACGGATTTGTTGCAACGACCTCGACGGATTTTACCAAATTCTCCTCGACCATCCATTGCAGTGATTCTGCAGCATACTCCTGTGCTCGCCGCAGGACTGACGACAGCTGCTTTTCCCGACTGAGTAACCATAAACGTGAGCCAATTTTTCTGTTACTGAACGTATCACCCCACCAACCACGACGGTCTGTGCCGCCGTCTGGCAGGACGTCGTCTGCGTGCGCTCTGGCATCTGTAAACAGCGATATGATAATATTCGTTAACACCTCATTACCGTGAATATAATCGATATCTGCCGCATAGGCATCCCATGTCAATTGCATCACATTACCCAACCATTGGTTTTGACGTTGTTGTCCCGCATTTCTGACAATAGTGCACGTGATTCAAAAAACTAACGTTGCCACTGATATGATCTGATGCGGTGCTCGTACCTGTTGTCACGCTATATCCACCCATAATACGCACGTTCCCCGTAAACTGGGTTTGCGGCGTTTCAAACAAAATTAATTCATCAGCTATTACGTGCAAATTTTTGCACAACATTTTTACTAATTGCTCCTCTGTCAGTAGTAGGTAGTGCCCCTCAGCATGATAAACAGCGCTGTCTGCAATTTTCAGGTCTTTTAGCCTAGCGGTTTTGTTATCAACAGCAACAGCGACCAGATGCTGGCGTTTTCCGCCCACAGAGAGCATTATCGCCTCAGAGCCCGTCGGTGGCACTGACGTGTGCCCGTAGTTCTGAAATCGCTCAACATCGTCAGCTGTTTCACCGGATAGCAGACTAACCTGCACGTTTTGCTGTTTGAACGAATCGTTGACAATATTAACAACCGCACGCGAAACCAATAGCTGCAGCTTTCGCTTTAACTGACTAAACATTTTTATCTCCATATTGCACTCCGCTTTTCTGGCTCTGCGGGGGCGAGGAATCCGTCGCGAGGCATCAACAATAATTTTGTTGTCATACCATCGTCGTTACCGACGCCGAACTCAACCTCTATAATCAGCAACTCCTCAGCAAACAATCCGTACGTTTCAGCGGTCAAAAAAACCATGTGGTTTGGCAGCCACAAATTGACGTCGTCATACAGCCAACCCTGAACGGTAACTGAAAACTGCTGTCCGTGTGCGGCGGCTCGACGACGCTCCCAGTTGGCCCGTACCGTCGCACTTTTTTTATTGAGGTTATCGTCAGATACGATAATTGTAGGGCGGTAACGGGTGACCAACTCATCAACAGCGTTGGCGTAAACTGCGGTTGACTGGGTTGCGGTTTGAGTTTCACCCCAAATTGCCCCCCCCGCACAATCGCCGATAACTCGATACAGACTAAATCTGTCGCGCCACGAGCGGGTTATACACAAATTTTTGATATTGTCACCTAACGTTAATATGGAGATGTTTTTTTTGCCTGCTCCCGTGAATACGAGATTCCCGTAAACGTCACTGGTCAGTATAACCCCTCGTTGACGCGCAGCTCTGGCCAGTATCTCAAACACGGTTTCGCCAGGCTCTATCTGCAGCCACCTAAACACCTCTCCAGCCTCGCCATCGTCCACATTCCAGACAACATTAATACCGAACGCCCCACACAAATCCGTCGCAATTTTTTGTAGCGACGCATTGCGCCAGCGTCCCGAGGCGTGAATTGCTGCACAATCAATTAGGTCGGCGACTTTGTCTCGACCTGTAACCGTTATTGTGTGCTCGGTATCACTAATATTAATTACAACGTCATCGATATATCCCGTTATTACTCTGTTATTGTTAATTTCCACGTAACATTCAGCACCGACCTGAATATTTCCGTCACTGACAGTAATTTTTGACGTGAGCTGCAGACTAAACGAGCCGCTCATATCCTCAATACCACGCGTGATACGCACATCTGTCCAGCCACTATATATCAAATGGCCAATATAGAGCTCAACAACTGGCCCGTTATTCATTTTCAATCACCTCATAGCTAGTGCCACCAACTGCAAACGTTGGGTGTCTCAGTCCGTTTCTGCGTATAAATTGCCCAACGGGGGCAGCGTTACCGGTCTCACGATAAAGAGCCACCAGCGCTGGCTCGGTTTGCGACAACGCGATAATTTTGCCAGCAGGTAGCTTTATCGATAACGCCTCCAGCTGGGCAACAAACGCCTGCCGAACGTCCCTGAGTGCCTGCGCTGATTTATACCAATACGCATCGCTACTAGCAATAATCAGTTCCTGCAGTTTATTGCCGTGCTCCCCGATTACGCGCTGGCAGTCGTTATATGTCACAATAATTTCTGGCTGCTGCGTTTTGACGGCATTAGCCGCGTCCTGCACTGCGATTTTTGCAACCTCAGTGGCGATAACCATATCAACCAGCAACTGCAACGCGTCGGTTACGACGTTTCTGGATTTAGTCGCAGTCGCATTTTTGACATTTAACTCAACTGATTCGAGTATTTGGGTGGTGCTCGTACCTGATTCGACCAGCAGTGCTGCGGGTGGTGTTACTATATTCCGACGCGCCAGCCCCAATTGCTCGACAACCTGATTGGTATTTTTATTTTGCCTGTTATCACGACACAATCCCTCGATACCACCCAACAATCCCCTCAGCTCACGAGCTACAATCTGGGGGGATTTAAACAAATTCCTCAGTGACGCCTGATACGATTTAACTCTGCCCAGTAACGACGACAGACCAGACCCACCAATTGCGCCACGAATCGCGTTGGTGATACCGTTGGCGATTGCCTCTCCGTACGCCAGACAGTCCTCGATAAATAACACGGCCTCACCAACAGCGTCAAAAACACGAACAAAATCACTCACCAGACCCTCACCGAGAACATCAGACAGTGCGCCCATTATTGATATACCGTTTGGTGTGGCGACAGGGGATTGTTCGTCCGTATCCGGAACAAACGTTACAGAAAAATAGACAACCCGCTGTTCGCTCGCGACAGTTCGTGAGCTCCACGTCTCAATATAAACTTGCTGTGTTTTGAAATCTGGGTGTTGCAACTCCCCAGATTCCGAACTATCCAGTGCGTCAATCAGCGTGTCAGCCTGCTGCCTACAATCGTCACCCACAACAACAACGTTAATTGTTGTTGACGCAGTGGTTCGCCCCATATTCTCGACCAGACCAACGTCGCGCAACGGATATTCGTGCCGGATCAGCCGATTGCCACCCGTGCGCGCAGCTTCATCGATAACGTAAAACGGCACCCCACGAAACGATCCTCTGCCGATGTTTTTTGTGCCACCTCCCCTCAAAATATCCAGCATTAATACGCCCCCCCACCGTACATACTGTACGTTTTACCTGTATTAACAACAATATCAGTGCTGGCAATATTATCGACCGATTTTGTTTTAACCGTCAGCCCGTTGGCGGGCTCGATTTTCAGTACAATTTCTGAACGACCGTTATTTGCACCAGCCAGAATTGGGATATTGCCGTTAACCGCTCTGTTCGCGCTAGCCTCTGTCGGAACTACAGCGTCGATTGCCGACGTGAGCGCGTGAGTTAATTTTCTGTCAAAATTTTGCAGCGAATTATCTATCTCAGGATTAAACAGGTGCCTGCGCCATGTTTGCTCGTTACCCAAATCGTAAAACCTCTCAGGGTGCTCACGCATTTCCTGCAATCGTCGCAACTGGTGGGTCTCCGGCAGCTCGTCAATCGACGGTCTGTTTATCAGTAATTCGGCAGCAGCTGCAACGACATTGAGTGATTTTGCGTTATTTCGCCCAAAACCAAAACCTTTCCCCCGATTATTACCACCAGCGCCCGAAAAATCACTGGGCCAGTTGGTTACGAACACAGGTGTCGCACCAGCTGACGACACCGCCGAATCAATAGCGCCCCCTAATTTGTGTCCACCCAGCATATTTTTAACACCTCGATACCCCCTATAGACGTATCTCGCAGCAATCGCTCCACCAATAATTTTGACACCCGTTTCGAGTTTGCTGGTGTACGCGTCCAACTGTTCGGGGGTGAGGGAATTAATCGCATCAGCCAGATCCTGGATCGGTTTAGCTAATTTCAATTGAGCCCAGCGCTCTCCAGCGTTAGTTAGTGACGTCAACGCACCATTGAATGTATTGACGTTTTTACTCACTTTTTCATCGAGCAAATCGCCCTCAATTTTCACACCGGCCAACAGCTTTTGTTGCTGCTCAGAATTTGCAAATGCCTGAGTTGTTTTTATCAGTTTTTCTGGAAATACGGTTTTTAAATTGTGATCCTTGAATCTGGAGCGATTGCCGATTTCCAGTAGTAGTTGCGTAGGATCTTTAAATTGCGACTTATTCGCATCTGAATAAACATCAATTCCGTTTAATTTTAATATTTGCTGAGCCTTCTTATCTCTGATGGTGTCGGCAAACGATTTTAACGCTGACGCAGCATCGGCGCTATTACCGAGTTGCGAATCACTTAGACGCTGGATTGCCAACAACTGCATTAACTGCTCTGGCGATTGCCATTGCGTGTTTTTTGTCAGCTCAACAACGCCTGCAAATTGCTCCCTAATATTCCCTGTGCCAATTTTCGACGCCGATGCAACACCGTTAAATAATTGATTAATGCCGTCAGGCGTGAAGCCTTTATTCATCAATTGTGCGACATGAGCTCCGGCTTCGTCAGCACTTAAACCGAGCCCCCTGATTGCTTTAGCGATATTATCAACATTACTGACACTACCCGACACATCGTTGGTGCGTTCGAGAATTTTATCTAATGCGGTGATAACGTCGCGATACGGCATTTTGTATACTGTACCCGCTGCATATACAGCATTTAAAAATTCGTCAGACTGTTTTGCGGTCAGGTTGTAGCTCGTGCCGAGCTCTGTGAGTTGTTGTTGCCAGTCGCCAACTCGTTTGGCAGCCATGACTAAACCGCCGCCTGTTGCAAATCCGACCAATCTATTGTCAAATTTATCTAACATCCTGTTTGACGCAGACATTGCTGACGACAACATTTGCATTGAACGGGAGCCCGTCCGGCCCATCGCTGAAATTGAGCTACCAAACGATTTGGCTCGCTGTGCAACGTTACCAGTTAAATCAACAACAAATTGAGCCTTATTTTGCACTGTCATTTTTAAACGTCCACATTAAATACCGATAAAACCGATTTAACGGCAACCCCAACACCCAATCTGGGGCTGCATTTACACGAGCGCTGAGCGCGAGCGCTGCCCGTTCGAGCCTGCGAACGAGCATTAGCTTATCGCCCCTCAGCGCTATATTCAGCCACCTCTACAACCGAATTATTGAGTGCGTCGTACGCGTTTCTCAGCAAATTGTAATCGGTCAGTGATAACGATTTGAGTTGGCCCATTGATAGCGGGCCATCCAAATCACCAATTTTTGCAACACTACGGCGGTACAATTCAGCGGACATAACCGCAGCGCTCGCAATGAGCTGGTGCCCCTGTGGCGTTAACCTAACCTGTTCTGCCGCCATCTCACTATCGAGCAGATCACCCGTAGTTAATCTGCGTAACGTTAACGTAGTGACACGCTCATCTCCGATTTGTAAACCGCTCGTTAATTTAATCTCCATTTAAATCTCCTTTGCCTCGCACGACGAAAAACCACAACTGATATTCCCCTCACTGTTAATACTGGCGTTACCGTTCGACCACGCGTTCGGCATTAACCATTGTCTGCCGGCGTCAGGCGTGATAGTGATTGTCGCGTCAGTTATGTTATTCAGCTCGTCAACTGAGGTATCCGCACTATTGGGGATTGTCAGATTGACCACTGCCTCTGTCGGTGTCTGATTAAAACCGTATACCCGCGCTCCCCGAACCGGTTGACGTGTAAATCCGCCAGTTGTAAATGTTGCACCAGTCAGTGATTTAATTTCACGCCCGTTGATTCTAATAACCGCAGTACCCTGAAATTGCATAATTCCCCCTAGTTACAATAAAAATTGAATTGAATGCGCATAGATTCTGAACTGATTAACCAGATCGTCATTGCTCAGTACGTTAATTCGATTTCTGTCATTAGCGTCACGTTCCACAATCAACGAACTTTTATACGCGTCAAAATTTTCGACCAACCCTGCCGATTCCAATTCGGTGAATAGCGCAATTAGCTCAGCCCTGATAACTGACGGCGTGACCATCGCCTGACCAACACCAAACCGAGTACCGTCGTCAGCCAATTTATGACGTGGAAAACGCTGCGTGATGCGCGCCCGTATTGCGTAGCGTATATACGACAACGTTTTAATAGTCTCAACGTCCAGATAGCTCGGATCCTCGACGTTATATTTATTCACGCGATACATCGTGATAACCCGATCTAACTGAACAGCCCCGTTGGCGTTAACGTTATACGCGCTCAGCCCGTCAAATAAATGCAGGTTTCGCTCATTCCACTGCCAGCGATCGGCGACCGCTGGCGGTTTAATACCGGTCAACTCCAATGTTTGGACAGGTCGTGCTGGGTCAATATTTAGCGCGTACGTACACACCGCAGCGTTAACAGACGCCCAGATATACGGCGGCTCTGGCGATATATTGGTCGGTATACAGGTAAACAGATAATCGTTGCGTGATAACGCAAATGTGCTGGCCTGTGCGTGTGTGCCACGATACGCAATCCAGCATAAACCGTCAATTTGACGAATACCGCCCCAGCGCGATTGCAGCTCCTCACTGAGCAAATTCAGGTTATTGGTGTCTGTAAACGGATTAACAATATCTGTCCACCACGTGTCACCCAACGCCGCAATAGCCTGCGATACGTCCGGATTACCCACACCCCCAGCCATACCTGAAACGTCAACCGCAATTCCTGCCGGCACCGTTTCACCCGTAAAATAATTAACACGAACGTCCACGTCGTTACCCGTGATACCACCCCAGCGACACGTCAGTGTCACCTCAGAGCCAGACACACTGGCTGTAACGGGCAGGGCGGCATTAGCGTTAACCGCTGTAGCAATTTTATTTGCAATTGTTGCGGACGTATCGTTTGCACGAGCGGTCACGGGAACCCGCACACCGGCAACTAGTAGCGCAATTTGTCCAGCAGCGCTACACGTGCCAGTAACGGTTATTTTCCCCGTCGAACACACTGGGTCGGCAACGTCGTCGAGCGCCAGTGCATATAAATCGCTGTAGGGATTTGCGCGCATAAACGCACACAGCATTTCAGCGAGCATCGACCCCCGACCAAACGCCGTCACGGCCTGCTCGCTACGTGTTATACGAACAGGTTGACCGGCAGCAATATTCCCTGTCGGCAGACGCAGACCTAGCACCAACGTTTTATTATTTTTAACCGGTGTTCCTGTAATCGCCTGTGAATTATCAAATTCAACGTACGCCAGCGGTACACGCACCGTGTTGGGTATTGTATTAAATGAAACTGCCATCATTCGCCTCTTTTCTTTTTAGCTATCTGATCAACGACAATGACATCACCATCGTTTAATCGGCGTAACCAATAACTATTTTTCGGTTTATACTCACCAGCCTGTGCTAGTGGCACCAGCGTTTCAGGGTCACGAACTGTGACGCCGTTAGCCGGTTTAATGCAAAATTCAATCATCTTTATCATCCTGTGGTAATGTGTTTAGCAATTCCCAATTGGGCGCTACTGATATAAATTTGTGATAATAGGTAACAAAATTGTCGATTGTGTGGTGCTCGTCATCTGACGGCAATGGCACGTCGACCGTGAAATAAACGCCGTAAACAAATAACCCCCGTTTTGCTGATAAATCGCTGAACAAATTCGCCGATTGAGCAAAACGCATTGCACGCGCAGCACAATTGAATCGCCGATTATTGAGCAGCCTAATCAGATAGTCGTGAATTAAAAACGCTCGTTCAGGCTCAATTCGAACCCCGTTTAGCACGTTAACTGACACGAATAACGCCCACGTTTGACGCACGCAATCGCGTAGATCGCTCTGGGAATTACCGATAAACGCGACGTAAATTGCAGGTGCCACCCTCAACAACGTACGCAGTGTCTCGTCAGTCCACGCACCACCGAGCGCCTCAACCGTTTTTATTTCACCGGTAAAATGCTCTCTGACACAATCGATTAATTCCCGCTCCAGCGCAGCAGTAGGGGATAGCCGCCTCATCAGATAAACCCCCTCGAACGACCGCGAGCCCAGACCGAGCCGGCGCTGGTGATTACTGCAACCTCACCAACTTCATCCAATTTCGAGTTATCAATCGACAACCCTAAACTGATTTGACCTGCAGCAACTTTTTCAAGGAATCTGATGATATCATCTTTATCTTTCTCGGCTTTTTCCGTTGCAACATTGTCAGCCAGATTGTAATACGCCAGTACGCACGCAGCGCGGACTAATACAGCGGGGATTTTGTCAATGGGTAGCGAAACTCGCCCACTGATATAGCCGTCAATCGCGGCCGACGCATCCAGAATCGCATTACTAATAATTTGTTCACGCGTTTGCAACGGCTCGCCAGTTGCCTCATCAATGTCAATTTTACTGTCAGCTAACTGATTGATAACTGTTTTACTGTATCTACTGTATACGTCTTGCACTGTTGCGTACGCCATTTTATTCTCCAGATTTTGCGGTTTCGAACATCTCAATCGCTTCGATGACGTCACCCTTAGTTAACTCAACGTTACCAGTTACTTCGCGCCATTTTGTGATTCTGGGTGAGCCATCGCTATTGAAATAAACAGCCTCGTCACTTTCTGCTAGGGCAACCACAACCGCCTGAGACAGTTCAATATGCGGTTGAGAAATTGACGGAATTTTAGCATCGTCCTCGTCAGCGCCTCCTGAATCCTCAGCCGCACCCGCAGTTTTTCCGCTGGCACCACGCGATTCCAGACCTGCTGAATTACCAGTAGCGTCAGTAGCAGGGCGACCAGCATCATCAAATATTTCATTAATATCTCCCCCCTCAATAATTGTCACGGTCAGAGCAGAATCCGCTTGCAGCGCATTAATCTGCTCAACCGTCAAATTCGTAAATCTATTTTTACCTCGACTGAGAGCCAGTCCCGCACGTCGATAGCCGTCATGGCGAGCATTAACAATCTCAACACCCGCAATGCTGTTTATGTTTCCCATTAAAACCCTCCTAGTCCAGCCACGGCACAACCAGCACATCAACAGCTCGATAGTTGATATTGCTCTCGCCATGAACTTTATTTTCAGCATCCACTACTCGTTTGGCTGCAGCACGATTTTTAGGGCCAACAACCAATAGATTAGGATTAATACCCAGTTTTCGCCCCTGCTCAGATCTGAACCCCATCATTGCTGAAATCGCGTCATTAAAATTATCCTCAACGAGCTCAGCCCGTGAACCAAACGCCTGCTGCCAAAACCCAAACCCTGCCGCAACACGAGCGTCAACACCATAGAGCAGCTCATCGGTCATAAAAACCCTATCACTGGTTGCGGGGTCATTTTTTTGTTGCAGACGATATTCACGTCGATTCTGAAAAATTAGCGGTTTTAGTGGTCGGCGTGTATCGAGTAAAAACCACGGTGCCCCGCTACCAGCCTGCATATTCGATACGCTTGCATCACCGACGGGGTGATCTGCGTCAAAAAAATTCTGCCCATCGTAACATTGTCGCTCAAAACCCTGACTGATTAATCCGAACGTCAGCTCGTCCGGATGTGTTGCGGCTGCATATCCCATGTCCTGGAATTTGGGCATTAATAACCCGTAGTTATCGTCCTCAACGTATTCAGCAGGAATCCCCTCGGTCGCCTCAAATTTAATATTAGTTAACGTGTACCGGTTGGCCGACATTTTTTTTACGTCACGCTCACCAACCCACTCTCTAAATCGAGCAAATTCACCGATCCAACTGTAATCCTCGGTCAGATTATTTGACGGCACAACGGTCGCTATTTGTCGATACAATTGCTGATACGAGTCCCGACCACCATTAAATGCGGTATTAACAGCTGTATAAATTGAACGCAAATTCTGCGGGTTAATTTTCATTAATCATCTCCTGTTTGGTTTTCAAATAATCGTCCCGATTGACCCCAGTCGCCGCAATCACCTGCAAATCAGACGCTGTCAATTCCGCCTGCGAATTTGATTTACGTACCGCGACTGTGCTGGTTTGACGCGCGGTTAGTGCAGCTAGAGGGCGGCGTCCGTCAATCAGCGCGCTGAGCGCAGCTATACCCTGCTGGCGAGCCACTCCATGATAGTAGGGCACCTCGCTAGCCAGAATTTTTCCCTGATTGCGTGCGTTATTAATTAACTGCTCCGCTGATAGCTGAGCGTTATTTGCGCTCAATGCGGCCAGCTGGCGCATTGCAGCTCGGTACGTTGGTGCCGGCACATATTTGCTCAGGTCAATACTGGACAATTCCGCCTCCGCAATCAGTTTTTCAGTTTCGGCGATTTCGTCAGCGTTTTCCGCTACAATATCCTGTGCCCGCTCGGCGATTGCACTAGAGCCCTCTGTCGTATCGACCACCTCCTTAATATTTACAGCCGCCTCAGCCGTCGTTTTCAAATTAGCAATAGCCTCAACGGCCTGTTCCGCATAGCGCTGAACATTATCGGCAGTGATATCAATATCGTTGTCTGACGAAATCACGCCTAGCGATTGCAGAATTGTTCTTAACAATTCATTCATTACATCCCCCTCCAGTTGGTCATTATTAATAAATTCAGCAGTGAGTGCGGCCAGCGATTGGATACCGAGCAGGCCCGGATCGTTTGTGATTGCCGCCATTCTCAAATATATTGGTTGTCCCGTCTCCCTATCGTATTCAAATACAGCCGACAACTCGTTAAATTCTCGATTATCAATCTCAGCTCTGGCAATTGGTGTCCAGTGTGGGCGTATATAAATACCGTCAGAGCGCCATTTTACGTCGTCGGACGGGTGCGCAATCCAGCCAGCAGCAGGCGTCTTCTGCCCGTGTTCCTGCCTATGCAGCGTTAAATGGTCATAATCAATTAAAATTGGTTTGTTGTTGCTCTCAACAATTGTTTTCTGAATAAACGCTGCTGCCACAGCCTCATCCAGATACCAGTGTCCGTCAGGTACGTCAAACGGTCTGCCGTCACGAGCCTTGAATTTTCCAGCCGGCAGCAGTTGATACCAGCCGTCGTTATCTGACGATAAATTCAGGTCTGCCGATAAAATGGCAACACTATTTTTTGTTTTTGTTTGGTTATTTTTCGTTTTCATAACGCCAGAATAGCGGGTGTGATTTTTTTTTGGATTTGTGGTGTTTCAAATATTTTTTAACAGACAATATATAGGAGAGGGGGATATTGCAGAGATAGAGGGTACAAACCTAATTTAAAACCCGTTTAAAAAACACCAAAAACGTTTAAATAATTTGGGGAATATCTACGCTCACGTTTTGGTGTTGATTGCGTTAGAGAGCGTTGTATTAATTATATCGATAATATCCCTGATGCCGTATTGAGACAACCCCATGTACGGGCGCGCAGGAACAGCTGCAGGAGCGGCCGACATGTCAGGGGTGCCACCCAATTGGTGAATTGCCGCATAAATTTTATTTGAACCGATAACAGCACTAACAGCATCGAAATCCGTGGTTAACGAGGTTGCGAGCCCGCCCATTGTGCGATTGAGCATTTTCCCAGTCAATCCTCGTGCCGCCAATTTTTCGGCATATTGAGGGGTGAGGGGACGCCATTTTTGCCCCGTAGTTGGATCCTGCTCGTGCTGAAATGAGACCTCAGCCTCACTAGCCAGAACAGCTGCCACTCCTCGGGTAATTGGCGTCATGTCTGCCCCGAGCCCCTGCAGACGTTTTATGCTAGCCTGTATCGCCTCGTCACTAAATTTATAATCAAGTTGCATATTATCTGATTTCGTTTTATATTAGTCATCATCTGTGTACGAATAACGGTAATTCGGCGTAAACGCATAGCGTCACACGTTTATGTAGGTTCGACTCCCACCACAGTACGCCTCTGTTCAGTATTTCATTCCATTTTTTTGACGGAGGCGTTTTTAAATACCCCCACTCAGGATCTGATACAAACCGCCAGCAATACCTCGCCTCAAATCGGTCAGATTAACCCTGTAGGCGTTGATAATTACATCTAGGACGTCCTGCTGCCCCCTCAATTTGTACGGCGCATTAACGACCACCTTCATTAGACTGTCGCCACTTGATATATATAGTAGATTATTTTTTTTCACATCCCACAAAACAGCCTGAGGGTTATTAATTAACTCGGGCAATGACTGATAATCCCGCAGTGTCAATCCGACACCTGTTTTCCGGTGTTTCATACTATCAGCATGCAGTACGTTTTTTTCACTCATCACAAACAATCTAGCCGGCTCTACGCCCGATATCGCTCTAACCCGCTCAGCTACATCGTCGGTCATAAAACCGAGCGGTTGCAGTGCATTACCCGCTCGCCTCGTCGTTAAAATATTGCCAACCCACTGCGCAAACGCGTCACGACGAGCAGGCGCATTATTTAATGATTGAATGACCTGCTGGCGCAATTTTCTATTGCGTAATATTGTGAGCTTTTTGGCAATGTTGACATCCGAACCCATTGCGGCGCTACCAACATTACCCGACCATCCGGCATCAGTTCTAGTTGTCTGACCACCCGATTTAAATTCCGTAACCTCTGACTGGTAAATCTCGCCAGTTGCGTCATCAACACCTGAATTTACGTTGTACGTGTCCAATTTTCCTGCGCTAGATTCAATAATCAAACCCTCACGCTCCACCTGCGCCCGAGTTAATGCACGAACACGGCAACGACACCCCCAGCCGTTGGGCGGGTATAATTTTTGCCAGATTGGGTCGTCGTATCGAAATACCCGCAAATGCAACGCAGCATGAGCTGTCCGTGTTTGGCTGTCCATTGTTGCAACATACTGCCAGTACGGATGCGTCTCGCTACTAGCTAGCTGTTGCTGATAACGCCCAGCCTGATATGCAGTGGCGAGGTTAGTGCGATAAATAACACTCAGACGCCGCGGACTGCCGAGCTGCACCTCGCCATTAATATCAATTTTTTTTCCCCACCAGCCGAGCTTTTCTAAAACCGGCCTTAGATTTTTTTTGAACTCATGCTCAGTTGTTCCTGTTGCTAACGCTCTGTCGAGTTCCAAACGAACCGACTCCAATACATCCAGCGAGGTCGCCTTGGCGACTGTAAATGCCTGAGAGTGCGCCTGCATTGACATCTCCTGCCAATTCCACGAGAATTGGTACCCTTTACTGCGAAAATAGTCGACAGCTAATTTGGGCTCCAATTTCATTGCATAACCTAAATCGATATCAGGCATTCAGTCGCCCCCACATCTGAGCAACAAAAACCCCTCTGGCGATAATATCCTGTAGCTGCTCGTCATCCAAATTACTGTAGAGCGCCTCGATTTGGGATTTAGCTGTCGCCAAATCGTTTTGCATAATAATATCGACGATTGGCTGCAAAATAGGGTCGACAGCCTGTCGCCACTCGTCGCCGGTAATAGCAGCAGGGGCTGCGCTCAACGGGTCAGCAGGTTGACGCTCTGCATTTAATGCAGCGATTCCGTTGCTGTGATTGGCAGTCAAAAAGGCTGAGGATGGTAACTGAACCGATTGCAATATCTCTTCTCCGTCCTGCGCCTCAGGTATTTGCAGTCTATCGTGCGCCCATGAGCGCGGTATCCTCATACCCAGACCAACCAGCGCGGGGAGAGCGGTCGCATACGCTGCAATATCCTCAGCCTGCGTGATATCAAACTCAAAACGAGGGTGCCTGCGCGGATTCGAGAACGACACGCCATTTAGGCTGTAAAGAGGCTGAATCAAATCACGAGTAATTGTTGCTGCTAGTTGTTTGGCATCACTATAACAAACCTCAACGCGCACCTCATTATGCACATTGCCGAGCGCGTTGGTGCTGGTCGCTCCGTCCGCCTGACTAGTCAGGGTGCCCCCCAGAATAGCTTTTGACTGCGCTCGTTCCATCAGATTATTCATAGCCAAAAACGGGTCAGATGTTCCATTAGCGGCAGATTGAAAATCAATTGACATGCCGCTCGGTATAATACCACCTGCGTTATGCCCAATCGACATGACAGCCCGCAACAGAGTGCGTTTCTCATCCTCTGTTGCACCGGCTGGGTAGCTACCCAATCGAATCGGTATACCATAAATTTCCAAAAATTCAGCCAGATCTCTGACTGAATAGTTTTTAAAAATGAATGGCCATATCAGCGTACGAACCAGCCCTGTACGAGCCAAATACCCCGATTTAGAACGTGAAATATGTCTGACCCAATTAAATGGTTGCAGCTCAACCCCCTCATAGCTGCCGTCAGATAGTCGCAGTTCGTTGCGATTGTTGGGGTTAACCTGAAATGTGCTCGGGTCAATCCACTCAATGCCGGACGGCACAATTAAATCATCAGCACGTTCCCAGCCCGTGAACTCCTGACAGCTAAATCCCTTCAAAATGGCGTCAGTGCCGTCAAAGATGAAATCGTCAAGCCACGTGAACGAGTCAAGGACTTCATTCAGCATGTCAGTATCGCGCTGCTCTTCTTTGGACGGGTTCAGCGGTGGCACAACACTAAAACTTAATCGCTGCACAGCTCGACGGCGTTTGGCTAATTCAGACAGGATATGCGTGTCTTTTTCTTCCATATCTTCTGCCAGCGCGCACTGCGCCATAATGTTGCCTTGTTCGGCTTCTTTCAGAATCACCGCCGCCTGAAATGGCGTTAGTCCGCTGGACGGGTGCTCACTAAATCGCTGTTGAATCTGAATAATACGCGCATCGCTTTTTGTTTGTTGCTGGGACGGTAAATCGCTTTTCATCACCTTTATCATCTCATTCATTACCAGCATCCTCTTTCATATTTTCCATAGTCATCATCTTCATCATAATTGTGCTTTTCGTGCTTATTAGGCAACGCAATAAACTCAGCGACAAAACCCTCCAAGTAACTTGCGCGAACAGCCATAATGTAGGCAACACAGCTATCACCATGCCGCTTTTTGCCGTCACGACCCTTATCCCGTGACTTATCAATTTTTGGTACACCCTGAATTATCTTCAGGTGCCGCTGATCAACAATAATGTCCTCGTCTTTGGGTATTTCGATATAGCCTGACTCGTAGAGCGATTTATATTTCGGTGACCATTCCCGATAAAAATTCTCCGTAGTGTGCACAGCATCAACCATGGATTGACCGTATTGCAGCAGCAATGCTTCGCCGAGGTACCCGCCGTTACCGGTTGCATCTATCGCAATGCCGGTTATCCGCGGCGTGCTATTGATAATTAAAAAAGCAAGCTCACGCTGCTGATTGTACGGCACGTCATGCAGCTCTATTGTTAATCGCATCTTACGAGCTGTATTTTGCTCGATGCTTTCGATTGCAATTGTTGAGCGGTCACCGCTTCGCGCAAAGTCCTGCCCGTACGCGTGTCGAACATTTTTATCGAGCTCATCAAGCAGCGGCTTAATTTTTTCATTGAAGAAAGTTATCACTTCCGTTGTTCGCGCCGGCTCTGTCCAAAGCATATGCCCCTCAGGCATCTCATAACGTATAACGCTATGCTCAGCGCGAGCCGCGTTATCAATAAGCACACGCGGAATGTATGCACCTGCGCCATTTTTTGGCACACAAGAATACTCTTCAAGCGCGTCATCTTCAGTAAAGCAACCTTTTAATAAATCGGCTTTCCATTCATCTTCCTTTGCCTGTGACCACCGAGCATGATTAATCTGACAAATTCGGCGATAAAGCCCGTCCTTGCATGCACTATCGAGCGTAATTGTGTGCACCGAGCCTTTGCGAACACCCTTCCTGATTTCCTGAATCAGCTCATTAAAATCATTTTCCGTTCCATTATGAGTGGAGATGATACGAACTTTTGCACCCCACATTGTGAGCGCCATGGCTGCTTTTAGCAGTTCCGGCAGATACTCGTGGAATGCAGCTTCATCGATAACCACATTACCCTGCATACCCCGCAAATTTTTGGGGTTTGACGAAAGCGCCTGAATTTTAAAACCACTTGAGAAATAGACCACGAACGTTAAAATATCAGTGCGCTCGTTCTCAATAATCAACGATTCTTCAACAATTTCACTAACAGCATAATTAAACGCCCTTGCCCACATTGCGCACGCATCAATAAACTCGCGAGCCATATCTTTTGATGAGCCGACATAGAACGTGTTGCGTCCGCCAGCATCACGACTCATTGCGCCCGTCAATGTTGCATCGCAAGCCTCCGCCCATGTAAGACCCGTACGTCGAGACTTTTCAGCGACCTTTAAAATCGAATCATCAGCAATCCAGCGCTTTTGATAACCGAGCAGCACATCCTCAGGGCTAAACTCACTATTTAAAATAGCGTTAACGGAGGCTGAAATATCAGTTAAATCAGTCCTAAACTCACTCATTACGCAATACCTAAAATCATCTGCTTAATACTTTGTGCTGTTTCTGCGCTCATACCGGCGGATCTAACTGCGTGCTCAGTCGATTCAGCAACCTCTGCGGCAAATGCCTCTCTAATTTCCCGCTCTCGTTTGTGACTGGCCATTGCCGCTTGCTCGACTCTTTGAATCGCAAGCGCCATTTGCGCGAGCGCTTTAGGTTCCGCTGCTTTATCCGATTCGCTCATGTGCATTGATGTTTCAAACGCCAATGTCCTGACAATTTCCTGCAGTAGTTTCCCTACGTCAGACGTAGGAGCGTCCCCTAATTTGGCTGTCCACGCCTCGGCCACCTCTCGCGATTGTCGGATTTTTGCACCCATCTCCTCCATTCTGGTTGCGTAGCGATTCAGTCCGGTGCGGGAGAGCTTCATGTCGGCGCTCAATCCGTGCTCATCTATTAACTCATTAACGGCGGCACGAATATCCTGCTGCGTCAACCCCCTGTCACGCAATAATTTGTGCAGCTCATCCCTAATATACTGTGGCAACAAATCTATTTTTGATGGTCGCCCGCGTGTAGTTTTAGTCATAATCACTAGCTCGTGGTTTTTTTACACCAACAACAGTTGCCCGACCTGTCGCAACATCTTCCCCGCGCCCCGTGATATCAGCAACATAGCACCCAGCGATATCTTGCAACTTAATCAATCCTTGCTCCGCCAGCCAACCCATATACGAGCGCATCAAATCTCGACTAATGCGGTGCCCGTACTGATCTAGGCAGGTCTGCAACACGGATTCGTTTGCTGAACCACCACAATCACATAAAGCACGGAGCGCAACCAACCGCCGATCTTCATCTAATAATTGCCTAAAACTCATTTTTTAATTTCCTTCAGCTCATTTTCCAGCAACAAATTACTGATACGTTTGACGCTAGCAAGTTCCGGTTTTATTTCTTTAATGTCGCCACGCAACCCTGATATTTCAAGATTCAGCTTGTGGATATCGTCTTTGGTCGGCATTGACTCAAGTTGCCCCTGAATTACCGAGACGTCCCGTTTTAGTCTGGACACGTCCTCAGCAACAGTGTTCAACTCCTCACGTCTGGCAAATTTTGTTGCCAAAAACGCCACTAATACTGAAACGGAGCATGCCCCAATTGAACTGATTGTTGACCAATGTTGACGCAAAAAATCAATCACAACCGCCCCCGTTTTTTCAGTAACTCATATGCATGCTGACAATCAATACAGCGAACGATGTGGCCGCCCGCGTTCAGTCGCTCAGACGGTATTGGCTCGTCACAATCAACACAATTATCACCAATACGCTGTGGTAGCGTTTTGTTAATACAATTATTAATTTCAATGTCTCTCAACAGCTGTTCTGTTTCACCGCCGTTGTCCACTAAATCCGCCATTCTCACTCCATTCTGCAATCGTTTTTATATTGTTCTCCAACCGCTGACAGTATGCGCCGTATTGCGTTGCAAACCTCAGCAGCTCCGCCGGCTGACCGTTTGTCGGTGGTGCTGGTTTAGCCGGCAATACCAGCGCCGATGTTGGTGGCTGGCTATTTGCAATTGTAACCGTACGCCCGTCTATAGACGCACAGGCTGTCAGCGCCAATGCCGTTATAAATATTGCCATCGTTTTTAATCGCACCATCTATTGAACTCTCCAATTGTTGTAACTGTGTTGTAATCTGATTTTGCCGATCAATTAACTGCCTCGTCAATTCGTCATTAAGAGCAGCCTGCCGTTGCAATTCGGCGTTATACGCGTTAGCCGCGACCAGTCGCTCAGCAGTGTGACGCTCAGACATTTGCGCTAATTCGTTTTCCAAATTCACACTCCGCTGCATCCAGTAGAAACTAATGAGCGACAGGAGAGCGATAACAAATAGAGAGGTCGGAATTTTTCTCAGCGTGCTAATCAAAATACCCATCTCCACCTCGTCGACTGTTAGCGTCTCGTTTTATTGCAGCACGTTTACTCGTCTGTGACTGCGTAACCCACGCCGCCAGATACGCACCCAGCAGTAACTCGTTGGGTTGATAATTGACAGCCTGCCACAGCACAACAATTGTTGACACCACGAACGCCAGACACACAGCACAGTCTGACGACGACAAACGACCCGTTGCCGGATTCGTGATTAATTCAAGAATTTTTTTCATTTTTTGACCTCATTTAACGCTCGTTGTAGCCTGACGTCCTGCGCACTCACGCTACGCCACCCACGGGTAAAAACCGATTGATAGGTAGCGTCGTGGCTATATATTGGCACGTTCCGACAGTCCTCGCCGTGTAACGCACGGCTCATGGCGAACTCGCGAGCAAATTCGAATACCGCCAAAAATCGAGGGTTGCGCAATATTGGGTACATTTTTGTGTACTCAGCAATTGTGTACGCTGATTCAATCATCAATTGCGACCCCAACGACTGAGAGTAGGGCGCACGTCAATGTGAGTAAACGTACGATAACGTCCAATACCGTATTTGTCTGGGTACTGTGACTCCAGATAATCGGCGACCAATTTGGGTGCAACCCCCCTGACAGTTATATCTGCCGCGTCACCACGCAGGTGCCGGCTATTCGGTTGCCCCCCGACATTTTTATTGTGCTGAACACAACGAAAACCACTATTGACAACAACCGGTGAATTAAAATGCATGCGGACGTTTTCCAGAACATCTATTAACTCGTATGCGCACAGGAACCCGCTGCACCCACAGCGACACACAAATTCACTGCGTTTAAAATGGGATGATAATTGTTGTTTCATTTTTTACCCTATCAATGATTGATATTGATAGGGTAGTTGATATGGTAGGTTGATTGGGTTTGTGGCGGATCTAAGATTTTTCGAACATGTCAGGCTGATTTCGTCGTCTGTGCAGCGCCAACTGCTCACGTATAATAGAATAAATGTGACTGTCTGTTAACCGGTATTTTTTGGCCAGTGGAATAATATCACCGTTACCAACCTGATAATCCAGAAAAATCCGATTATCCCGAATTGCCTGTTGTAACCGCTCACCACTGGGGATATAACAAACACGACCGCCAAAATAATTACCCAGAACGCCAGCCAATTTTGGCGCTGCCACGATAGCCTGCGCCTCAGACAACCCCTGCCTGCGTAGCTCAGAATAGAATAAATCCACAAATTCTGACAACAATTTAGGCCAGTTTTTTCTGAGCGCCACAACGTCGGGTATACCGTCCAGCGTATCGAGCATTGCACCAAATTCCGCGTGGTCGTCATCGAACAATTGCAAATTATTAGTTCTATCATCCGTCATTTTTTTGTCTCCTGTTTGCCAACCACTCCTGCGCACCGGCAACCTGAATTTTGGAAAAATCAGCACCGGCACGGTACATTTGTTCAAAATAAACCTCGTTACCCTCTCTGACGGGGGCAGCCTCCCCACCAGCCTCTGAGTACAAAAACAAATTGCTAGTTGAATCGTATACCGTTTTTAGATAATTGTGATTCGATAGCGGTTTAACGTCACCGCTACCAGCACGTTTTTTTTGAATCTGCCGGACAGTCTCACTGAGTGCGTGCGCGAGATGCCGACTCGGTTTAAACTGATCTAATACCTCGCCCATTAATTTTGCTGTTCGAGAATTACTCAGGTTAGATTTGGCGGGGCGAAATAGCCCGAGATAGGCAACGAGAGGGCGGGCGCAGCTGTGTGTAAATTTGAGCAGCATGGCCAGCACCTCACGACCCGCCGCGTCCTCAATGAGGGCATCTAGATGCAGGTCGGAGTGACAGATTGGGCAGCGTCCTAACTTCATTTGCCCCTCCTGTATTTCTGATTAATTACTGCCTCGTATAGCTGAGTGATTTTGTCGTACCCATTGTACGAGGTGTTGTCTGGCAGATATAAAACACCGTTATTATACCGCACCCCGCTAACCAGTGATAACCGTTCAACAATTTCACGAGTGTGCCATTTTTTTAGCGATTCCAAAACATGCGCCGCCAAATTGGGATCCAGCCACGCGTGATTTTTAATGCCCAATCCGCCCGTAAATTTTCTGGTCATACGCTCGACAAACACATCGAGCGCAGCATCTCGGGAATCGGAAATAAATCCCTGATGCCCCATAGTAATCCAAATCCCGCGAATTTTTTTTATATCACCCCGCCTGTCAGACACCCTGACAGCTGGCGCAGGATGTCGTTTTTTCACACCTGTATATTTAAACCCGCGAGTTTTCAGTGCCTCATAAACACGTTCCAGTTCGGATTTTGCCATTTTAGCGCACGAGCGTTTTTGAGTCTCAGTAACGAGCAGGGCGCGATACGTCTCGTCGTCCAGTCCCAACTGGGACTGGGCTATATGAATCAACTGAATTAATTGATTTTTAGTCACGTCAAACCCCCGTTAATTGTGGCACATGCCTGAATTGCAAAAAAAATCTAGCTGAGGGCTGTTTTGGTCAAATGGCGCCGTTTCCAATGGCACGCCATATTTGGTTAGCCACAAATGAGGGTGCTCGATTTGTATTTCTCGCTCGTGTTCACATGCCCGCCTGAAATCCTCCGGACAATTATTCCTCATCCACAGCCACTCGCTATCGTGACGATTGGGGCACATCCAGCACGCAGAGCGTGGCGGGGTGGGCAACCCACAATTTTCAACTATTTGGATTGCGTCTCGACGACTCAATAACATTTCGCACAACGGGTAAACTCTGCGCCATTTGCCTGTGGTTATTTTTACGCGGCGAATCTCATCAATCGATATCCCCATCCACATATCCCCCCCCCCCCGACGCGTCAGCTCGTCAGTACCAAATTTATCGTTCAGAAATCGCTCGACCACCTCGCGTTTCCACCTAGTTGAGCAATATGATGGCTGTTTGCCGTAACAGGTTCCGTCGAATTTTCTACCGTTGAGCTCGGAAAAATATCCAGCTAATACTGCACCATTGCTAGGCTGATACAAATCAACGTCCGTGTAATCTGATTTTTTGACAATGTGATATGGAATACCCATTTCATCACAAATAGGCTGCATATATTCGCGCTGGTAATCCAGCGCGGCTGACGATTCCCTCTCAGTGTCCGACATAACAACTAGGTCGGCGCGCGGCAGCGCTCCCGTAAACATTAAACATATTATTGCGTTAGACTGCACACCTCCGCCTGACGATAAAACATTGAGACGAACAGGGGTATAGCTACTAAAGGTTCTGGACAACTGCATAATATCAAACCCCCGACACACCTAACGATAGCGGGCGATATTCGTCGCTATCTCCGACTCGTTCGTAGATTCGAACATAGGTGCGATTACCCACAACCTGCAACGACACGTCCAGCGCGACCATTGCGCGACACCAGCGTTCGTCCTGAATATCCAGTCGTCGTAATTCCAGTAATCGACCCAATCTCAAACTGCCGTTTTTATCAGTGGCAAACGCTCTACTCACCACGGTTTTTAGCTCAGGTCTGGCGTTTTCAGCCCAGCTATTAACGCAATCAATAATCAGCTGTTTTGCAGCCAAAACGCGCTCGTCAGGTGCAACGCAATCGTAAACTGCGCGCTGAACTTTGTATCTACCGTCAAAACTAAATAGCGTCACGTTGCCCCGAGCACCTCCAACGTTAACATTATACTGCTCGGCAGATAACTCAACAAAAGCCTCAATGTCCCCCAAAATTTTCCCCTTGAAAAGTGACAACTCCCTGTTAAGCATTTTTGCGTGCTCAATAATTTCAGCCACAACCTGCTCGCGCTCCCTGTCAATCCCTCTAATCATTGATTCTGGGACTAGGGTACCTCTCGCGTCTCGCCAGTAGCCTGCAACCACCTGTTCGCTAGTGTACTGTTTATAAAATTCGTTTTCGTTATTCATATTCATCACTCCTCAATTTGATTAATGTGTAGTACTGTGATTGTCAGTGTTGATGTGACCCTGACTGAATTCTGTTAGGGCGTCTACTATACAGCGCCGTATCAGATCCGCCGTGCCCCTGTGCTCTCCACCAAATGACTCGCCGGTCACATAAACGTCAAACCCGTCGTCAGCAGCATTACGGGTTAACGCAACGCTAAAGACGCCTATTAGTCGATCTGTTTTTTTTGAAACTCTCATAATCACCTCTCGCTCCACACAAATCTACAACCGTGCTGATAAAAAAAACCGTTACGATGCAAACCATCACTGTCAGCCCACCCCAAACTCGCAACACCTGTCCGCAACAATTGCTGACACGCGTCATTGTTAAATAGTTGAATCTCTGGCGCACAACCGCCCTGAGTAACACTGATTTTTTGAATCGCAAACCCCTCTCGCGCCATTTTTAACGCAACCGCCGAAACGTCGATTAACGCCGCGGCAATTTCACCGGCGGTATACTGACGCCAGCCCCCACTGGATCCAAACATAATGACCTCCTAATTAATTAAATTCTCAGACCAAACAACACAACAACCACCGAACTCGAACGCACCCTGTTTAATCCGGCAGTGATTCCCTATATACCGATAGTGTGCCCGACCTGAACTAATCAGCGCCCGACACCTGTCGTTAACAAATAAAAAAATAGTGGGGCGCTGAGCGTTTCCAACAATCACCCTGTTAACCAAAAAACCGTCACTGGTGAGCTGAGACACCACCTGAGAAACGGTGCTCATTGTTGACGCTATTTCGCTATTCGAACCCATGATTAAACCCCCTCCAAATCCCTAATTGCCGCACTAATGTGCACCTCGCTAATTGCCGAATTACTACTATTTGCCAGTATTGCAGCTAGTGAGAGGGTTGTTTTAATAATACGTAACGCCCCTGCTCGTCGCCCTAATTCGTGCACCAATTTGCGCTCACGTTCGCCGTCAATACCCCACGCGTCGGCGATAGCGTCGATATCATCGGCAGTAACGTTGAGAATCGCTAATTTTTTTGCGATACGCGAAAACAGTCGTGCAAAATCAGTTTTACGTGTACCTCCCCCTGACAATTTTGAATAAATCTGGTGATTACCGCAGAGCACAACTCCGACGCCTGTCATTTCCTGAATTAGCCGAATTTCCTCCAAAACGTCGTAGGGCAGGTGGTCAGCTTCGTCAACAATTAGCAGCCCCTGAGTGCCTCGTAATTTTCGGCAAATGTGACTACTGAGTGCGCCAACACGTTTGGGCGCGTAATCCAGTTCGAGCGCGTACGCAATGTCGCTCAGACACTCAAGCAGCCGAGATGACGATGGGCGCGCGGTAATCAACCACGTGTTCGGTTTTTTTGCGTATTCAGTGATTGCGTTCGTTTTTCCAACCCCGCTGTTACCGTAGATAACCACAAAAACCCCAGAGATTTTTGCGTAATCCAGTGCGCTGAAAATTTTTTTACTGGTTGGCGTTCTAACAAAATTCGGTGCTACTCTCAGACTGCCTGCTGTGCGTCTATCCGCCAGCCAAACCGCCAATTTATCCGCAACACGCTGATTATCCCCAGCATACGAACCGTTAATAAACTGACTGAGGGTTGTGGGTGATATGCCGGACTGTTTAGCTATAACGCTATATTTTTCACCCCCCTCAACAGTTGACCGCACCTCGTTTCTGATATCAGTAAACATTCATCATTCCTCGCTCATTTCTGTTAGTTTTTTTAGTCCCAATTGGAATGCAGATTCAAAATCAATCACGTCAGCCAAATTGTCGTTATCAGAATCTGCCACCGTTTCCGCATTCACTGCCTGTAGAATCTCAATCGCTCCAGATTCTGTGCGTTCGGACAACTCAACGTTTGGCATCATTGCCTGAACCTCTAAAATCGACATACGTTTTTGATTTTTAGCCGCCTCTTTGTGTCGTTTAACAAATTGCGTGCGTTCGCGTTTATGTTCTCGGGCTGACTGGGTGTCGCCGAACGCAACCCTATCCAGACATTTGGCGTCACAGATAAACCGCCCGTCGAGCGTGTAAACCAGAACATGCTCGTGCAAATTGCGAGGATCGAATCGGACAACGATTTTATTCGGTCTGATACCAATCAGCCGCTCGTTGTAATAACGGTTTTTAGCACCACGGATTGAACCCCCCGCGTCAATTGTAAACGTGCCGTCGTGACGAACCGTGACAGCCTCGGACGGGAGCAGCAACAGCCGACGCTGTTCAGCTGTAGCTCGCCTAACCACACTGGACTGGTAGCCCGCGTTAAACGCGTCATCAAACGACATTACACCACCACAGACCTCAGTATTACGATTAGGTTTACTGTTAAACATTGCAATACCCTGTTCGAGTGCACGGAGGAAAACGGTAACGTCGACGGCATTTTTGCTGTTGTAGTTGTCCGGTTTTTCGAGCACGTTCGCACCTGTATATGCACCAGCCAGCAGCGGGTGTTTATCAACCAATTCACCCAGCCCACCGTGTGAAAATGCTCTCTCAATTGGTTTAGCCTGACCGTGCCCACGACCCAGCATTACGCTAGACCAGTGCAATTGGATACCCAGCAGAGGAATAATACCCAGCGGCTCGTCGGGTTTAATTCGGAATCGGTAGCGGTTTGGCACGCCCCCAGTCAACCATTTATTGGCTGCCGCCCGCGTGTTATCGATGGTGACGTGCCGAGGAACACCATACCGCTCAATAACGTCAGCCAACGACAATCGAATTGAATCGCTGTTTTCTGAAACGTCACAGTAATACGCCAGTATTTTACGGGTGCGAACATCCTGCCAAATCCACGTTTTAGGACGCAAAATCTCGCCGTTGTGCCAGCGAACAAACACGTTATGCAAATAGCCGTCCCCATTAATCCACTCTAGCGCACTCAACTCCTCAACACTGCGTTGCTGAGCAGGGTATAATTGCATCAATGCGTATTCACCCTCACGCCACAGTACGCGTTGTTGCGGGGTAATTTCTCGCTCAATTTTACGGCGAACGCTGGATAATGACGGGATTTTCCAACCCCGCTCGCTGGCGACGTCGCACAATAATTGATAACACGTGTTAAATGCAGGGCGTTCGGGTCTGAAATAACTGGCCACAAAAAAATCCCACGCATCGGCCGTCATATCAAAATGTCGAGAGGTATTATTACGTGTTGCGTGACCGGATATTAACGCTGGCAACAAATCAGACTGATCTAATTTTCTCGTTCTGAAATACCAGCGCCACACGCTACCAACAGCCTCCCCGTGGGCGTTGGCAACAGTCTCGATCGCCTCGGTCGTTTTAGTTCCCGAACCAACCAATTGACGGACGTCGATAACTGCAGCAGCTCGTTTTTTGGCGTCGGATTTTTGCCTGTCAGTTACGCGTTCCCAGCGCGTCCACAACGCCTCTGCACAATAATTTTTTTCTGTTGAATTAGGTCTATCCACGATCTGATTACCACCGACCAGCATTTTGTTTTTCGATTTCAATATGCGAGCCTGATCGTGTATAGATAAAGAGAAGAGGTTGTATTCATATACGCGCCCCTTTACCCCCAAGACTCTCCTACGCTTCCAATTTTCGGTTTTAGCCTTATACAAAACACCTTGAACAGTATTTGGCATACCTGAAATTTGACTCAATTCCTGTGCTGTAAGCCACATGGCGCACCTCATTATTTATATTGATAACGAGACGGCCAAATGTCTCTCGGCTCAAGTCCAAGCGCGCTAGCGATTATGCGCTCAGCCTTAGGGTAAGAGACTCTAAGGGCGTTATTTAACGTGCACGGGGCTAACCCAGCCCCAACTGAAAGACCTCTCAGGGTAATTCGTTTTTTGCGAAGCGCACATTTAATATCCTCTGGGTGCCAGTCCTGTCGATTCATATTTATTTCTCCGTCGTTTTATGTAAATATATAAAGTTAGTTCGCAAGTTTTTAAGATTGCGTTACGTCTTGATTTAAAGTTACTTTAAATCAAGCTGGTTTTTAAGTCAATACTCTTTAAATCAAAAAATTTAATTTATTTTTAGTTTTTAATTTAAGCAATTGATATATATTAATTAATTTTAGTTTAAAGATTTGTTTTTTAATTTAAAGTGATTTTTAAATCTGAGAGGTTTGAATGAAAGAATTATGGGTGCAATTAAAGGACATTGTTGCCACGAATGGAATGCCGTCAACAATTCAAGGCGTAACCTATAAGGCGAAAACCGAAAATTGGAAGCGCAGGAGAGTCTTGGGGGTAAAGGGGCGCGTATATGAATACGAAGTTTCGAGCATTCTTAATAAGGATAAAGATTTCGACAACAAGCTGCAGGAGCCTTCAGCCAAATACAATAGAATACCAGTCAATAATGATTTTTTTGATAACTATGTTATGGTTGGAGATCTGAGTGTTGAAACTGCTGATAATGGTGATTTAAACGTTAAGACGAACGGTATAGCACGAATTATATTAGCCAAGGATTTCGTGGAGCAACAAGGATTGGCAAACGCACAACTAGCAACATTTACAGCAACCGACGACAGCATGACAGACACGATTAACAACGGTGATACTCTCATGGTTAGCGTCTATAATGAAACCGAACTACAACGACCGCTGGATGGCATCTACGTAATTTTATTTAACAATGTATTAATGGTTAAACGACTGCAATACAACCCCGTGACAGCATCGTACAACATTATCAGTGATAACGCACAATATCAGTCGTTTACGATAACCCCTAAAGACGAACCCACATTTAGGGTCATCGCAAAATTGGAACGCGTGCTATCAAAAAAATAAAAGAGGGAGGAGTTTTTAAACGTTTTTTAAATTCAATTTAAACGGCTAACCGGCGTTATCGTGCTCAACGAAAATTTCGAGCCGGTTTGTGTTTTTATTTTCATTTTGGTTTTTTTGACATTTTATTTTTTTAATTTCTACAATCCCAGTTTCCACCAATATCCGTCCCATTTATTCCCGCAAATTTTTATTTAATCCCGATATTTTCATTATTAGTGGTTCATTACACTGCGCGTGTTCCCTGTATACACAGGGATAAACCGAATTAGAACTTGTTATTAAGGTGGAAAAAATGGTGTTCCCTGTATACACAGGGATAAACCGGGCGGTCGCATATGCTGCAATATCCTCAGCCTGTGTTCCCTGTATACACAGGGATAAACCGATATTTAGATAATAGATTCCCCAGCGTTAATTGTGTTCCCTGTATACACAGGGATAAACCGGGGATCGGTATATTGTTGATTCTATTTTTGATGTGTTCCCTGTATACACAGGGATAAACCGAGACCTAACTGCTAAAATCCAAATACAATTATGTGTTCCCTGTATACACAGGGATAAACCGTTTGGATTGGGTCCGAATGTTTCTATAGCAGAGTGTTCCCTGTATACACAGGGATAAACCGAAATACGTCAGTTACGTAATTTTTTTGATGCGGTGTTCCCTGTATACACAGGGATAAACCGGTTAGGCAAAGCTAGGCGTGAGGCAAATACACGTGTTCCCTGTATACACAGGGATAAACCGTACTTATCATGAAGCAACCTGCGACCACAAATGTGTTCCCTGTATACACAGGGATAAACCGCATTTAACCGGTATAATCCCGTCACCCAATTTGTGTTCCCTGTATACACAGGGATAAACCGCCGATTCCGAAGAATCCGATATTGCCGAAAAGGTGTTCTCTGTATACACAGGGATAAACCGATTGACAGATCAGCCGGTGCCCGACGCTCAGTGTGTTCCTTGTATACACAGGGATAAACCGGATATTCAATCAGCATACACTTTAGCAACACTGTGTTCCCTGTATACACAGGGATAAACCGAATAGAATTAAACGCCGAAATTCTTAGATGTGCGTGTTCCCTATGCACATAGGGATAAATCGTTCCCCCTCAAATAGGGTTATCTTTAAAATTATTGTGTTCCTTAAATACATAGGGATAGCCATTATTTTCAAAGATCTAAAAATTAATGCTTTGTTCAAACTCCTAATTATTTTTTCTGTTATAAAACTTCTAACTATTGTTATAACGTCTGTCTACGTATTAATGGTTATAACATTCGGCATAAAGCCGAATAAAACAAGAAGCTAAAGGTAAGATCAATATAAAGTCGTTCGTTAAAATCATCTACCAAAAAGTAACATGTTATCTTGTTCTCAAGAATTGCTCGGTGCGCAGTAAAAATTGCAAAAGAGTTTCCGTTAAAAAAACTCCATGATTGCAAGTAAGTATATGATAATTATAAAATTACATTCCTAATGTGTATTAAACTAAATTGCCTAAAAAAACAACAAAAAATCGGTAGAATTTTACACCTCCCTATTTTAATTAATAAACAATAGGTTATAATTAGAGTGTTCCCTATATACATAGGGATAAACCGAGTTTGAGCCAAACACTGAATTTACCGTGCTGGTGTTCCCTATATACATAGGGATAAACCGATAAGTTAAACTTTAAAAATTAGAAGCAAATTGTGTTCCCTATATACATAGGGATAAACCGGCGAGGGGATATAAACTACCAATTGAAACCATGTGTTCCCTATATACATAGGGATAAACCATATTCAATTAACAGCGGTTAAACTGGAATTAGCGTGTTCCCTATATACATAGGGATAAACCGTGACGCCGAATATAACGAAAATTTTGATAAATGTGTTCCCTATATACATAGGGATAAACCGGTTTTAATGAAATGACCAATAGCTTACGTGAAGTGTTCCCTATATACATAGGGATAAACCGTACTGTTTATTTATACATAACAATGACCATATCGTGTTCCCTATATACATAGGGATAAACCGTATCAACCAGATCATAACCAAATTCATAATTTGTGTTCCCTATATACATAGGGATAAACCTCCTGTGTTAAATAAAAAAAACGTCAAAATCATGTGTTCCCTATATACATAGGGATAAACCGACGATAGATTACCAGACAATCTGAGTTTTAAAGTGTTCCCTATATACATAGGGATAAACCGCGATTACAGGTAATTAAAAATGTTATTCGAGTGTGTTCCCTATACACATAGGGATAAACCGGTAGCAATCCTCTTTCAAATTCAATATGAGCAGTGACTGGAAGGGCTACTAAATAAACGTTGATTTAAAAGCATGAATTTCATACCATTATCCAAAAATCAAGGAGATAGTATGAAAAAAATTGTATTGTTTGGGATAATTGGTTTTATGTTGGTAGGGTGTTCATCGTCACCGGTGTCTAATGATGAAGCGGTAAACGTTCCTCAAAAGCGAATATACAACCAAAACATTTTTGAAAAAAAAGAAGATTCAGGAACAGTTATTATAAAAAGAGATAAAGGCTTTGTAAGTAGCGCATGTTCCGATTCTCTTTATGTTGATGGTGTTAAAATTGCTGATTTAAACCCATCTGAAAAAATCACAATTTATCCTCGGATTGGGAAGAGAGTTTTTAGCATGATAGCTAATAACATTTGTGGTGGTGGTCTGGTTGAGGTTGAAGGGGATGTTGAGAAAAACCAAGTTTTAACATATAGGATTGCTCATTCTTTAAATGGTGGATATGGTATTTATAGAACAGCGTTTTAAATGGACTAATCAACCATAGGAAAATGGTATAAAAAGTTATTCAAAAGGAGAAAGTAAATAAAACCCTTTAAGAGGGTTTTATTTAAAAATCTAGTAGCTCAGGCTTAATTTGTAGGGCCTCAGCAATTTTAATTCGCGTTGATTTCCTTAACTTTTGGATTTTTTAATATTGAGAATACGCCGATTGGCTGATGCCAATCCTATTCGCAACATCAACTTGGGATAAATTCAAATATTTACGCCATGCTTGAGCTGGTGAATAGTTATTATCAAAAACCATGTTTACCACCTCACTTGGTACGCCTGCTTCAGTGTCAATCTGCTTGGATTTTGATAACTCTAAATATTGAGTATACGGCATAACCACAAATTGAGGTTGCCCGAGTTCATTATTAATAAATTGTATATTAGTACGTGCGTTCATCGAGCTTTTTCTCCTCTTCAACAGAAACAATAAGGATAACACCATCAAAATTAAAAAACTCGATAATTTCCTACTCGCAATCTGTATTGATATTTATGATTAGTCAGCGCCTTTACATTAGCACAATTAGGCATATCAGCTAATGCTTCAGCTCTTGTCCCTGTAAAAAGCGAGTTACCTGTTGCTTTAGGAATACTTAGTCTATCTAACAAATGTCTATCAGAAAGTTCAAGATGTTCATATCCATTAATAATCTGATTATTTCCAGTATTATTTAAATCTAATTTTTTTAATTCAACCTCTACCGCTTCAATTTTATGATGTACTTTCGCTCTGACTTCAGTGCCAGTTATTTTGATGCGGGCGTATTTTAATAAGCGTAGTGAACGGGTTAAGGGTTCGGCTAAGCCGCCTACTAACAATCCTTCTAAGCTGTTTTTTAATCGTCCTTCTGCAAAACTATCGTCTGGTTTGGCTTGTAAATATTCGGTTATTGGGT